>NZ_DASXJS010000193.1:0-58742 GCF_036497245.1 Actinomycetospora sp. | reverse complement strand
TTCGGCTGGCTCACCGACGACTTCGGCCCCGACGGCCACATCGGCGACCCCACCGGCGCCACCGCCGAGCACGGCAAGACCGTGTTCGACGCGGCGGTCGGCCGGCTGGTCGAGGTGATCGCGGAGGCGCACCGCTGGCCTTCGGCCCGGTGAGCGGATGTGGTCGTCGGAGCGGCGACGTCCGTTCACCTGGCGCGCAGCCCCTCGATCGCGTCGTGCACGTACTGCGCGAGCCCCGGCTCGAGGTCGTCGTAGTGCTGCGTGAACCGATCGTCCGCGACGTACATCCGGGCCAAGCAGAGATGCATCTCGGGGGAGAGGTCGTAGAAGCGCTCCTGGATGTGTCTGCCGTGAGCCTCCGCCGCGGCGAGGGCGGCATCGGAGTCCGGGGCCGCCCCGGAACGCTTCGCGGCGACGAACGCGTCCTCGACCGCATCGGCCTCGGCCTTGATCGCCTGCCAGTCCGCCTTCGTGTACCGCGAGGTCCGGGCCTGGGACTGCTTCCACTGTTCGGTGTCACCCCAGCGCTCCTGCGCCTCGGCCTGGTACTCCTCGTGGAACCCGTCGCCGAAGAGCTCCTTCTGCTCCTCGCGCGTCAGGTGGATTCCGGTCATCTCCGCCTCCAGGGCTCGATCGATGGCCATGACGAGACCGGAGAGCTCGTCGAGCCGGGACATGACCGCGTCCCGCTGGCGTCGCAGGTGCGCCGACACGTCGGCGCCGGGATCGTCGAGGACGACGGCGATCTCCTCGAGGGCGAACCCGAGCCGGCGGTACACGACGACGTGCCGCAGACGGGTGACGTCGGCGTCGGTGTAGAGGCGGTAGCCCGCCGCACTGCGACGGCTCGGGCGCAGCAGCCCGATCTCGTCGTAGTGGTGCAGGGTCCGCACCGTCACCGCGAAGCGCTCGGCCACCTGGCCGACCGTCATCCCCGTCTCCGTCACTCCGGTCATGGTGAATCAGCGTGCGGCCTCACGCGGCGTGAGGGTCAAGTCCCTACGCTGGTTCGATGACCTGGGAGATCCGGGACGCGGACCCCGCCGACCTGGACACGCTCGTCGCCGTGTGGCGCCGCGCGGTCGAGGCGACCCACGACTTCCTGCCGGCGGGTGCGGTCGAGGAGCTCGAGCCCCGGTCGCGGGCGGAGATCGCCCGGGCGGCGGTGCGGGTGGCGACGGGCCCCGACGGGCCGGTGGGCTTCCTCGGCGGGAGCGGAGGCGAGGTGGACATGCTCTTCGTCGACCCCGAGGTGCACGGGCGCGGGGCGGGCTCCGCCCTGCTCGACGACGCGGCGGCCCATCACCCGCTGCTGACCGTGGACGTCAACGAGCAGAACCCGTCGGCGCGGGCCTGGTACGCGCGCCGGGGCTTCGTCGAGATCGGCAGGTCGGAGACCGACGCCGACGGCAGGCCGTACCCGTTGCTGCATCTGCGACGGGTGACCCCTCCCGGTCCGGTGTCGCGCCCGGCGCTCCAGAATGGGCGGTCACGGGACGCGCGCGAGGGGGCGCGGGCACCCGGGCTGAGGGGGCCGAGAGCGACATGACCAGCACCGTGACCGCGGAGCTCACACCTCCGCGCGCGTTCGACCAGGCCTGCTACATGGTGGTCGACTACCTCGCCGGGGCGCTGCCGATGGGCGCCTGGGCCGTGACGCGCGTGGCGGGGGAGCGGCAGACCGTCCTCGTGAGCGACGACCACGGCTACGGGCTGGTGCCCGGCGTCGAGGGCAAGTGGACGATGTCGATCTGCCGGACGATGGTCTCCGGGGAGACCCCGCGCGTGGTGCCCGACACCGGCGCCGAACCCGCGCTGTGCGACGTGATCGCCTCCGCCGCCGAGAACGGCATGCCGGTCGCGGCCTACGTCGGC
Source organism: Actinomycetospora sp. (assembly GCF_036497245.1). Lineage (GTDB taxonomy): Bacteria > Actinomycetota > Actinomycetes > Mycobacteriales > Pseudonocardiaceae > Actinomycetospora. The sequence goes on along the minus strand of NZ_DASXJS010000193.1, from coordinate 56,867 downwards.
ACCCCGATCCTCTACCCCGACGGCGACCTCTTCGGCACCGTCATCGGGATCAACTCCGAGCCCCTCGACGCCGGGTTCGTCACCCACGAGACGTTGCTCGACCTGCTCTCGAGCCTGCTCTCCAGCGTCCTGGAGGCCGACTCCAACGCGGTGCAATCGGCGCGTCAGCTCGAGCTCGCGGTCTCCGACGCCGAGACGGACGCCCTGACCGGCCTGCTGAACCGCCGCGGCTGGGAGCGCTGGCTCGCCCGCGAGGAGGAACGGTTCCGTCGCTTCGGCGACCCGGCCTGCGTGGTGATGATGGACCTCGACGGGCTCAAGCGGGTCAACGACACCGAGGGTCACGACGCCGGGGACGTCTACCTGCGACGCACCGCCGAGACACTGCGCTCGGTGACCCGTCGTGGCGATCCGCTCGCGCGGCTCGGCGGCGACGAGTTCGCCATGGTCGCGACCGTGGGTCCCGAGGACGCCGTACCGCTCGTGGCCCGCCTGCAGGAGGCCCTGGACGCGGCGGGGACCCCGTGCTCGGCGGGCCTCGCCCACGTCGGTGTCGCCAGCGGCTTCGCCGAGGCCGTCGCGGTGGCCGACGCCGCCATGTACGCCGACAAGCGCGCCCGCCGCACCCGCTGAGCGGGGCTCGTTCCGCCGCCGACGTCCCCGTGGGCCCCGACGCCGAGACATCGAACCGAGTCACGGTGACTCGCTCGTCGGGCGGTGCCGGGGATCCTCAGAGCGCCTCGATCACGTGGCGGCCGAGAGCTCCAGCAGATAGGCCGCATCCGGGTCCACGTCCGCCTCGTCGGGGAGGCGCTCGATACTGCACGGGTCGGCCTCCTCGACGCGGCGGACCCGGGCGACCCGCCACGCCTGCCTGCCCGCGGGGACCGCGTGGGCCAGGGCGCCCTCGGCCGCCCAGAGGTAGGGCTCGGCGGTGAGCCAGCCGGAGGCGACGACCCGTTCACCCACGCTGAGCGGGGTGGCCGCGAACGGCACCACGGCCCACGATCCGGTGCACAGCACGGTGCCTGCCCGCGACCCGTCGGCGTTCTGCGGGCACTCGACGCGGCCGGTCAGCGTCGTGAAGCCGGGCTGGTCGTCGGACTGCTCGAGGCCGACCGCGGCCGAGGGCGCCACGGTCGCGTCGATCACGGCGAGCGCCAGGCCGGTCGTGACCCGCTGGCCCACGGCCAGCCCGACGTACGCCCCGTCCGCCAGCATCCACGCCGGCACGATCGCGACCACCTGCACGGGCGCCAGGATAGGGACGATCCCGTAGCCGACGCGTCAATCGACCAGCGGAAACGTCCCCGTGTCGCGGGGTCGCACCGGGAGCAGGCGGGCCACGAGGACGGCGTCGGCGGGCGGTGGGTCGGGCACCTCGTAGATCTCGACGGGCGGCCCCGGCGCCCACCCGCCGCGCGAGGCCCGGAAGAGCGCCGTGACGCGGTAGCGCTCGCGGCACAGCGCGACCACCTCACCGTGCTCGGTGCCTGCCGCGAGGTCCGGGTCGAGGTAGAGGGCGCCCCCGATGCCGGTACGGCCCTCGAGCGGTGGCGTCGTCGACCAGTACAGCGGGAACAGCCGCCCTCCCGCGTCGAGCACGCTCACCGGCCCGGTGGCGCCGTCGTCCGTCCCGCCGGGCAGGGAGGTGAGCACCGTGCCCACCGCGTCGACGATCCCGAGGTCGTCGACCACCCACCCCACGGGGCCGGCTCCGGACGGGGTCACCGCGGCGACGAAGATCGCGGGCGCGACCTCGATCTCCTCGCCCACCACGAGCCGTGGCAGGGAGCCGCTCTCCAGGAACGGCGGAGGCAATTGGACCGCCAGCTCGCCGTCGGGGCGGTCGGTCAGGCGGGTGGCCTCGCGGGCGGCGGGGAGCCCGGTCTCCCATCGGCGCCGGTCGTCACGCTCCGGGCTCCCCGCGACCCGGACCGGGCGTCGTCGGGGACCCGGCCTCCGCGCCGGCCGCCTCACACCGGGTCCGCGCCGACGACATAGCGGTTCCTCGTCACGAACCCCTCCTCCTCACGGGTGCCTGCACTCCCTTGGAGGGCCCCGGAGGCGGATCGGTTCCCGTCTCAGGCGCGCCGGATCGTCGCGCCCCGCAGCCGCAGCCCCCCGGGCCCGCGACTGGCGGGCCCTGTCACGACGACCTCCTGCCCGAGCAGCCGCGCGACGGCCGCCGGGTCGGGGTCGGAGCCGAACAGCGCCGGGTCGGAGTCGGGCACGACCCCCTCCACCACGACGTCCCGGCCCGCGTCGTCGAGCACCCGCACGATGCCGCGCCGCAGGTCGACGCGGTCGAGCGTGCCCCGCACGGTCTGCGCGGCGCCGTAGCTGCGGGGCGGGTCGGCGCGCGGCCACGGGAGGCGCGAGAGATCGCCCGGCCGGAAGCTCGCGTCGCGGAATCGGCTCCCGCCGAGCGTGGTCGTGCGAGAGGTGCGGGCCAGGGCGTCGAGCAGGTCGACGCACGCGTCCCCGAGCAGCGGTGTGGTCCAGACCGGCGGCGCCTCGTTCCAGAGACCGCGGACCAGCTCGAACACCGCGTCGGTGATCTCGTGCTCCAGCCCCTCACCGAGCACGTCGTCCTCACCCACCGCGAAGCGCAGCACCGTCGTCCCCGCGTCGAGGCCCACCAGCCGCAGGCGTGCGGCGCGCTCCACCACGCCTGCGCTGCGCCCGGGGCGGGCCTGCTCGACCAGGTGGCGGGCGACGCGCGTCATCAGCAGCTGCAACGCCCCGACCAGCGCCACGAGACCGTCGGCGTCGATCTCGCCGTCGCGGTCGGGCCCGCCGTGGAGGCGGACGACGAGGTCATCGGCCACGGCGGCGGTCCCGGCTCGCGAGCACGGCCTGCCCGCGCGGGGAGAGCTCGTAGCCGACCGGGAGCGAGAGGGTCAGTCCCAGCGCCCTGAGCTTGCGGACGTCGACCTTGAAGGGCGCGGTCTCGCGTCCGAAGGCGGCGGCGAGGTCGGGGGCACGACGACCGGGGTCCACGGCGATCGCCCGCAGCGTCGCCCACACCCAGGGGCCGTGGCTGCTGCGCCGGTCCGTGGCGTCGAGCTTCCCGGCGATCTCGTCGGCGTCCGACGACGACGGCGGGGTCGCCGCCAGTGCGCTGCGGGGATCGGGCTCGACCTCAGCCACCTCGTCGACCTCGAGGCGGCCGACGAGCGTCCGGTAGGGGCGGCCGGGGCGCACCAGGGGGCGCTTCCAGCGCCGGAACGTCAGGTCGACCTCGCCGCGCGCGATCGGCTCGGCGAAGCGCTGGGCGAACAGCACACCACCATCATCGCGCACCTAGGCTGGAGACCGTGGCACGGACGGGGGACGTCGGCGCCCGGACACCGGACGTCGTCTGGAACCGGCTGGCCCAGCGGCGGGGTGAGCTGTTCAGCCGCGAGCTCGCGCCCGAACGGCACGCCTACTGGTGGGCCCGGCGTCACGACGGCCCGGCGGGCAGGCTCAACCGCTGGGTCGACCGTCTCCGCGACACGACCCTCGAGAACGTCCCGTACGTCGATCCGACCGCCGCGGGCGAGGGCGCCCGGGTCCTGCTGCTGCTCCACGAGCCCGCGGGCGATGCCGAGGACGGCTGCGGGTTCGTCAGCCGCTACGCCAACGACGCGACCTCGGCGAACCTCTACCGCGCCGCCGACCGGGCCGGGCTGGAGCACGAGATCACCCTGCACTGGCACCTGGTGCCGTGGTGGATCTCCAATCCCACCCACGAGCCGCGGCGACTCACGGGAGAGGCGGTGCGTGCGACGCCGCGGCTGGGCGAGTTCCTCGACCTGCTCGGCGCGCCGCCCCGGGAGGTCGTGCTGCTCGGTGCGCCCGCGGCGAAGGCCTGGGAGGCCCTGACCCGTCGCGGCCGGGTCCCCTGGCAGCTGGGCGGCGCGACGGTCTCCCGCGCGCCCCACCCGAACCCGCTGGTCCACGACCGGCTCGACCCGATCTCGGGGCGACGCAACGGCGATCGCCTGGTGGGGGTGCTGCGGGACGCCGCCCGGCGCGCCCGGGGTGAGCTGGTGCTCCCGGCGCGGGTCCCGGGCATCGCCCGCAGACCCTTCTGAGCGTTCAGGTGCGGGCGTGGTCCGCGGCGGGACCGCGCTCGGCGACGAGCCGGACGACCTCGTGGGCGGTGCCCCAGCACAGCGAGAGCCCGCTGCCGCCGTGTCCGTAGTTGTGCACGACGAGCCCGGCCCCGCGGCGTTCGGCCTCGACCCGGGTCGTCGGGCGGGCCGGCAGGATGCCGGTGTCGATGCGCAGTACCCGGGCGTCGTGCAGCCGGGGTTCCGCCTCGCGGCAGCGGTGCAGGATCTCGCGGGCCTCCTCCCGATCCGGGGCCCGGTCGGTGCGCCCCGGAACACGCACACCACCGAGGTGGACCCGGTCGGCCTGCGGGATGATCGAGGTCCAGCGGCGCGCATCGGAGATCTCGACGAGGACCTGGGTGATCCCCGGGTTGTCGGTGACCACGTACTGCGAGAACAGCGGCCGCACGGACGGGTCCTCCGCGAGCTCCCGAGAACCCAGCCCGGCGGCGACCAAGACCACGGACGCCTGCTCGAGCGGCTCGTCGAGCGACTCGACCCGGCGGGTCTCGATCTTCCCGCCCAGCTCGGTGAGCCGTTCCACGAGCCACCCGAGATGGATCGGCACGTCGACGACGGGGGACCGGTGGCGCAGTCCCCGGTCGAATCCCGTCGGGAGCCGGGCCGGCGGGTCGGGGCTCAGGTCGGGCAGCAGGCGGAGCTGTGCGGGCAGGGTGTCGAGGTCGGGAACCTCCCCGACGGTGACGGCGTCGACCATGCGCACCCCGGTCCCGGGCCGCGCCGCCAGCCGGAGGTACTCCTCGAGGGAGCGGGCCGCCCACGCGAGGGACCCCGCGAGCGGAGCCTGGTACGTCGGTTTCCAGACGCCACCAGCGTGCGCCGAGGTGGTCGCCGTCGGATCGTCCGCGGACCAGACCCGGACCCGGTGACCCGCCTCGGCGAGGCCGAGAGCACAGGTGAGCCCGGCGATGCCCGCGCCGAGGACGACGACGTCCGTCGGCGGTGCGGCAGGGTCCGGGTCGGGCACGTGCGGACGGTAACCGGGACGCTCATCCGGTGTGGGTGGGTCCGGACTCGCGTCACCCGAACAGACCTGAGCGGCTCGCGCCGGCATCGGGGTGTGACATCCGCTCGGCCCCGGTGCGCACCCGAGGTGAACGGGCCGCAACGACGACGGCGCCCGCGCCCTGAGGGCTGCGGGCGCCGTCGTGTGCACGGGGACGGTCAGGACTTGAAAGCGTCCTTGACCTTCTCGCCCGCCTGCTTGACGGAGCTCTTGGTCTGGTCGGCCTTGCCCTCGGCCTCGAGGGACTCGTTGCCGACCGCGTTGCCCGCGGTCTCCTTGACCTTGCCCTTGAGCTCCTCGCTCTTGTTCTCGACCTTGTCCGCGTCGCTCATGGCGTTCCCCTCTCGGGTGGTGTCTCCGGGTCGCCGTCGACCCGCTCGAGAGGCGGCTTCCCGATCAGTGGCGCCGGGCAACCGTGGTATCCGTGCCTCGCCGCTCACAGTCCGGCCGGCTCCGGGTCGGCGCAGGCCCTCAGCGCTGTCCGAATCCGGTGTGGCCCTCCTCGGTCCGGTCCGCGACGTCGACGTGGGTGACCTGCGCGTGGCTCGGGCCGCGGCCCGCCCACTCCAGCATCCGCTCCACCGCCGCGTCGTCGCCCTCGACGACGAGCTCGACCGTGCCGTCGGGCAGGTTGCGCACCCAGCCCGCGACCCCGAGCCGCGTCGCCTCCTGCTCGGCGCTCGCGCGGTAGAAGACTCCCTGGACCCGGCCGTGGATGACGGCGTGCCTGGCGCTCATGTCCGCAGCGGTACCCGTCCGGGGCGGGCGGGCATCCACCTGCAGGGCTTCCGGACGGCGGGACTTGCCGCATCTTCGAACATGTGTTCGACTCTATCTCATGACGGCCGTGTTCACCCCCTCCCTGTTCGACGCGGTGCCCGACGAGTCCGGCGCCGCGCCCGCCGTGGCGGGGGAGGTCTCCTGGACGGGGGCGCACCGAACGCACCTCGACGAGCGATCGTGGGTTGATGTCGTGCCCGGCTGGTTGCCCCGCTCGGACGGCTGGTTCTCGGAGCTGGTCGGCGCGGTGCCATGGAACCAGCGGCGCAGGCGGATGTTCACCCAGCAGATCGTCGAGCCGAGGCTCACGTGTGGCTGGGCGCTGGCCGAGGCGCCGTCTCCGGCCGAGCATCTCGCGGCGGCCCTGGTGGAGCGGTACTCCGAGCCGTTCGACCGGGTCTCGGCGAACTTCTATCGCGACGGGGCCGACTCGGTGGCCTGGCACGGCGACCGGGTGCGGTTCGTCCATCCCGAACCGGTGGTCGCCATCGTCTCGCTCGGCGCGCCGCGCCGTTTCGGGCTGCGGGCGCTCGCCGGCGGCGGCACGCGGTGGCTCACGCTGTGCGGCGGGGACCTGCTGGTGATGGGCGGGCGGTGCCAGCACGAGTGGCAGCACACGGTGCCCAAGGATCCGGGCGCGGGTCCGCGGATCAGCGTGACGTTCCGGCACGGGGACCCCGGCCCGGTCGCGGCGCGGTCGGAGCGGGCGCGGGAGGTTCCCGAGTGGGCGCTGCGCTGAGCCCGCCCGGGTGGAGCTTCCTCAGATCGGGATCTCGGACTCGTCGCCCTCGGCGCGCGTCCCGTGGATGCGGCGTTCCGAGGCGTCGATGCGCAGGTCGTTGATGCTGGCCTCGCGGCGGCGCATCAGCCCGTTCTCCGCGAACTCCCAGTTCTCGTTGCCGTAGCAGCACCACCACTGCCCGTCGGCGTCCTGGCACTCGTACTGGAAGCGCACGGCGATCCGGTTCCCCGCGAAGGTCCACAGTGCCTTGCGCAGCGCGTACTCCCGTTCGCGCTCCCACTTCGCGGCGAGGAAGGCGACGACCTCCTCCCGGCCGGTGACCCACCGGTCGCGGTTCCGCCAGACGGTGTCGACGGTGTAGGCCAGTGACACCTTCTCCGGGTCGTGCGTGTTCCAGGCGTTCTCCGCCGCGCGGACCTTCTTCGCGGCGGACTCGGCGTCGAACGGCGGGAACGGGGGCCGAGGCTCCTCGGCCGGGTGCGGGGTGCTCATGACGATCAGCTCACCACGTCGGGGGAGGTGGTGGCGCGTCGCCGTCCGGCAGCGGCCGGACCGGTCGGTAGCGTGCCCGCCATGCGCGTGCTGGGAGTGGACCCGGGGCTCACGCGGTGCGGACTCGGGGTCGTCGAGGGCGCAGGCGGACGTGTGGTCCGGGCCGTCGCCGTCGACGTGGTGCGCACCCCGCCCGACGACGAGGTCGCCGCCCGCCTCGCCGCGATCGCCGACGCGATCGAGGAGTGGATCGCCGAGCACCGGCCCGACGTCGTCGCGGTCGAGCGGGTGTTCAGCCAGCACAACGTCCGCTCGGTGATCGGGACCGCGCAGGCGGGCGGGGTGGTGGCCCTGGTCGCGGGACGGGCGGGGCTCCCGGTCGCCTTCCACACGCCGTCCGAGGTCAAGGCCGCGGTCACCGGGTCCGGGCGGGCCGACAAGGCGCAGGTGACCGCGATGGTGCGGCGGGTGCTGGCGCTGGAGTCCGCGCCCCGCCCCGCGGACGCGGCCGACGCGCTCGCCCTCGCGGTGTGCCACTGCTGGCGGGCTCCGATGGCCGCTCGGATGGCCGAGGCCGAGGCGCGCGCCGCGGAGGTGGCCCGCACCCACTCCGCCCGCCTCGCCGCCGCACGGAGGGCCTCGAGGGCGGCGACCACGAAGGCCGCCGCCCAGGCCGCGGCGCAGACGGCCGCCCGGCAGGCCGAGGGACCGACCACGGCCGGGAAGACCGTCCGGCCCGCCCGTGCCCCGCGCCGCTGACGCGCGATCGGGGCGGGCCGCGTGTGGTCGGCGTGGCACGGGGGAGACCGTCGGACGCTCGCGGTAGCGTCGCCGCTCGAACAGGTGTTCGTCGGGGACACCGTCAGGGAGGTGCGTCGTGATCTCGTCCGTGCGTGGAGAGGTGCTCTCGGTCGGGCTGGATCACGCGGTGGTCGAGGTCGGCGGCGTGGGCATGGCGGTGCAGGCCACGCCGACCACGCTCGCCGGGCTGCGGCGCGGCCAGAGCGCCCGCCTGGAGACCGCGCTGGTGGTGCGCGAGGACTCGCTGACCCTCTTCGGCTTCGCGGACGCCGCCGAGCGGGAGCTGTTCGGCCTGCTCCAGACCGTCACCGGCGTCGGGCCGCGGCTCGCGCTCTCGACGCTCGCGGTGCTCGACCCCTCCTCGCTGAGCCGGGCCCTCGCCGACGGCAACCTGACGACCCTCATGAGCGTGCCGGGCATCGGCCGCAAGGGTGCCGAGCGGCTGGTCGTGGAGCTGCGGGACAAGGTGGCGCCGCCGGACGGGGTCGGGGCGGACCTCGAGGACGCGGCCATGCCGTCGGTCGTCGCGAGCGGCACGATGCGCGACCAGGTCGTCGAGGCGCTCGTGGGGCTCGGTTTCGCCCCCAAGCCCGCCGAGAAGGCGGTGGACGAGACCGTGGGCGACCTCGGGGACGGTGCGGGCTCCTCGGCGGTCCTCCGCGCCGCCCTGCACCGGCTGGGACCCGCCCGATGACGGGGGAGGAGGCGCCGTGACCGGCGGCGACGAGCTCTCGGCCGACCTGGAACGGGCGCTCGCGGCCACGCGCGAGGCGGGCGAGTCGGATCTGGAGAACCGCCTGCGCCCGGCGCGGCTGGCGGAGTTCATCGGTCAGCCGCGGGTCCGCGAGCAGCTCGACCTGGTGCTGCAGGGAGCGCTGCGCCGGGGGAGTCCGCCGGACCACGTACTGCTCTCCGGGCCGCCCGGGCTGGGCAAGACGAGCCTCGCGATGATCATCGGGAACGAGCTCGGCAGCGGCGTGCGCATCACCAGCGGTCCGGCGCTCGAGCGGGCGGGGGATCTCGCCGCGATGCTGTCGAACCTCGTCGAGGGCGACGTGCTGTTCATCGACGAGATCCACCGCATGGCGCGCCCGGCCGAGGAGATGCTCTACCTCGCGATGGAGGACTTCCGGGTCGACATCATCGTCGGCAAGGGGCCGGGCGCCACGTCCATCCCGCTCGACGTCGCGCCGTTCACGCTGGTCGGGGCCACCACGCGGGCGGGGTCGCTCACCGGGCCGCTGCGGGACCGGTTCGGCTTCACCGGGCACATGGAGTTCTACGAGCCCGAGGACCTCGAACTCGTGGTCGCTCGCAGCGCCCAGATCCTCGAGGTCGACCTGCAGCCCGACGGCGGCCGGGAGATCGCCTTCCGCTCCCGGGGCACGCCGCGCATCGCCAACCGCCTGCTGCGTCGGGTGCGCGACTACGCCGAGGTGCGCGCGGACGGATCGGTCACCCGGGAGGTCGCGAGGGCGGCACTCGCGGTCTACGACGTCGACGAGCTCGGTCTGGACCGGCTCGACCGCGCCGTGCTCGCCGCGCTGGTGCGGTCGTTCGGGGGTGGACCGGTCGGGGTGTCCACGCTCGCGGTCGCCGTCGGCGAGGAACCGGGCACCGTGGAGGAGGTCTGCGAGCCCTACCTGGTGCGGGCGGGGATGCTCGCGCGTACGCCACGCGGACGTGTCGCGACCCCCGCGGCATGGCGCCATCTGGGGGAGAAACCGCCGGATCGGGACGTTCCGGACGAAGACGACGGGCAGGGTGCGCCCACGCTCTTCGGGTGAGCTGGCAGACTCGACCTGAGCACGTACGACGGATCGCGGGTAGTGCGGTCGGTCGCACCGCACGGATCCGAACGGAGCGAGATGGACTTCCTCTTCCCTCTGCTGATCATCTTCATGATCGGCATGATCTTCTTCTCGAGCCGGCAGCGGAAGAAGCAGGCGCAGCAGCAGGAGAGCCTGCAGAACGCGATCTCGGTCGGTGACGTCGTCGTGATGACCTCCGGGATCAGCGGCACCGTCGTCGACACCGACGACGAGAAGACCATCGACCTGGAGATCGCCCCCGACGTGATCACCACGTGGCTGCGTGCCGCTGTCCGCGAGAAGCTCTCCACCGACGTGGACACCGCGATCGTCGAGGAGCTCGGCGGCCACGAGGACCTCCCCGGCGACCCGCCGGAGCACACCTCCTCGAACGGCTCCACGAGCACCGCGTCGACCCCGGAGCCGCAGGACACCCCGCGGGCGTCCTCGGGCGGCACCGCCGGGTTCTCCGACCCGACCGCCGCCCCGACCACCAACGGCGTCTCGTCCAGCTCGAACACCCCCGGGGACACGCGCCCCTCGTCCTGACGCGGGACCCCGCGCCGCGCACTCGGCCGACCGGTGCCTCGCGCCGCGTCGACCGTCCGCGGCGTGGGGTTCTCCCGCGTGCCACAGGGCGCCCCGACGTCGGGCCGCCCCACGGCATGCCGCCCTACCGCATGCCGCGGGACGGAGCGTGACGGGCCGGGTGCGATCGGCCTCGCGGGGGCGGCCTACCCTGCGAACTGGTCCTCGGCGCACGCCGTCCGCCGCATCCCGCGGGCGTGGCTCCGGCGACTCCGGTGTCCAGAGCGGCTCCGGCGTCGTGGCTCCGTCGCCCCGTGCAGTCTGCGGTGTCTGTGGCGAGGACCTCCTCCGAGGACCCGACCTTCGCCCGACCCTGGAGTACGCAGCGTGGCCCCTCCGACCGTCCGGTTCCAGCCCGGCCGCTACCTCGCCGTGTTCGCGGCGATCGTCGTGGTCCTCTACGGGCTGGTCTTCCTCACGGGGGACGGCTCGCCGACCCCGAAGCTCGGGATCGATCTGCAGGGCGGGACCCAGGTCACGCTGACCGCCCGCACCGAGACCGGCGCCGCGCCGACGCCGGACCAGCTCAACCTGGCGCGGCAGATCATCGAGCAGCGCGTGAACGGGCTCGGCGTCTCGGGCGCGGAGGTCGTGCAGAACGGCAACAATCTCGTCATCACGGTGCCGGGGCAGGCCGGTGACCAGGCGCGCAGCCTCGGGCAGACGGCCCGGCTCTACTTCCGCCCGGTCGTCGCGGGCCCGGTCGCCTCCACACCCCCGCCGGGCCAGGCCCAGCCCGGTCAGACCCAGCCCGGTCAGACCCAGCCCGGTCAGGCCGGCGGTACCGGTGCCGGGGGCGGGACACCCGGACAGGCTCCCGCGGGCCAGAGCGTGCGGCTGCCCGCCCAGGCGCCGACCCCGCCCGCGCCGACCCCGGCCGCGCCGACCCCCGGCGGTGGTGGCACCCCGGCGGGCGGCGGGACCTCGCAGGACCCGCGCCTGGCCGCGGCGATCGCCGCCGCGAAGCAGACCCGCCAGAGCGACGACCAGGCCGTGCAGGTGCAGGCTCTGCAGCAGCTGAACTGCGCCGCCGAGGACCCGCTGCGTGGGTACGACGACCCGACGCGTCCGCTGGTCGCCTGCGACCGCGACGGCTCCGCCAAGTACGTGCTCGGGCCCTCGATCCTGTCCGGGACCGAGATCGCGAACGCGGCGGCCGCGCCCAACCAGCAGGGCGTCGGCTTCGTGATCAACGTGGACTTCAAGTCGACGGGCGCCGGAATCTGGGGGCAGTACACCGCGGCCAACGTCGGCAAGTCGGTGGCCTTCACACTCGACTCCCAGGTGGTCTCCCCGCCGAGGATCGATGCTCCCCAGCTCGCCGGGACCTCCCAGATCAGCGGCAACTTCAACCAGCAGTCGGCGACCGACCTGGCGAACGTCCTCAAGTACGGGTCGCTCCCGCTGTCGTTCGACACCTCCGACGCGCAGACGATCTCGGCCACCCTGGGCCTCGCGTCCCTGCAGGCCGGGCTCATCGCCGGCGTCATCGGCCTGGCCCTGGTGTTCGTCTACTCGTTGTTCTACTACCGCGCTCTGGGCGTCCTGACGATCCTGTCGCTGATCCTGTCGGGCCTGATCGTCTACGCGGTGCTCGTCCTGCTCGGCCGCGGCATCGGGTTCACGCTCGACCTCTCGGGCGTCGCGGGCTTCATCGTGGCGATCGGCATCACCGCGGACTCGTTCGTGATCTTCTTCGAGCGGATCAAGGACGAGATGCGGGAGGGCCGCAGCTTCCGGTCCGCCGTCCCACGCGGCTGGACCCGGGCCAGACGCACGATCCTCTCCGGCGACGCCGTGAGCTTCCTCGCCGCGGTGGTGCTCTACGCCCTGGCCGTCGGCCAGGTCCGCGGCTTCGCGTTCACACTCGGGATGTCGACGATCCTCGACCTCCTCGTGGTGTTCCTGGTGACCCATCCACTGCTCTCGCTGGCGTCGAACTCGAAGCTGTTCGCGAGCCCGGCCTGGTCCGGTCTCGGCAACGTCGCCTCGCAGACCACCAGACCCGGTCCCGGCGGCAGGGGCGGCGGGACGGGCACCGCGCCCCGCCCCGGCGCCCGTCCCGGCCAGACCCGCCGGCCCGCCGCGAACGGCGACCGGTCGCAGCGCAGCGGCTCCGGCCGCGGAGGTACCCGATGACCCGCCCCACCCGTCGCGCCGGACGCCCGCAGGGCCGACGGGACGCGCCCGAGCCCGAGGACCTCGAGGACGACCTGGCGCCCGGCGACGTCGACGACGAGACCGACGCCGCGACGGACGCCCCGGACGACGCCGCCCCGGCGGGGCGCCGTGCCGCGCGGGGCCGCCGCAGCCGCCTCGACGTGCTTTACGAGGGCAACGGCGGCATCGACATCGTGGGCCGGTCGCGCACGTTCTACGCGGTGTTCGCCGCGATCGTCCTGGTCTGCCTGTTGTCGATGGTCCTGCGCGGGTTCAACTTCTCGATCGACTTCGAGGGCGGGACCTCGGTCCAGTTCCCGGCCCGCGGCGCCACCGGCGTCGCCGAGATCAGCCAGGTCGAGCAGACCTTCGACCAGGCGGTCGGACACCCGGCCGAGTCGGTCCAGCTGGCGGGTCGGGGCGACTCGGCGACCGTGCTCATCAAGGCCGAGCGCCTGGACCAGGGCCAGCAGTTCGCGCTCAACCAGGCGCTGTTCACGCAGTTCCAGCCGATCGGCGCCGACGGCAAGCCCGACCAGGAGGCGATCAGCGACAGCGCCGTCAGCGCGAGCTGGGGCGGGGAGATCACCCGCCAGGCGCTCATCGCGCTGGCCGTGTTCCTCGTGCTGGTCACCGCCTACCTGGCGTTCTACTTCGAACGCCGGATGGCGATCGCGGCGATCATCGCGCTGATCAACGACATCGTGGTCACGGCCGGCGTCTACTCGCTCGTCGGCTTCGAGGTCTCGCCCGCGACCGTGATCGGCCTGCTCACGATCCTCGGGTTCTCCCTCTACGACACGGTGGTCGTCTTCGACAAGGTCCGGGAGAACACCCGCGGGCTGAAGGGCCTCACGCGCCGCACCTACGCGGAGGCGGCGAACCTCGCGGTCAACCAGACCCTGATGCGCTCGCTCAACACCTCGCTCATCGCCGCGCTGCCGCTCATCGGGCTGTTCCTCGTCGGCGTCATCCTGCTCGGCGTCGGTGTGTTGGGCGACCTCGCACTCGTCCAGCTCGTGGGGACGATCATCGGGGCGGCATCCTCGGTGCTGCTCGCGACGCCGATCGTCGTCGACCTGGCGATGCGCGACCGCGTATGGATCCAGCAGGCGCAGCGCGTGGCCGCGCGGCGGGAGAAGAACGCCCGCCGCTCCCCGGCCCCGGGCGGTGCGGACGACCGGGCGACGACGGGCGAGTCCACGGACGTCCTCGACACCCGCGCGGTCGCCGCCGCAGCGGGCGGGCCCGCTGCCGGCCCGTCCACCCGGCCCGCGCCGACCTCCGACCGGACCTCCGGTGCCTCCCCGCGCCCCGGCGCGCGACCGGCCGGGAAATCCGGGCGTCCGAGCGGGAAGCGGCGCCGGTGAGCCCTGTCGGGGTCGCCGACACCGCCGACCCCGACGCGGACCGCGCGCTCGTCGCGGACCTGCTGCGCGCGGTCCCCGACTTCCCGAAGCCGGGTATCCGGTTCTGGGACCTCACGACGGTCCTCGCGGACGCGCGCGGGCTGGCCGCGACCACGCGGCTGCTCGGGGCCTCGCTCGCGGACGGGGCCGCCGACGTCGTCGTCGGGATCGAGGCCCGCGGGTTCCTGCTCGGGGCGGCCGTCGCCCAGGAGCTCGGGCTCGGCATCGTCCCGGTGCGCAAACAGGGGAAGCTGCCCGCGGTCGCGGCGTCGCGCTCCTACCAGCTCGAGTACGGCTCGGCCACGCTCGAGCTCCCGGCGAACGTCCTCGCGCCGGGAGCGCGGGCGCTGCTGATCGACGACGTCCTCGCCACCGGCGGCACCGCCGAGGCCGCATGCGGGCTCGTCGAGGAGTGCGGGGCCACGATCGCCTCGTTGGCGGTCGTCCTCGAGCTGCCCGACCTCGACGGTCGCGGCCGCCTCGCCGGCCGTCCCCTGCACGCCGTGCTCGCGCGCTGACCCCCGCCGCACGACCTGCCACGGGATTCGGAAAGCCGCACCCTGCCCCGTGAAGATCTGACTATGGTCCGGCCATGACACCGGGCATCGCCATCGGACTCCATGTGCGCACCCTGACCACGGCCGCCGTCCTGGCGCTTGCCGCGACCGTGTTCAGCGTCGGAGGCGGGACCGCCTCGGCCTCCGCGTTCTGCAGTGGTTCGGGTCTCGCGCTCCCGCAGGAGCGGAACCACCAGATCAACGCGGGTACCAGCACGTTCGGCTCGCCCGGTTACCAGCAGACCTACAAGCTCACCGACGCCGGGCCCGCGGCGGTGACGATCGCCGTCCGGGGGTACGACGCCGCGAAGAAGGAGACCTGGACCGGTGTCCCGTTGAGCGCAGGCGGGTCCGGGGTCCCCGTGACCGTTCCGTGGGGCTACGTCAGTGCGCCCCCGGCGATCCGGGTGACCAACCTCGACCCGGTCCGGGGCGCGTCGGTCAGCTTCACCTGCAACGCCTGACACCGGGTCGGCGGGGCGGGGCCGGCCCACCCGCTCCGCCACCCCGGTGCGCGGGACTGCGGAATCCGCCACATCTCGCCCCCCGGAACCGGTTCATCGCCCGATCGATGGTTCGCACAGCTAACATCGTCGGCGGCGAGCCAGAGGAGGACGATGACGATCGCGTCGACCGGACGACGTCCGGGCACGGATCCCACCGCACACACCGACCGCGTCGAGGCCGCACCCCCGCCCGCGCCGCGGCGCGCGGCACCGGAGGAGCGCGGCGTCGTCGTCGCCCGCACCTCGTGGCGTGACCGGCTTCTCGCCTCCGACCCCGGCAACGTCCGGATCGCGCTCGCGACGCGGGCGGCTGTCTCGCTCGCCGTCTCGCTCGGCGTGGCGGCCCTCGTCGCCCGCGCCCTCGGCCTGCAGGGCACCGCCGCGATGATCGTCCTGGTCCTCGGCGCCGTCCTCACGATGATGACGACGTTCACCGCCTCGGACCCGACCACGCTCGGTCGCGCCATCACCCAGATCTGTCTACCGGTGGCGCTGATCGCCGGGATCACGCTGAGCACGCTGGTGGACAAGCACCGGGTGCTGTCGCTGTCGCTGTTCGTCGTGGTCATGTTCGTCGTGGTGTGGGTCCGGCGCTTCGGGCCGCGCGCGTTCGCCTGCGGCATGGTCATCTGGATGGGCTACTTCATCGCCCTGTTCCTGCAGCTCTCCTTCGCGCAGCTACCGGTCGTCCTCGTCGCCGTCGGGACCACGACGGTCCTGCTGCTGATCATCGGGCTGGTGGCGGCGCCGCAACGCCCCGCCCGACGGATGCGGCGCATGGTCGACGCGTTCGGCGCGCGGGCGCGGATCGCCTCGGCCGAGCACCGGGACCCGGCCGCGCGATCGCCGTGGCAGCGCTGGACCGGCCGGATCGGCACCCCGGACCGTGCGCTGTTGCGGGTCGACGAGGTCGCGGTCCTGATCGACGGGCAGCTCGCCGTCCCGCACTCGGTCGCCGACCTCGGCAACGCCCGCCGGGTGCGGGCCGCGGTGCTGCGGACGGAGGCGGCCGTCTCCCGCGTCCTGGACGCCGCGCCCGACGCCGTCCCGTCGGCCGCGGCCGAGGCGGTGGACGACGCGCTGCGCGCGCTCGGGACGGTCCTCGACGAGGACCGCCGGGGCGGAGCCCGGGACAGCCGGGACCAGGGCGACGGGCCCCCCGGCACGGCGTCGACCTTCACGCCGGCCGCTGAGCTGTTCGCCGGTTTCCTGCCCGGCAGCGCGGTGACCGTCGGGCCGATGGTGGCTCCCGAGGGTGCCGCGAAACTGCTGCTCACCACCCGGCAGGCGCTGCAGATCTCGCTGGCCGGGGCGCTGTCGATCGCACTGGGCGACGCGCTCTCGGGTCAGCGCTGGTACTGGGCGGTGCTCGCCTGCTTCCTCGCCTTCACCGGTACCGCCACCGCCGCGGAGACGATCCGCAAGGCGATCCAGCGCACCGTCGGGACCGTCGTCGGGGTCGTCGTGGCCCTCGTCGTGGTGCCCCTGCTCGGATCGTCGACGGTGGTGTCGCTGGTCGTCATCCTCCTGGCGATCTTCGTCGGGTTCTATCTGTTCCGGGTCTCCTACACCTCGCTCGCGTTCGCGATCACCATCCTCATCGCGGAGCTCTACGAGCTGCTCGGGACCTACAGCGACGGCCTGCTCGCGCTGCGGGTCGGCGAGACCGCCCTGGGGGCCGTCGTCGGCGGCGTCGTCGCGGTGTCGTTCCTGCCCACGTCGGCCAAGTGCGCCGAGGAGGCGGCCCGCACGCGCCTGGCCGAGGAGCTGCGGGCCGCGACGGTGGACGTGGCCGCGGTCCTGCACGGCGGCCCGGGCAGTGACGGGCACGACGGCGAGCCGGTCGATCTGCACGCCCGCGCCCGCTCCCTGGACGCCGCCGTCCACCAGCTCGCCCTCATCGGCGTGCCGCTCTCGCTGCGGGTCGTCCCGGGCTCCGGGTCGCGCCGCGAGGCGGTCGGCGGCCGGCTCTCGGCGTGGGTGCGCTGCGCCGCCCGGGTGCGCGCCGTGATCCACGCGGTGGAGGACTCCCGGACCCACCGCCACGAGACGGTGCAGGGCGCGATGAGCGCGGTCCAGGGCCTCGTCGACGCGCTCGCCGAGGGGCGCGGTCCCGGCGCCCACGCGGACCGCCCGGACACCGACCGGGACGCCGCCGAGACGCTGCTCGCGGAGCTGTCCGCGCTGCACGGCGCCCTGATCGCCCTGCACGAGATCGACCCGACGGGCCCGCCTGCCCTCCCGTCGGGGGACGCATCGACCGCGTCGGGGGCCGCCTCGTCGGAAGCCCCGGGCGGCGCGTCCGACGTCGCCGTCCGAGGCCGGGTGACCGACGCCCGGGGACGCGGTCTCGACGCGGTCGTGACGGCGGTCGACCCGCATGGCCGCCAGCTCGGCCGGGTCCGCGCGGAGGGCACGGCGGGCGGGAGCTTCGCCGTGGCGGTCGGCGGAGGCGCCGGGCCGTGGCTGGTCGTCATCGCGGCCGCGGGCTTCGCCCCGCACGCCGGGCGGGCCTCGGCCGGCCCGGAGCACCACGTCGTCCTGGAACCGGCCCGCCCGACGGCCACCGTCCCGCTGTGAGCGACCGTTCACCGACGGCCGGCCCGGCCCGGCGCGTGATCGTCGCGGGCGGGCGACGGATGATGACCTCTCGTCCCGTCCGACGACGCGTGGGCCGACGCCGGCACCACAGGTGACCTAAGCTGGGAGGATTCCGGATCCGGACCTGTTCCGGGTCCCGCGACGAGACGCGAGGCGCGCGACCAGCGGAGGTGCTCTGGAGTGAGCCAGGACCTGGGGCCGGCCACCGGCACGGCCGAGCGTGCCGACGCGGACGGTGCCGCCGGTTCCGACGGCGAGCCGACGCTGGGATCCGGTGAGCCGCGCGAGGCCCAGCGCCTGGAGCCGAGCGCGACCACCACGGCCGAGGCCACCGGCACCCAGAGCACCCGGCCGCGCTCGGCGACGCGCCGGGTCCGCGCCCGCATCGCCCGCCGGATCACCGCACAGCGCACCGGGCCGGTCAAGCCGGTCCTGGAGCCGCTCGCCACGGTGCACCGCGAGCTGCACCCGAGCGCCGACCTCTCGAGCCTGCAGCACGCCTACGACACGGCGGAGGCCTTCCACGAGGGCCAGATGCGGAAGTCGGGCGACCCGTACATCACCCACCCGCTCGCCGTCGCCACCATCCTCGCCGAGCTCGGCATGGACACGACGACGCTGATCGCGGCGTTGCTGCACGACACCGTCGAGGACACCGCGTACTCCCTGGAGACGCTCTCCACCGACTTCGGCGCCGAGGTCGCGCACCTCGTCGACGGCGTCACCAAGCTCGACAAGGTCCAGCTCGGGGCGGCGGCCGAGGCGGAGACCATCCGCAAGATGGTGGTCGCGATGGCCCGCGACCCGCGCGTCCTGGTCATCAAGCTCTCCGACCGGCTGCACAACATGCGCACGATGCGCTTCCTCAAGCCGGAGAAGCAGGCCAAGAAGGCCCGCGAGACCCTCGAGGTGCTCGCGCCGCTGGCCCACCGGCTCGGGATGTCGACGGTCAAGTGGGAGCTCGAGGACCTCGCGTTCGCGATCCTGCACCCCAAGCGCTACGACGAGATCGTCCGCCTCGTCGCAGATCGCGCCCCCAGCCGGGACACCTACCTGCGCACCGTGATCGACGAGGTGTCCGGCCAGCTCGAGGCCGCGCGGGTCAAGGCCGAGGTGCTCGGCCGACCGAAGCACTACTACTCGATCTACCAGAAGATGATCGTCAAGGGTCGGGACTTCGACGACATCCACGACCTGGTGGGCGTGCGGATCCTCGTCGAGGACGTCCGCGACTGCTACGCGGCGATGGGCATGGTCCACGCGCTGTGGCAGCCGATGCCGGGCCGCTTCAAGGACTACATCGCCCAGCCCCGCTTCGGGGTCTACCAGTCGCTGCACACCACGGTGATCGGCCCGGACGGGCAGCCGCTCGAGATGCAGATCCGTACCCACGAGATGCACCGCACCGCGGAGTACGGGATCGCGGCGCACTGGCGGTACAAGGAAACGAAGGGGTCGAACGGCAACGGCTCGCTCGAGCTCGACGAGATGGCGTGGATGCGCCAGCTCCTCGACTGGCAGCGCGAGGCCGCGGACCCGGGCGAGTTCCTCGAATCGCTGCGCTACGACCTCGCCACCCGCGAGATCTTCGTGTTCACGCCCAAGGGCGATGTGATCACGCTGCCGCACGGGTCGACGCCGGTGGACTTCGCCTACGCGGTGCACACCGAGGTCGGCAACAAGTGCATCGGGTCGCGGGTCAACGGCCGGCTCGTCGCGCTCGAGCGCCAGCTCGAGAACGGCGAGGTCGTCGAGATCTTCACCTCGAAGGCCGAGGGCGCCGGGCCGTCGCGCGACTGGCTGGGCTTCGTCTCCTCGCCCCGGGCGAAGCAGAAGATCAAGCAGTGGTTCGCCAAGGAGCGTCGCGAGGAGGCGATCGAGGGCGGCAAGGACTCCATCACCCGGGAGGCCCGCCGCACCGGACTGCCGCTGCAGCGTCTGGTCAGTGCCGACTCGATGGGCGCGCTGGCCCGCGAGCTGCGCTACGCGGACGTCTCCGCGCTCTACGCCGCCGTCGGCGAGCACCACGTCAGCGCCCGGCACGTCGTCCAGCGCCTCGTCGCGCTGCTGGGCGGGGTGGAGCAGAACGAGGACGAGCTCGCCGACCGCGCCACGCCCTCGACGGTCCAGCGGCGCCGGGGTACCGGCGACGTCGGGGTCGTCGTCAACGGCATGGGGGACGAGGCGGGCGGGGGCGACTCGTCCGACCTGTGGATCAAGCTCGCGCGCTGCTGCACGCCGGTTCCCGGCGACGAGATCCTCGGCTTCGTGACCCGGGGCGGCGGCGTCAGCGTGCACCGCACCGACTGCACGAACGCCGACGACCTGCGCTCCGAGCCGGAGCGCCTGGTCGACGTGAGCTGGGCGTCGTCGTCGACGGCGGTCTTCCTCGTCGCGATCCAGGTGGAGGCACTCGACCGGCACCGCCTGCTCTCCGACATCACGAAGGCGCTCGCCGACGAGAAGGTCAACATCCTGTCGGCGTCGGTGACCACGAGCCGCGACCGCGTGGCCGTGAGCCGGTTCAGCTTCGAGATGGGCGACCCGAAGCACCTCGGGTACGTGCTGCGCGTGGTGCGCAACGTCGAGGGCGTCTACGACGTGTACCGGGTCACCTCGGCGAGCTGACGCCGGTCAGTCGTCCGCCGGCGCCATCGGGAGGGGCGGGTCGGCGAACTCGGGCCGGGCCGAGCGCGGGTCGAGCGGGTTGACCGACGCCGGGTCGACGCCGGCGTCGGCGCGCCGGGTGAGCGAGCGGACGCCGGTGTCGATCACCGTCACCAACGGGACGGCGAGCAGCGCGCCCGGGATTCCGGCGACGACGAGTCCGCAGGCGATGGGCAGGACGACCGCCAGCGGATGCAGCTTGATCGACTTGCCGAGGAAGAGCGGCTGCAGGACGTAGCCCTCGAGGTTCTGCACCGCGAGCAGCAACGCGATGACGAGCAACATGTCGGTGACCCCGCCGCTGACCAGGGCGACCAGGGCGGCGACGGCTCCCGAGACCACCGCGCCGACCGTCGGGACGAACGCCCCGAAGAAGATCAGCGCCGCGAGGGGCACGGCCAGCGGCACCCCGATCGCCCACAGCCCGAGACCGGCCGTCACCGCGTCGATGAACGCGACGACGACGATCGCGCGGGTGTAGCCGACCAGCGAGGCGAAGGCGCGGCGCCCGGCGAGGTCGGCGCGGGGGCGCGCGCGGCGCGGGACGGCCTGGAGCAGGAACCGCCAGATCATCCCGCCGTCGTGGACGAGGAAGATCACGGTGAACAGCGCGAGCAGGCCCTCGGTGAACAGTTCGCCGACGGTGCTCACGGCGCCGAGCGCGCTGGTCGCGATCGTGGCCTGGCTCTGCTGGACGCTCGTGAGGACCTGGTCGCCGATCGCGGTGAACTGCTGGTTGTTCAGCCCGACCGGTCCGGTGCGCACCCAGTTCTGGATCTCGGAGAGGCTGTTCGTCAGCTGGCTGGTGAGCTCCGGGAGACCGGAGATGAACGCGAACACCACCCCGGTGAAGACCCCGCCGACCACCGCCAGGCCCCCGATGACCACGATCGCCGTCGCGAGCGTGTGCGGCATCCACCGCACCCGGTTGCTCATCAGGTGCGCCTCGGGGGCCAGCAGGGAGGCGGCGATGAGCGCCAGCACCACCGGGATGAGGACCACCGAGAACGTGCCCGCGAGGTAGATGACGACGGACGCGGCGGCGGCGATCAGCAGCAGCCGCCAGGCGAGCCCCGCGGCGACGTCGAGTCCGTGCGGGACCGTCCAGGGGCCGGGGAGGTCGGCGTCGCGCTGCGGGGACCGGTCGGGGAGCGTGGACGCGTCCTCGGGGCGTGGGGAGGCGTCGTCGGGGCGCGGGGAGGCGTCGTCGGGGCGCGCGGGGGTGGCATCCGTGTCGTCGTGCCGGGCCGCCACGGCGGTCACCGTAGTCGGGCCCTCCGACCCACCGGTCGGGCCGGGCCGGGCACCCGCCGTCGGGCCGGAAAGGCCGGGTGCGGGCACGGACCAGGAGAACGCCGAGGTGTGTCCCGACCCTTCTGGATCGGTGCAGTCCGCCGTACGATGGGGTCGTGAGCCGTCGCGCCAAGATCGTCTGCACCCTGGGCCCGTCGACGTCGTCCCCGGAGCGGATCCATGCCCTCGTCCGGGCCGGGATGGACATCGCCCGGCTCAACTTCTCGCACGGGGAGCACGCGCAGCACCAGCTCGTCTACGAGCGCGTGCGCGCGGCCGCGGACGCCGAGGGGCGGGCCGTCGGCATCCTCGCCGACCTGCAGGGCCCGAAGATCCGGCTCGGGACGTTCGCGGGCGGGCCGCAGATGTGGGCGACGGGGGAGATCGTCCGCATCACCACCGACGACGTCGAGGGCACCCACGACCGCGTCTCGACGACCTACTCCGGCCTCGCCGACGACGTCCGGCCGGGGGAGTCGCTGCTCATCGACGACGGCAACGTCGCGGTCGAGGTCACCGACATCGAGGGCCGCGACGTGGTGTGCCGCGTGGTCGAGGGCGGACGCGTCTCCGACCACAAGGGAATCTCGCTGCCCGGCACCATCGTCTCGGTGCCCGCGATGAGCGAGAAGGACGAGGCGGACCTGCGCTTCGCGCTCGGCCTGCGCGTCGACATGATCGCGCTCTCGTTCGTCCGGTCGCCCGCCGACGCCGAGCTCGTGCACAAGATCATGAATGAGTACGACGCCCACCTGCCGGTGATCGCCAAGATCGAGAAGCCCGAGGCGGTCGACGCGCTCGAGGCGATCGTGCTCGCCTTCGACGCGATCATGGTGGCGCGTGGCGACCTCGGCGTGGAGCTGGCGCTCGAGGACGTCCCGCTGGTGCAGAAGCGCGCGGTGCAGATCGCGCGCGAGAACGCCAAGCCGGTGATCGTCGCGACCCAGATGCTCGAGTCGATGATCCACAACTTCCGGCCGACGCGGGCCGAGGCGAGCGACGTCGCGAACGCCGTGCTCGACGGCGCGGACGCGGTGATGCTCTCCGGGGAGACCTCGGTCGGCGACTATCCGATCGAGACGGTGCAGACGATGTCGCGCATCGTCGAGGCCGTCGAGAGCGGCACGGCGGCGGTGCCCGCGATCCAGCACGTGCCGCGCACCCAGCGGGGCGTGGTGACCACGGCCGCCCGCGACATCGGTGAGCGGCTCAACGCCCGCGCGCTGGTGGCGTTCACCCGCTCCGGGGACACCGTGCGGCGGCTGGCGCGGCTGCACACCCGGCTGCCGGTGCTCGCGTTCACACCACTGCCCGAGATCCGGTCCCAGCTCTCGCTGTCGTGGGGAGTGGAGACGTTCCTCGTCCCGTGGGCGGAGACGACCGACGCGATGATCCAGCAGGTCGACGAGTCGATCCTCGCGATCGGGCGATTCGCGCCGGGCGAGCTGGTCGTCATCGTCTCCGGCTCGCCGCCCGGCACCGCAGGCAAGACGAACCTGCTCCGTGTGCACAAGCTGGGCGAGGACAGCCGCTAGTCGGCGATCATGGGGGCATGGCGCATCCCTTCGACTCGCTGACCGCCGACGCCATGCGCGCGGGCGGCAGCTGGAAGTGGTCCACGCCCGGGACCGACGCACGCGGCCGCGGGCTGATCGGGGCGTTCGTCGCGGAGATGGACTTCCCACCGGCACCCCCGGTCGCCGAGGCGGTGCGCGCGTGCGCCGACGGCAATCGGTTCGGCTACCTCTCCGACGGGTGGGTGGCCGACATGGCCGCCGCGTGCGCCTCGTTCTGGGCCGACCGGTTCGGGTGGGTGATCGACCCGGCCCGGGTCCGGCCGCTGCCCGACGTGCTCACCGCGCTGACGTCCGTCGTCGAGCACTTCACCCCGCCCGGGACGGCGGTCCTGCTCCCGACCCCGGCGTACATGCCTTTCCTCACCGTCCCCGGGATGCTCGGGCGCGAGCTGGTGCGGGTGCCGATGGGGCACGACGACGGCGGCTGGTCGCTCGACGTGGACGCGCTGGACGCGGCGTTCGCCAGGTCGGGCGCGAAGCTGCTGGTGCTGACGAACCCGCACAACCCCACGGGCCGGGTGCTCACCGAGGTCGAGCTGGCCGCGGTGACCGCGGTCGTGGAGCGGCACGGCGCGCGGGTGTTCGCCGACGAGATCCACGCGCCGCTGACCTTCGACGGCCGCGTCCACCGGCCCTACGCGGCGTCGTCGGAGCTCGCGGCGGCGCACGCCGTGACCGCGACCTCGGCGTCGAAGGCCTGGAACCTGCCCGGGCTCAAATGCGGGCAACTGATCCTCTCGAACGACGCCGATGCCGCGCGCTGGACCGAGGTCGGTTATCTCGCCGAGCACGGCACCGCGACGCCGGGCGTGCTCGCCTCGACGGCCGCCTACACCGACGGCCGGGACTGGCTCGACGACGTGCTCGCCTACCTCGACGGGAACCGCGCGCTGCTGCGGGAGGCGGATCTGCCCGGGATCGGGGTCACCGTGCCCGAGGGGACCTACCTGGCCTGGCTGGACGCGACCGGTCTGGGGCTCGACGAGCCGCCGTCGGCGTTCTTCTCCCGCGAGGCAGGCGTCGTCATGACCGACGGCGCGGCCTGTGCGGGCCCGGGCGGGATGCGGCTGAACCTCGCGACGGCCCGCCCGGTGCTCGAGGACGCCCTGGAGCGGATGTCGGCGGCGCTGCGTCGAGAGGGCAGGGGTCGCTAGGGTCGGGCGCATGGGCCTGGAGTTCTCCGAGGAGCCCGAGACCGGCCTCGTGGCGGTCACGCTGACGAACGACGACGGCGAGGTCGTCCAGACGCGGGTCGTCGCCGCCGACGAGCTCGCCCGGATCGCGGCGTCGGCGCGGCAGGCCAGCGCACGGGCCGCCGAACGGGGCGAGCCGCTGTTCGTCACGCTCGACGAGCTGATCGACGGCCCGCCCGACTGACGAGCGGCCGGTAACGCTCCGCTGATCGGGAGCGACCTCCACGGCGTCCGGCGGTCGGTAGCGCCGGGAAACGCGGGGGGCGCAGTGCGGGCGAACGGAATACCACCAACGGCGACGGTCGATGCGCCGACCGTTGGCATCCCTGCGATGCGCGAGCCGGCGGAGCCGGTCTCGCCCCGCGAGTCCCGTCCCGCTGTCAGTGCGCGGTGGTGGCTGCTGGTGCACGCGGCGGTCACGGCCGTCGTCGTCGGGGTGCTGTGTGCGCCCCGCCAGTTGGTCCTCATGGACGGCGGACTGCACCTCTCGTCGGCGGCGGCGGTCCGGGGTCTGGCGGCCGGTCGCTGGACCGATCTGCTGACGTGGAAGGTCGTCGTCGCACCCAACCTCCTCGTCGAGGTACTCACGTTCGGCCTGGCGACCTGGCTCGACGGCGACGTCGTCGTGCGGGGCGTGGCGATCCTGCTGGTCCTCGGGTTCTCGGCGGCGGTCCTCGGGCTGGCGCGCGCGGTCGGGGCACCACTGTGGACCGCGACTCTCGCCCTGCCCTTCGCGGCCAACGTCGCGCTGATGGCCGGTCTCCTCGGGTTCGCCGCAGCGACGGTCCTGGCCGTGGTGACGGTCGCCGCGGCCCTGGCCGACCTGCGGCGGCCGAGGGCCGTGATCGCGTCGCTGCTGGTGCTCACCTGGTTCACGCACCTGATCCCGGCGCTGTCCGCGGCCGTTGCCGTGGCCCTCGTCCTCCTCGTTCGCGGCGGCCTGCGGCAGGCCGCGTCCGTCGGCGGGTCGGGCCTGCTCGCCGTCGCCCTCCTCACGGGCGCGTTCGCCCTGACGGGCGGCAGCGACGGCGGCGTCGCGAGCGGTTGGTTCGGCGGTGGGGCCCGGGCGGCGGACCTGACGAAGGCCGTCGCGAGCTGGTCCCGGTGGGAGTACCAGATCATCCGGCCGCTGACGGTCCTGCTGCTCGTGGTGGTCGTGCTCGCGCTCGCGGTGCGGCTACGGCGGTGGAGGACACGCGGGGCGCCGCTGCTGCTCCCGGCCGACGGAGTGCTCGCCGCCGCCGCCGTGCTCGGGGCGCTCGCCGTCGTGACGCCGGAGACGATCGGATCGGTCAGCCTCACTGCCACCCGCCTCGCCGTTCTGCCCCCGGTCCTGCTGACCGCCTGGGTCGGGGCACAGGTCGGTCCGCGCGGGACCTTCGCGGTGCGGGGGGAGCGACGCACCCGGGTCGGCCGGGCCGGGGTGGTGCTGGTGACGGTGACGACGGTGGCCGCGGCACTGGTGACCGTCGGGCTCGGGGCGGCCCGGGTCGGGCCGCTGACCGCCGAGGGGGAGCGCCTGGCGGAGGTCCGGTCGACGGCGGCGTGCGCCCCACGGGGCGGGACGATCGTGCAGCTGAACGCCGACGACGGTCACGAGCGCGCGGTCACGCTGCGCCCGGACACGTCGTTCGTCGGCTACGTCGCCGACGACGCCGGCCTGCTGGACCTCGGCAACGTCTCCGGCACGGCGTCCTACTACGTGTGGGCCTATACGGACCGGGCCCGCGCGGTACCTGCACTGGCCCCGAGCCAGGACGCTCTCGAGACCGCTCCGCCGGAGGTCGACCTCCTCGCGGCCGTGCGCTCGGGCTTCCCTCTCGACAGCGTGCTGGTCGTCGGCACTCCCGATCCGACCGACGCGGGCTGGGCGCCCACGGGGCGGGCCCTGTCCGCCACCTTCCGGCCGGTGGCGACGACCCCGGCCGGCTCGCTCTGGGTGCGGCAGGGCATCACGTCGGGCTGTTGAGGGGACGCGCCGGGCGAGAATGTGACGCTACGGACGTCGGGCGTCAGCGATGCCGCATCGCTGACACGGGGCGGGCACCCTCGGCCCCGTGAGCGACGACCTCTTCGCCCCGCCCGCCGACCTCGCGGCGCACGCCAACGTCACGGCCGCCTACGCCGAGCGGCTGCGCGCCGAGGCGGACGCCGACCTCGACGCGTTCTGGCTCGCCCGGGCCCGCGATCTGGACTGGGAGCGCGAGCCCACGCAGGGCTACGACGGCCGCGAGCACCCGTTCGTCACCTGGTTCGCCGACGGCAGGCTCGACGTCGCGCACAACTGCGTCGACCGCCACGTCGCGAACGGGCTCGCCGACAAGCCGGCGCTGCTCTGGGAGGGCGAGCCCGGCGACGAGCGCCGACTCACCTACGCCGACCTGGCGCAGCAGGTGGCGCAGACGGCCCACGCCCTGACCGCTCTGGGCGTCGGGCAGGGCGACGTCGTCGTCGTGTACCTGCCGGTGCTGGTCGAGACCGTCGTCGTGATGCTCGCCTGTGCCCGCATCGGGGCCCTGCACAGCATGGTCTTCGGCGGGTTCTCGGCCGAGGCACTGCGCTACCGGGTCACCGACGGACGCGCCAGGCTCGTCGTCACCACGGACGGGCAGTACCGCCGCGGCAAGGCCGTCGCGGTGAAGGAGAACGCCGACGTCGCGGTCGAGGGCCTCGACCACGTCGAGCACGTGCTCGTGGTACGCCGCACCGGTCAGGACGTCCCGTGGACCGAGGGCCGCGACGTCTGGTGGCACGAGGTCGTCGGGGCCCAGCCCACCCACCACGAGGCCCGGGCCTTCGACGCCGAGACGCCGCTGTTCCTCATCTACACCTCGGGCACCACCGGGAAGCCCAAGGGCCTCGTCCACACCATGGGCGGCTACCTCACCCAGACCGCCTGGACCGCATGGGCGTGCTTCGACCACCGGCTCGACGACGTCTACTGGTGCCAGGCCGACCTCGCCTGGGTCACCGCGCACACCTACGAGGTCTACGGGCCACTGGCCAACGGCGTGACCCAGGTGCTCTACGAGGGCACCCCGGACACCCCGCACCGGGGGCGCCACTTCGAGATCCTCGCCAAGTACGGGGTCACCGTCTACTACACGGCGCCGACGCTCGTCCGCACCTTCATGACGTGGGGCGAGGAGATCCTCTCCGGGCACGACCTGTCCCGGCTCCGGCTGCTCGGGTCCGTCGGCGAGGCGATCAACCCGGAGGCGTGGCGCTGGCTGCACACCCACGTCGGCGGCGGGCGTTGCCCGATCGTCGACACCTGGTGGCAGTCCGAGACCGGCGCGGCGATGGTGGCGCCGCTCCCCGGCGTGACTCCGCTGAAGCCCGGCTCGGCGACGCATGCCCTGCCCGGGATCAGCGTGACCGTCGTCGACGAATCAGGGCGGACGTGCGAACCCGACGAGGGCGGCCTGCTCGTCGTCGACCGGCCGTGGCCCGCGCAGGCCCGCACCGTGTGGGGCGAACCGGACCGCTACGTGGAGTCCTACTTCGAGAAGTTCCGCGCCCAGCGGTGGTACACGGCGGGCGACGGCGCCCGCGTCGACGCCGACGGGTACGTCTGGCTGCAGGGCCGGGTGGACGACGTCATGAACGTCTCCGGTCACCGCCTGTCGAGCATCGAGCTCGAGTCGGCGCTGATCAGCCACCCCCGGGTCGGCGAGGCGGGCGTCATCGGCTCCCCGGACCCGACGACGGGTCAGGCGATCGTCGCGTTCGTCGTGCTGCGCGGGGAGGACGACGGTCCCGACGACCTCACCGCCGACCTGCGCGCCCACGTGGGCCGCGTCCTCGGGCCGGTCGCGCGCCCGAGCGCGGTGCACGTCGTCTCGGTGCTGCCCAAGACGCGCTCGGGCAAGATCATGCGACGGCTGCTGCTCGACCTCGCCTCCGGCCGCGAGCCCGGGGACACAACGAGTCTGGTCGACCCCGCCGCCCTGGACCAGGCCCGCGCGGCGCTCACCCGCTAGTCCCCGCGACGTAGCCGGGGGCGGCCGGTGAGGGCCGCGCTCGCGGGCACCCGCCGCAGCACGTCCGCCAGCAGGACCGACCCGAGGACGGTGCCCAGGTAGAGCGCGGCCAGGGTCAGCCCGGATCCTACGGCGTCCACCCACCCGCCCGCGATCGAGAGCAGGCCGGCGAGGACGAGCGGGTGCGCCAGGAAGATCCCGAACGACCGGTCCGAGGCGTAGGCCAGGGCGCGGCGGGCGGGACCCCCGGGCCGCCAGCCCGCGGTCACGACCAGGCTGAGCGTGTACAGCCCCAGGACGGCGACGAGGAACCAGGCGATCGTCGTCGGCTGGAACACCGCCGAGGCCACCGACGGCGCCGTCCCGTGCCCGACCGTCACCAGGTACCAGACCTCGGCGGTGGCGATCGCCACGACGACGAGCCCCGCGATCGCCCACCGGAACCGCAGCACGAGGGCCTGCACCTGGTCGAGGTGCAGCGCCGCGAGCGCGCCGACGACGGGGTAGAGCAGGTAGGAGGGCAGCAGGACGTAGCCGTGCGCGATCAGGAACGTCCCGAACCCGTTCGCGGGTGGAGCGGTGAGCAGGACGCACACCGCGATCTGGAGGACCAGCGCGACCCCGAGCACGACGAGGTGCCCGGTCCGGCCCAGGCGGCGCAGTCCGGCCACCAGCGCGGGGAAGACCAGGTAGAGCTGCAGCGTGACGAGCAGGAAGTACAGGTGGTACCAGGCGGTGCCCTCGACGGCGTTCGTCGCCATCGTCAGCAGCTCCCGCGAGACCGTCGGCTCCGGGGTGCCCGGGGCCGACGTCCAGATCGCGAGCAGCGAGTAGAGGACGGTCCACGTGAGGTAGGGCGTGAGCACCAGCGGGATCCGCTTGCGCCAGAACGGCAGCGGGTGCTGCGGCCGGCGCAGCGCCTGGAACATCAGCACGAACCCGGTGAGGGTGAAGAAGGCCTCGCGGGTGAAGTGCAGGAGCAGCTGCCCGCCGCCGGAAGGGACGTCGTCGGGGGTCGTCGCGGCCGAGAGCACGTGCACGCCGATGACGGACGCGAAGGTCAGCAGCCGGAAGAGATCGACCTCGTGCAGGTGGCGGCGGTCGGAGGCGGGGGCGGGCCCGGCCGTCGTCCCCACCGTGGGTCCCATCCCGATCAGGGTGCTCCCCGACCCTGGGAGGGAACTGTGCGGGGTGTCAGGACGGGGTCAGGCGCGCGGGTGGGTGGGCGGGTGCCGCCTCGGCGCACGTCCCCGGCCCCGCGACGCCTGCCCGGGCGAGGCCGCCCAGCACGTGGCCGGCGAGGAGCCGCTGACCGACCGCGGTGGGGTGCAGCCCGTCCCCGACCCGGGGGAACGACCAGCCCTCGGCGAGCGGGTCGAGCACGACGACCCGCGGGTCCGCGCGCCGTGCCGCGTCGACGATGGTGGCGTCGGTGGCGCGGGCCTCGGCGGTCGGGACCCCCACGTGGGCGAAAACCGTGATCAGGGCCAGGGGCGTCCCGGGAACCTCCCGGCCGACGGCCTCGACGGCTGTCGTCACCGCCGCCCGGAGCTTCGGCGCCGGCGCGCCGATGTCGTTGTGACCGGCCTGCAGCACCACCAGCGACGGGTGCAGGCGGGCGAGGTCGGCCCCGCGGAGCAGCCGGGCGACCGGTCCGCGCTCGCCGCGCCCGGGGGTGAGGTAACCGGCGCCGGGGACGGCGCCGACGAGCACCCGCTGCCCGAGGCACCGTCCGACCAGCGCGGGCCACGCCTGCTCCGGGGAGCTGCCGGTCCCGGCCGAGATCGACGCGCCGAGCACGACGATCGGGTGGTCGGTGGGCGGGGGACCGATGGTCGGGGCGAAGGTCGGAGGCCCGGCCACCGGCGCCGACGTCGCGGTCCCGACGACGAGCAGGGTGACGGCGACCGCCGCGGCGACCCCGATCGCCAACGGGACGAGCACCCGGCGGCCGCGCAGCCGGGGCGCGACCCGGCGCAGCACGTCGACCACGACGCCCCTCACCCGACGCGGACGAGGGCGAACGACTCCGGCGCCAGGGTCACCGCACCCTCCGAGACGCCGGCCCCGAGCGGCGCGGCGAGGCATTCGTGGGCGCCGTCCACCACGACCGTGCGCTCCGCGGCGGCGAGGTTGACCACCAGGCGGAGGTTACCCCGGTGCAGGACCAGCGTCCGTGAACTCGGATCGGCGTCGCAGTGCACCCGGTCGAGCCGCGGATCGGCGAGCTCCGGCTCGGTGCGGCGCAGCGCGATGAGCGACCGGTACACCTCCAGCAGCCACGCATGCTGCCCCTCCTCGGGCTCGGACCAGTCGAGCCGGGACCGCTCGAAGGTCCGCACGTCGGTCGGGTCGGGCACCTCGGCCGCCCCCCACCCGTGCTCGGCGAACTCCTGGGCCCGCCCGGTCCGCACCGCCTCCGCGAGCGCGGGGTCGTCGAACCCCACGAAGAACGCCCACGGCGTCGACGCGCCCCACTCCTCACCCATGAACAGCATCGGCGTGAACGGGGAGCAGAGGACCAGCGCGGCGCCGCACGCGAGCAGGCCGGGGGACAGGGACGCGGAGAGCCGGTCGCCCGCGGCGCGGTTGCCGACCTGGTCGTGGTCCTGCAGGTAGGCGAGGAAGCGGTACCCGGGTGTCCGGGCGAGGTCGACCGGCCGCCCGTGCGTGCGGCCGCGGAAGGTCGACCAGGTCCCGGCGTGCACGAAGGCCTCCCGCAGCACCCGCGCGAGGGCGTCGAGCTCTCCGAAGTCGACGTAGTAGCCCTGGGTCTCGCCGGTCAGGTTCGCGTGCAGGGCGTGATGGACGTCGTCGCACCACTGCGCGTCGAGCCCATAACCGCCCGCCGCTCGCGGGCTCACCAGTCGCGGGTCGTTGAGGTCGGACTCGGCGATGAGCGTGCACGGCCGTCCGAGCGTCGCCGCCAGTCCGTCGGCGGTCATCGCCATGTCCTCGAGCAGGTGCGTCGCGCGGGAGTCCCGCAGCGCGTGGACGGCGTCGAGGCGCAGCGCGTCCACGCCGAAGTCGCCGAACCACATCGCGAGGTTCTCGAGGATGTAGGCGCGCACGGTGTCCGACCCGGCGCCGTCGAGGTTGAGCGAGGGCCCCCAGACGTTCGTGCCGAGGAAGTAGGGCCCGAACCGGTCGAGGTAGGCCCCGGACGGGCCGAGGTGGTTGTAGACGGCGTCGAGGACGACCGCGAGACCCCGGTCGTGGCAGGCCGCGACGAAGCGCCGGAACCCGTCCGGGCCGCCATAGTTCTCGGTGACCGCGAACCAGAGCACGCCGTCGTAGCCCCAGCCGCGCGTGCCGTCGAACGCGTTCACCGGGAGCACCTCGACGTGGGTGATGCCCAGCTCCACGAGGTGGTCGAGGCGCTCGACGGCGGAGTCGAAGGTGCCGCCGGGGGTGAACGTCCCCACGTGCAGTTCGTAGATCACCGCGCCCGGCAGCCCCCGGCCGGTCCAGCCGGTGTCGTCGGGTGCGGGCGCCGTCGCCGGATCCCACACCCGCGAGGCCGCGTGCACCCCGTCGGGCTGCCACCGCGAGCGCGGATCGGGCAGCGGGTCGGCGCCGTCGAGGGCGTAGGCGTAGTCGGTGCCGTGACCGGCGCCGTCGACGCGGGCCTCCCACCACCCCTGATCGCCGTGCGCCATCGGGTGCGCCGTCCCGTCGACGACCACCGCCACCGCGCCCGCCGCGGGCGCCCACACCGCGAACGTCCCGTCCGTGCCCAGCCCGCCCGAGCCCGCCACCGTCATGCCCCGGATCATCCCGGCGGCGACCCGCGCCCGCGAACGCGCGACGGCGGGACGTGGCCGGGCGGGGGCGGGACGGGGCCGGGTAGCGTCTGCCTCGCTCGTGGAGCGAGCAGCCGACGGCCGAACGGAAGCTCGATGTCGCAGACGGGAGATCCGCCGCCCCCGGAGGGCGTGGACCCCGTGCTCGCGGGCCGGGACGGTGTCGCCCGGGACATGGCGGCCGTGGACTGGGCGGCGACCCCCCTGGGCCCGCCGTCGGGGTGGCCGGCGGCGCTGCGCGACGTGGTGCGCGTGCTGCTGACCTCGCGCTTCGCCATGTGGATGGCGTGGGGCCCCGAGCTGACGATGTTCTACAACGACGCCTACCGGCAGGTCACCCTGCGGCGGAAGCACCCGTGGGCGCTGGGGCGGCCGTTCGACGAGGTCTGGGCCGAGGTCCGGGAGGCGGTCACCCCTCAGATCCGCGCGGTGCTCGAGGTCGGCGAGTCCACCTGGGACGAGGACCTGCTGCTGTTCCTCGAGCGCGACGGCTGGCCCGAGGAGACTTACCACACGTTCTCCTACAGCCCGCTCCACGACGAGGACGGCAGGGTCCAGGGCCTGCTCTGCGTCGTCGCGGAGACCACCGAGCGGGTCCTGGCCCAGCGCCGCATGGCCTTCCTGCGCGACCTCGCCACGGCCATGAACTCCGCACGGTCGATCGAGGAGGTGGCCGGCGCCGCCCGCGACGTGCTCGGCGGCAACGGCAGGGACCTGCCCTTCGGTCTGGTGTACCTGCTCGACTCCGCCACGGGTCCGCCGACCGCGCGCCTCGCCGCGGCGGTCGGGGTGCGCCCGGACCGGCCCGCCGCACCCCCGACCGTCGAGCTCGGCGTGACCGCAGCCGCCTGGCCCTCGCCGGGGGCCGTCCTCACGACGACCGTGCTGCCTCTCGCGCCGGACGCGGTGCCCGCCGTGCCCGAGGGGTGCGACCGCGTCGCCGTCGTCCCGCTCTCCCCGGCGACGACCTCCGGCCACGACGGCGGGCCGGTCGGGCTGCTGGTGGTGGGTCTGTCGCGCCACCTGGCCTTCGACGAGCACTACCGGGACTTCGTCGACCTCGTCGCGGGTCAGGTCACCGCCGGGGTCATCGACGCGCGGGCGGCCGAGGCCGATCAGCGGCGCGCGGATGGTCTCGCCGAGCTCGACCGGGAGCGTCGGCGGTTCTTCGCCGACGTCAGCCACGAGCTCCGCACCCCGTTGACGCTGGTGGCGGGGCCGGTCGACGACCTGCTCGCCGACGACGACGTCGATCCGGTGCGCTGGCGGGCCGAGCTCGAGGTCGTCGCCCGCAACACCCGCCGGCTGGGGCGCGTCGTCAACGACCTGCTCGAGGTCTCCCGGCTGCAGGCGGGCGGGGTGGACCAGCACGTCGACGTGGTCGAGCTCGGGCGGATGACCGGCGAGGTCGCCGGCATGGTGGCGTCGGCGATGGAGCGGGCCGGCCTGGAGTACACCGTCGACGCCCCGCCGGACGGCGTGC
Organism: Actinomycetospora sp.; assembly: GCF_036497245.1. Classification (GTDB taxonomy): domain Bacteria; phylum Actinomycetota; class Actinomycetes; order Mycobacteriales; family Pseudonocardiaceae; genus Actinomycetospora. The sequence continues at coordinate 23,291 of NZ_DASXJS010000193.1, read as the reverse complement.
CGGTCGGTATCGACCGTGACGGCTGGGAGCGCATCGTGCTCAACCTCGTCGTCAACGCCCTGAAGTACACCCGCGAGGGCCGGGTCGAGGTGCGCCTGCGCCGGGACGGGGACCGGGCCGTGCTCACGGTGTCCGACACCGGCGTCGGGATCGCGGCGCAGGAGCTGCCCCGCCTGTTCGACCGCTTCCACCGGGTCGACGGCGTCTGGGCCCGCTCGGCGGAGGGCAGCGGCATCGGGCTCGCCCTCGTCCACGAGATCGCGGTCCGCCACGGCGGCGAGGCCACCGTGACGAGCGAGCCCGGCGTGGGCACCACGTTCACGGTCGTCCTGCCGGTGGCGGTGGACGCCCCGGAACCGTCCGCCCCGCCCGCCGAACCCGGGGCGCGGACGCGGGCACTGATGGACGAAGCGTCGCGATGGATCCCCGACGATGTCGCGTACGCCGTCGGGGCGGCACCCGGGCCCGAGGCGCCCCACGACGGCGAGACGGTCGGCCGGGTGCTCGTCGCCGACGACAACGCCGACATGCGCGCCTACGTCACCCGGCTGCTCGCGCCGCGGTGCACCGTCACCCCGGTCGCCGACGGCGAGGCGGCGCTGACGTCGGCCCTGGCCGACCCGCCGGACATGGTCGTCACCGACGTCGTCATGCCGCGCCGCGGCGGGCTCGAACTGCTCGCCGCGCTGCGGGCGGACCCCCGCACCGCGCGGATCCCGGTGCTGCTGCTCTCCGCGCGCGCAGACGAGGAGGCCGCCGTCGAGGGGCTGGCCGCGCAGGCCGACGACTACCTGGTCAAGCCGTTCTCCGGCGCGGAGCTCAAGGCGAGGGTCGCCGCCCACCTGCAGCTCGGCCGCGCCCGCCGCGAGGCGGAGGCCCGCTTCAGCGCGGTGGCCGACCTGGCGCCGGTGATGATCTGGGTGGCCGGGCCGGACGAGTCCCGGCTGTTCCTCAACGCCGGATGGACGCGATTCACCGGGCTCGATCCCGCCGCCGAGCTGGGCCACGGCTGGCTCGACGGCATCCACCCCGAGGACCGCGCGGCCTACCGCGACGCCGCCGAACGGGGGCGTGCGAAGGGCGTCGGATGGGAGGTCGACTACCGCCTGCGGCACGCCGACGGCACCTATCACCGCGTCGTCGAGCAGGCCGTCCCGGTGCCGTCCGCCGCGACCGACGCCCCGGACGGCGGTGGGCCCGCCACCGGCTGGATCGGGAGCTGCGTCGACGTGCACGTCCGGCTGCGGGACGCGGACCGGGCGAAACTGCTCGCCGAGGTCGGCGAGGCGATGGAGGCCTCCGACACCGTCCCGGACCGGTTGGCCGAGCTGGTCCGGGTCCTGCGCGCCGCCCGGCTGGGCGACCACGTGAGCGTCACCGAGCCCGGGCCCGGCGCCGGCCGGGAGGACGGCACCCACCGGATCCGACGTCCCCTGGTGGTCCGGGGGCGGACGGTCGCGGTGCTGGAGCTCGTGCGCGACCCGTCGTCGGAGCCGTGGTCGTCCGACGACCGGACGTTGGCCGACGAGGTCGTCATCCGGACGCTACCCGCGCTCGACAACGCTCTGCTGCGGACCGAGGAGCGCGTCGCGGGCCAGCGTCTCGCCCTCGTGCACCACGCCACGGCCGGCTTCTCGGCGGCGGCGACCCCGTCCGAGGTGGCCGAGGTGGCCGTGACCCACGTGGTGGCGCTACTGGGGCCGGCGCTGCAGTGCGGCGTCTTCGAGTACGACGAGGCCACGCGCCGGTTGTCGGCCCTCGTACGCCGCCCACCGGAGACCGACCCGAGGACCGACGGGGAGGACCGGCGGGTCGACGTGGATTCCATCCTGACCCGGGCCGTCCAGGTCGGGCACGCGGTTTGGGTCCACGAGCCCGAGCCCGGGGAATCGCCCGACGAGCAGGACGCGTCACTCGTGGCGCTGCTGCGGGCGCGGGGGCTGACCAAGGTGGTCTCGCTCCCCCTGATCGCCGCGGGCCGCGTCATCGGGGCGCTGGGCGTGGGCTTCTCCGGCCGCGGGCGCCTCGACGACGGCGAGCGGACGACGCTGCAGGCGCTGACGGAACCCTGCGGAGTGGCCCTCGACCGCGCCCGGCTCTACCGCGCCGAGCACGAGATCGCCCAGACCCTGCAGCGGTCCCTGCTGCCCCAGGCGCTTCCCGAGGTCGAGCGTCTACCGATCGCGGTCCGCTACGTGCCCGGCGCGGTCGGCACGTCGGCGGGCGGTGACTGGTACGACGTGGTCGAGGTCGACGACACCCATGTCGCCGTCGTCGTCGGCGACGTCGTCGGTCAGGGCACCGCCGCGGCCGCGATCATGGGGCAGCTGCGCACGGCGCTGTCCGGCTACCTGCTCGCCGGGCACGGGCCGGGGCCCGCCCTCGACCTGCTCGACGGGCTGGTCGCCCGGGTCCCGGGGGCACGGGCGTCGACGGCGGTGTGCCTGCTCGTGGACACCGTGACCGGCGACGTGCGCTGGTCCCGGGCGGGGCACCTGCCCGCGCTGCTCGCCCCCGCGGACGGGAGGAGGCCGTCCCTGCTCACCGACCGCGCGGGGCACGGTCCGCTGCTCGGCCTCGCCCACACCCATCCGCAGTCGCGCACCGAGGGCACCACCACGATCACGCCCGGGACCTCCCTCGTGCTCTACACGGACGGCCTCGTGGAGCGGCGCCGCGAGTCCCTCGACGAGGGCCTGGACCGGCTGGTCGACGTCGCCGCGGCGTGCGAGGACCGGAGTCCCGAGGCGATGGCGTCCGCGCTGCTCGACGGGCTCGCCCCCGCCGAGGCGATCGACGACGTCGCGGTCGTGGTCGTCCGGCTGGCCCCGGCTCCGATGCAGGTCCGCCTGGCCGCCGACCCGGCCCGGCTCGGACCGCTGCGGCGGAAGGTGGGGGCGTGGGCGGGCGAGGCGGGTGTCGACGAGGACGTCCTCGCGGACCTGCAGCTCGCCGTCGGGGAGGCCGCCACCAACGCCGTCGAGCACGCCTACGGTGCGGTCCCGCCGGAGGGGTCCGAGGTCGTGGTGCGGCTCGCGTTCCGCGCCGACGGCGGCGTGGCGGTCGGGGTGTGCGACCGCGGCGTGTGGCGTCGCGCCGCCCCGGACCCGGGCCACCGGGGGCGCGGCCTGATGCTCATCCGCGCGCTCGCCACGGACGTCGTCGTCGAGGGCGGCTCCACGGGCACGGCGGTCACGTTCACGATCCCCCCGGGGCGGCCCGGTTCCGCGGAGTCGGTGGGGGGACAGCAGGAGGTGTCGGTCGAGCACCCGGTGCACGTGGAGATCGACACCGGTCCGGACGCCCAGGTCGTCCGACTCTCGGGCGACCTCGACCTCGCAGGCGCCGAGGAGGCGCGGCGTCTTCTCGAGAGCCACGCTCCGGGTGGGCGGTGGACGCTCGACGTGACCGGGGTCGGGTACCTCGCGAGCGCCGGGGTCGGCCTGTTGCTCGAGTCGGCCGAGCGCGGCGCCGAGCTGGTGCTGCCCGAGACCGGTCCCGCGGCTCGGGTGCTGGCCCTCAGCGGGATGACGAGCACGCCCCGGGTGTCCGGCCAGGCCTGAGGGTCGCCGTTCCGGGCGCCGGTGCAGTGGGCACCCGCTGTGCATGGAGTACCGCCAGCTCGGCCGGTCGGGACTGAAGGTCTCGACGATGACCATGGGGACGATGACCTTCGGCGGCCAGGGAGGCTTCGCGAACGTCGGCACCACCGACATCGACGAAGCGCGAGGCCTCATCGACGTCTGCCTGGAGCGCGGGGTCAACCTGATCGACACCGCCGACGTCTACTCGCAGGGCGCGTCGGAGCAGATCGTCGGCGAGGCCGTGAAGGGCCGCCGCGACGACGTCCTGCTCGCGACCAAGGTCCGGATGCCGATGGGGAACGGCCCGAACGACGCCGGGCTCTCCCGCGAGCACATCGTGCGCGGGTGCGAGGACTCGTTGCGTCGCCTCGGCGTGGACCACATCGACCTCTACCAGGTGCACGCCTGGGACGGCGTCACGCCGCTCGAGGAAACCCTCGAGGCGCTGGACACCCTCGTCCGCAAGGGCAAGATCCGCTACATCGGCTGCTCCAACTACTCGGCCTGGCACCTGATGAAGGCGCTCGGGGTCTCGGCGCTGACCGAGACGCAGCGGTTCGTCTCCCAACAGATCCACTACACGCTGCAGGCCCGCGAGGCCGAGTACGAGCTGATCCCGGCGACGATCGACCAGGGTCTCGGGGTGCTCGTCTGGTCGCCGCTGGCGGGTGGGCTGCTCTCGGGCAAGTTCCGCCGCGGCCAGGACGCCCCGCAGACCTCGCGCCACCTCACCGAGTGGGACGAGCCGCCGGTGCGCGACCAGGAGAAGCTCTACGACATCGTCGAGACCGCCGTCGGGATCGGCGAGGCCCACGGCGTCTCGGCGGCCCAGGTGTCGCTGGCCTGGTTGCTCGCCAAGCCCGGCGTGTCGTCGCTCGTGGTCGGCGCGCGCAATGAGAACCAGCTGGTCGACAACCTCGCCGCCGCGGATCTGACGCTCTCCGACGACGAGGTCGCGCGGCTCGACGAGGTGTCCGCGCAGCCGCTGCTCTACCCCTACTGGCACCAGCGCAAGACCGCGGCCGACCGGTTGTCGGCCGCGGATCGGACGCTCCTGGGGTAGGTGCGCTGCGCCCCGGCAACGTCACGCCGGCTTCATCCGTCAGACTGGACGACGAGTGGAACCGGTGTGCCGGGAGGTGACGTGGTGGTCGAGGGTTCGGTGGCTGCCCCGTCCGCGCGGGGGGCGAAGAAGCGGGCGGCGCACGAGACCAACAAGCGGCTCATCGTCGAGACGACCGCGTGGATCACCGCCATCGCCGCGGCCCTCACGGTGGGGCTGCAGGCCGCGATCTCCGCGACGGCGTCCGCTCCCGACGTCCCGCGCGTGACCCCGCTCGAGTACCAGTACGTCCGCCCGCAGCAGGGACCGCTGTTCTACCAGCCGTTCACCCGCTGACGCCGTGCTCCAGCTCTGGTTCCTCTCCCGCGCCCTCGGGGCGATGGCCCTGCTGCTGTTCAGCCTCGTCATGGTGCTCGGCATCCTGCACAACACCTCGGTGGTCAAGAACGCCGAGCTCGGGCTGCCCCGCTTCGTCCTCGTGGCGCTGCACCGCAACCTGTCGCTGATCAGCCTCGTCTTCATCGCGCTGCACGTGATCACGGTGATCGTCACCGACTACGTCCACCTCCGGGTGATCGATGTCTTCGTGCCCGGGATCGCGCCGTTCAACCCGATCGCCGCCGCGCTCGGCACCGTCGCCACCGACCTGCTGATCGCGATCACCGTGACGTCGATGCTCCGGCAGCGGATCTCACGACGGGTGTGGATCTGGGTGCACTGGACGTCGTACCTGTGCTGGCCGGTGGCCGTGGTCCACGCGGTGCTCAACGTGATCCCCCGGGGCACCACCTGGTGGACGCTGGTGATCCCGCTGGTCTCGATGATCGCGATCATCGTGGCGCTGGTGTACCGCCTCCGCGACCGGCGTCGCGGCTCGATGCCGGTCGCCGAGCGGGGGAAGGTCACCGAGGAGGCCATCCGCCAGGTGACGGGAGAGCTGCCCATCGCGCGGCCGTCCGCCCGACCGGACGGTCCCGATGCGGCGACCGAGGTCATGGCGCCGGCGCCGGTCGCCGCTCCGGCGGGCCCGGGCCCGGGCGGGCGGCACCGGGCTCCGGGCGAGGATTCCCTCGAGGCAGCCACCGAGGTCATGCCGCCTGCCGGGCGCTCCCAGCGAGGCGTCGTGCCGTTGGAACCCCGGTCCTCGCGCCGCTGACCCGGATCAGGCCGGACGCACGAGCAGCGCCACCGGGTAGCGGGCGAGCAGCTCGGACAACCGCGGCGCCGACCCCTCGACCGGCGTACCCGTGATCATGTCGGTCCAGTCGGAGGCCGCACCGGGCAGCGGGAGCACCGTGTCCCGCCAGCCCCCGTCGGCCTCGAGCCCCACCGGCAGCCGCGTCGCCACGGCCACCATCCGCTCCCGGCCGGCGGGGCCCCCGCGCGCGAACGCCACGGCATGCTCGGCGGCCGGGCCGGACACGGGCACCGGCACGTAGCCCCAGAACAGCTCGGGCCGGAACCGCCGCAGGCGCAGTGCGGCCGCGGTGACGAGCAGCTTCGTCGCGCGGACGTCGTCGGACCCGGGATCGTCGGTCGCCGCGACCGGACCGGGAAGCCAGCCCCCGTCGACCCGGGCCAGCAGGTCGCGACGGCGGGCGAAGTCGACGGGACGACGGTTGTCCGGGTCGACCAGCGAGTACTCGAAGAGCTCGGTGCCCTGGTAGACGTCCGGGATCCCGGGCCCGGCGAGCTGCAACAGCTTCTGACCCAGGGCGTTGGAGCGGCCGAAGCGGTCGATCAGCCGGACGAACGCCTCGACGTCCGCCACCGTCTCCGCGGAGCCGAGCACCGCCGCCGGCCACGCGGCGATCGCCTCGTCGACCTCCGTGACGGGGTCGACGTGCGAGGTGACGAGCTTGGCCTCCTTGGCCGCCTTCGTGAGGTAGTCGCCGAGCCGCTCCGCCGAGAGCGGCCACGCGCCCACCACGGACTGCCAGGCCAGCAGCTCCAGCGACGGCGACGGCAGCGGATGGCGGGCGGAGAGCTTGCGCAGGAAGGCGCCCCACTCCGCGGTGAGCTCCGAGAGCACCGCGAGACGGGCCCGCACGTCCTCGGAGCGCTTGGTGTCGTGCGTGGACAGCGTGGTCATCGCTCCGGGCGACGACGCGTCGCGCCGGGCGCACGCGGCGTGGAACTCCGCGGGCGTCACCCCGAAGCGGTCCGGTGCCCCGCCGACCTCGTTGAGCGCGACGAACCGGTTCCAGCGGTAGAACGTGGTGTCCTCGACGCCCTTGGCGGTGACCATGCCGCTGGTCTGCTCGACCCGGAGCGCGAGCTCGCCGTCCGGCTCGGCCAGCATCGCCGCCCGGATCCGCCGCACCGCGTCCGCGAGGTCGGGCCGTGCCGCGCACGCGGTGTCGACCGCCCGCTCGAGGTCGGACCGGCCCTCGGGCAGATAGGAGCGGTACACCGGGTAGGCGCCCAGCAGTTCGGAGACGGCATCGATGGTCGAGCTCTCCTGCGCCGGATCCCCACCGGGGACGAGGGCCGCGATCCGCCGCACCTCGGCCACCAGGATCTCGTCGGTGACCAGCCGCTTCGCGGTGTGCTCGGCCACCGAGAGCCGTTCGCGGACCCCGGTGTGCTCGGCCGCCACCTGCTCGATGAGCGACTCCCCGCGCCGATCCACGAAGAGCCCGCACACCTCGCGCAGGGCGTCGTAGCCGGTGGTGCCGTCCGCGGGCCAGGACGCGGGCAGGGCCTCCGCCGTCCCGTCGTCGCGCTGCGAGAAGATCTTCTCGACGAGCAGCCACGCCTCCTCGCCCAGGCCGGCCTCGGCCAGCCGGGCGCGCAGCCGCCGCAGATAGGCACCGGGTGCGGTCAGCCCGTCCGGGTGGTCGATGCGCAGCCCGCTGATCACGTCGGGGTCGGCCGCGACCCAGCGGAGCACCTCGGCGTGGGTGGCGTCGAAGACCTCGGGATCGTCGACCCGCACGGCGGCGAGGTCGGACACGTCGAAGAACCGCCGGTAGGTGAGCTCGGCGTTGCCGCGCCGCCATCCGACGAGGCGGTAGTGCTGCCGCTCGTGCACCTCGGCGGCCGATCCGGTCGCGGCGGTCCCGGGCGCCACCGGGAAGCGGTGCTCGTAGTAGCGCAGCTCGCTGCGGTCGTCGGACAGCGACAGCTCGGAGACGTCCTCGGGCGAGCCGAGCACCGGGATCAGGACGGGCACCGAGAGGTCGACGTCGTACCAGGACGCGTACGGCGATCCGCGCCCGTCCCGCAGCAGCGACCACCACGACGGGTTGGCCGCGGGCACGGCGACGCCCATGTGGTTGGGAACCAGGTCGAGCAGGGCGCGCATCCCGGCCTCGCGCAGCGCCGCGACGAGCGCGGCCCGCGCGGGCTCCCCGCCGAGCTCGTCGTTGACGTGCGTCGGGTCGACGACGTCGTACCCGTGCGTCGACCCCGGCGCCGGCTGGAGCAGCGGCGAGCAGTAGAGCGCGCCGACCCCGAGGTCGGACAGGTACGGCACCAGCTCCGCGGCCGCCCCGAGGTCCTGGGCGGGGGAGAGCTGCAGCCGGTAGGTGGAGGCGGGGATCACGACGCCGCGTCCGTGCGCTGCAGGAGGCGCATCGAACGGGCCGTGACGGACAGCGTGTCGCCTCCGCCGACGGTCTCGAGGCTCTCCGGGAGCTCGTCCACCGTGGTGACGGCGGAGGTCCGGGCGGTCCCGACGACGACGGTGCCGGTGACCGTGTCGATCACCGTCCCCCAGCGGTCGGGCAGGCCTGCGCCGGGCAGCGTCACCTGGACGTCCTCGTAGTGGGCGTTGAAGATCAGGAGGAACGAGTCGTCCACCACCCGCTGGCCGCGCTGGTCGGACTCGGCGATGCCCTCGCCGTTGAGGAAGACGGTCACGACCGAGGCCGCACTGCCCTCCCAGTCCTCGTCGCCCATCTCCTCACCGGAGGACGTGAACCAGGCGATGTCGCGCTGGTAGTCGTCGTCGGCGCCGAGCTGGGCCGGGGCCGCAGGCCGGATCGTGCGGCCGTTGAAGAAGCGGCGTCGGCGGAAGACGGGATGGGCCGCGCGCAGCGCCGCCACCGCGCAGGTGTAGCTCATCAGCTCCGAGTCGGCCTTCTCCGGGGTCCACTCCATCCAGGAGATCTCGGAGTCCTGGCAGTACCCGTTGTTGTTGCCGCCCTGGGTGCGGCCCAGCTCGTCGCCGTGCAACAGCATCGGCACGCCCTGGGAGAGGAACAGCGTCGCGAGGAAGTTCCGGCGCTGCCGCAGGCGCAGGGCCGCCACGGCCTCGTCGTCGGTGGGGCCCTCGACGCCGCAGTTCCAGGAGTTGTTGTCGTCGGCGCCGTCCTGGCCGCCCTCGCCGTTGGCCTCGTTGTGCTTCTCGTTGTACGAGACGAGGTCGGCGAGGGTGAACCCGTCGTGCGCGGTGACGAAGTTGATCGATGCGTACGGCCGGCGCCCGTCGTCCTGGTAGAGGTCGCTCGATCCGGTGAGGCGCGAGCCGAACTCGCCCAGCGTCCCGGGGGTGCCGCGCCAGAAGTCGCGGACGGTGTCGCGGTACTTGCCGTTCCACTCGGTCCACCCGGGTGGGAAGTTCCCGACCTGGTACCCGCCGGGGCCGACGTCCCACGGCTCCGCGATGAGCTTGACCTGCGAGATCACCGGGTCCTGCTGGACGAGGTCGAAGAAGGTGGACAGCCGGTCGACGTCGTAGAACTCCCGCGCCAGCGTGGAGGCGAGGTCGAAGCGGAAGCCGTCGACGTGCATCTCGGTGACCCAGTACCGCAGCGAGTCCATGATCAGCTGCAGCGTGTGGGGCTGCCGGACGTTGAGCGAGTTCCCGGTGCCGGTGTAGTCCATGTAGTACCGCTGGTCATCCTCGACGAGGCGGTAGTAGGCCTGGTTGTCGATGCCGCGCATGGACAGCGTGGGGCCCTGGTGATTGCCCTCGGCCGTGTGGTTGTAGACGACGTCGAGGATCACCTCGATGCCCGCGGCGTGCAGGTCCCGCACCATCGCCTTGAACTCCTGCACCTGCGCGCCTGGCGCCGGGGCGCCGGTCGGGCCGGGGCTCGCGTATCCGAAGTGCGGGGAGAGGAACGCGATCGTGTTGTAGCCCCAGTAGTTGCGCAGACCGCGCTCGATCAGGGCGTCGTCGTGCACGAACTGGTGCACCGGCATGAGCTCGATCGCGGTGACCCCGAGCCGCTGCAGGTGCGAGACCGTCGCCGGGTGCGCCACCGCCGAGTAGGTGCCGCGCATCTCCTCGGGGATGTCGGGGTGGCGATAGGTCAGGCCCTTGACGTGGGCCTCGTAGATCACGGTCTCGTGGTACGGCGTGCGGGGCGGGCGGTCGTCGTGCCAGTCGAAGTACGGGTTCACGACGACGGCCTTGGGCAGGTGCTGCGCCGAGTCGTCGTGGTTGACCTCGTCGGCGTCGGCGAAGTGGTAGCCGAACAGCGCCTCGTCCCACGCGTAGCCGGTGCCCAGCGAGCCGTCGACCGCCTTGGCGTAGGGGTCGATGAGCAGCTTGTGCGGGTTGCAGCGCAGGCCCTGCTCGGGCTCGAGGGGGCCGTCGACCCGGTAGCCGTAGCGCTGACCGGGCACCACGCCGGGCAGGTAGCCGTGCCAGACGAAGCCGTCGCGCTCGGGGAGGGCGACAGGGTGCTCGCTACCGTCCGCGTCGAAGAGGCAGAGCGTGACCGCGGACGCCACCTCGCTGAACAGGGCAAAGTTCGTCCCGGCGCCGTCGTACGTGGCGCCGAGGGGGTAGGACGTGCCCGGCCAGGGCTGCATCGATTCTCCTGTCTGCACTGCGGTCCAGCGGACGCACACGCTACCGGCCCCCGTCGACGGTCCGGTCCGCTGCGCTCCGTGTCCGCACCGACCGCCCCGGGTCGTTAGGCTGCGCGCGTGGCGACGGTGTTCACCAAGATCATCAACGGCGAGATCCCCGGGCGTTTCGTCTGGTCCGACGACCAGGTGGTGGGGTTCCTCTCGATCAACCCACTCGGTCCGGGGCACACCCTCGTGGTGCCCCGCGAGGAGGTTGACCAGTGGATCGATGCGCCAACCGGGCTCTTCGAGCACGCAATGGCGACGGCCCGCACGATCGGGACCGTGGTCCGCGATCTCTGGGCACCGCCGCGGGTCGCGCTCATGATCGCGGGCTTCGAGGTGCCGCACCTGCACGTCCACGTCCACCCCGCGTGGGGCCTGGAGGCGTTCGACTTCTCGAAGGCCGCCACCGACCCCGACCCGGCGGAGATGGACGACGCCGCACGCCGCATCCGTGAGGGCCTCACCGCGGCCGGGCACGGCGCGTCGGTCCCGGCGAGCTGAGCGCGCCGACGATGCAGCTCCTCCTCGTCCGGCACGGCGAGCCCCTGGCGGTGTCCGCCCAGGCGGGCGGGGCCGATCCCGAGCTCTCCCCGCAGGGCCACACCCAGGCCGAGGCGCTCGGCGCCTGGGCGGCGGACCTCACCGGCGAGAAGGTCGTCGAGGTGGTCGTCTCGGGCATGCGCCGCGCGCAGCAGACCGCGGCGCCCGCGGCCGGGGCCCTCGGGCTCGACCCCGTCGTCGACCCCGACCTCGCCGAGTTCGACGTGGGCAGGCCCTCCTACCAGCCGGTCCACGCGCGGCTGGGCTCCGACGACCCCGACTGGCAGCGGATCACCGAGGGGTACCTCCCGGACTTCGTCGACGCCGAGGCCTTCACCGCGCGGGTGCGGGGGGCGTTCGGGCGGATCGTCGGGCGTCACCGCGACGCCGGGCGCGAGTCGGTCCTCGTCGTCTGCCACGCCGGGGTGATCAACACCTACCTGGCGCTCCAGCTCGGGCTCGACCGCCCGCTGACGTTCCCGCTCGACCACGCCGGGCTCTCCCGCGTGCTCGTCTCCCGGGGCGGCCGGGTGCGGGTGCGCTCGGTCAACGAGACCGGCCACGTGGCGGGCGCTCTGTGACGTCGATCCTGCGGCGGGACGACGACCGGCTGCCCTCCTCCGACCGCATGATCGCCTTCACCGACGCCGCCGTCGCGATCGCGCTCACGCTGCTGGTGCTGCCGTTGGTCGACATCGTCCCAGAGGCGGCCCGGGCCGGGGAACCCGCCAAGGCGGTGATCACGAACAACCTCGCGCCGATCGGCAGCTTCCTGCTGAGCTTCGCGGTGATCGCCCGGTTCTGGACCGCGCACCACCGGCTCTTCGGCTTCGAGCACCGCCTCACGCGTGCGCTGGTGCAGCTGAACCTGCTGTGGGTGCTCACGATCGCCGTGCTGCCGTTCCCCACCGAGATGATCGCGTCGTTCAACACCCGCATGTTCGTCGTGCCCTTCTACCTCGCCGTGCTCCTGGTGTGCAGTGCCTCGCTCACCACGATGACGGTCATGATGCGGCGCACCGCGGTGGCGGACGGGAACGACGACGGCGTGCCCGAGAGCTTCGTCGTCGGCTCGCTGGCCTCCACGACGACGATCGTCATCGCCCTGGTGGTGGTGCTGGCCATCCCGTCGGTCGGGCCGTGGGCGTTCTTCATCCTGCTCGCCGACGCAGTGATCGAGCCCCTGATCCGTCGCCTCCGGGGAGATCGCGTGGCCCGCCGGGACGCATCGGCCTGATCGACGCCCGGCTTCCCATCCTGCCGGGCGGGACGGCGCGTGGTTGTGTCGTGGCGAGTCCCGTCCGAGCCGGCCCCGTCCCCAGGTCCGACCGGCGGGTGCGCACCCCGGACCCCGGTGCCCTCGCCAGCACGCCGGCCGTCGCGGCCGGGCACGGAGGACCGCACCATGTCCCAGCAGGGCACGACCGAGCAGCGCAGCCTCGCCCACTGGGCGGAGGACGGCCGGGCGGGCATGGAGGCGTTCTACGCCCTCGCGATCGAGGACTACCGGCAGATGGTGGCCGCCCGCGACTGGGCGGCGGACCTGCGTGGCCACGCCGCCGAGGGTCGCGTGCGGGTCCTCGACGTCGCCTGCGGCAGCGGCAAGTTCCCGGCCGAGCTCACCCGGCGGGGACTCGCCGACGCCGTGGGCGGGACCCGGGTCGAGATCGACCTGCTCGACCCCTCGCCGTTCTCGATCGCCGAGGCCCGCTCCGTGCTGGACGCGCCCTTCGGCGTGCGCGCGGAGCACGAGGCCCGCATCCAGGATCTGCCCACCGGGGTCGGTGGCTTCGACGTCGCCTGGGCCACGCACGCCCTCTACGCGATCCCGCCCGACGAGATCGGCGCCGCAACCGCCCGGATGGTCGCCGCGCTGCGCCCGGGCGGTTTCGGCGCGATCGTCCACGCGACGGCCGCGTCGCACTACCTGCGCTTCGCCGGGGCCTTCCGGACGACGTTCGCCCCCGCCGCGGTGCCCTTCACCGGCGCGGGGCAGGTCCGGGAGGCCCTCGCGTCGGCCAGCGTCGTCCCGGCGGTCGCGACGCTGCGCTACGAGGTCGGGCACGCCGACCGCGCCGTGGTCGAGGGCTTCCTGCAGCGCTGCGTCTTCGACGACTCGGTGTCCCTGGAGCGGATGGAGTCCGAGGGGGCGGTCGGGGCGTACCTGGCGGGCTGCCTCGACGGCGACGGGTACCGGTTCTCGCAGGTCGTCGACGTGATCACGTGGGAGGTCGCCGCGTGAACCGCCACCTCAGCGCCGCCACGGCCGTCGGTGGGGCCGACGACGTGGCCCCCGCCTGGGACGGCGACAACGAGCAGTGGTGGGACTGGTACATGTCCCTCGCCGAGAACCCCGACGAGGCGGTCGGCCTCATGGAGGTCCCGGTCCCCGATCCGGGCCCGCTGCCCGACGACGACGCCGTCGTGGCGGAGCTCGGGGTCCCCTACGAGCTCCCGTCGGGCGCGGTCGAGGCGTTCGCGGCCGACGGCTTCGTCGTGCTGCCCCGCGTCGTCTCCCCGGGCGCGGCGGAGGCGCTGCGCCGACGTCTGGCCGACCTGCTCGGTGGGCCCGGAGCCGCCGCGGGCCTGCGGGCCCGGGAGATGCTCTGGCTCGACGACCCGCTGGTGCGGGCCGCGGTGCTGTCTCCGCGCGTCGCCGGTATCGCCGCGGCGCTGCTCGAGGTCGAGATCCTCCGGCTCTATCACGACAGCGCGCTGTGCAAGGAGCCCGGCGCGGGACGCACGCCCTGGCACCACGACGCCCACCACTTCCCCCTGGACTCCCACGACGTGATCTCGACGTGGATGCCGCTGCAACCGGTGCCCGCCGCGATGGGCCCGCTGTCGTTCGCCCGCGGCATGGACACCTGGCGACTCGTCGCCGATCTGCCGTTCGACAAGGTCGGCACGTCCTACGACCGTCGCGTCTCCGAGGCCCTCCGCGTCGCCGGGGTGAAGGTGCACGACGAGCCCTTCGCGCTCGGCGACGTCAGCTTCCACTCGACCCTGTGCTTCCACACCGCGGGCGCCAACGCCACCACGCGGGCGCGGATGGTGCTCGGCGCGACCTACTACGCCGACGGCGCCCGCGTGATCGACCGGCCGACGATGGTCAGCGGGGACTGGCGGCTCTTCGTCCCCGGTACCGAGCCCGGCGAGGTCGCGGCGAGCCCGCGGAACCCGGTGGTGACGCGGACGCCGTCGGGATGTACGTAGTTCCCGATCTGTCCGGGGCGTCCCGGGTGTCCTGTACTCGACGGACACGGTTGCGGACCACCACCCGAGGAGATCTCGTGCTCACCACCGTCGACATCCGCGCGCGCCTCGACGAGGTCCGCGCCCGCAGTGCCGAGGCCCTCGCGGCGGCGCAGGGCGACCGCCGCGCCTCCGCCGTCACCGTCGCCGTCGTGCGCGAGTTCGACACCAAGGCCGCCAAGGCCTGCGCCGCGACCGACGGCGCCGAGCGCGACGGTGTGCTCGAGGTCGAGCAGGCCGCCGACAGCGCCCGGGTCGCCGTGGGCGCCGATGCCGCGGCCGCCGCCGAGACCCGGGAGGCCGTGGAGGCCGCCCACCTGGCGATCTGCATCCTCAAGACCGAGGTCTAGCGCCGAAACACGGACGTCATGGGCCGCAACGAGGCCGTGACCCCGAGGTGTCACGCCGGTCATCGGACCGGCGTGCACTTGTACGCGACCCACGACGCCGTGGGGCGCCCCTAGGGTTCCGCGCCTCGAGATCGAGGCGGTCCGCGACCGAGAGGGGCAGGCGCGGACGGAGTCCGCGCTCCACGGCGGGACAAAAGCCCGGGAGACGACCAGTCGGATCGTCCCCGGAGACCGCCCATGCGCATTCGCCCCGACCTGCCCGTGCCGCACGCCGGCCCACCGCGCAAGGCGCCCCGCCACGGCCCCGAGGCCGCCCGGGCCGTGGAGATCGAGCGCACCCTGCCCCACGCCGCCCACGAGGCCGAGATCGCCCGCGGCCTGGAGCTGGGCCTCCCGGCGGCCGACTCGATCGTCGACCGCACCATCCCGACGTTCTCCCGCGGCGAGCTGCCGCACTTCGCCGGCATCCCGACGTTCATGAAGTCCCCGTACGTCGAGGACGTCCGCCGCTGCGGCGAGTACGACGTCGCGATCCTCGGCGCCCCGTTCGACGGCGGCACCACCTACCGGCCCGGCACGAGGTTCGGGCCGAAGGGCATCCGGGACATCTCGCTGCTCTACGGGACGTACTCGTTCGAGCTGGGTGTCGACCTCCGCGAGTCGATCACCATGTGCGACCTCGGGGACATCTTCACGATCCCGGCCAACATCGAGAAGACCTTCGACCAGATCACGAAGGCCGTCAGCCACGTCTACGCGTCCGGTGCCTTCCCCGTGGTGCTCGGCGGCGACCACTCCATCGGCTACCCGACCAGCCGCGGCGTCGCCGAGAACCTGGGCGACGGCAAGCTCGGGATCATCCATTTCGACCGCCACGTCGACACCCAGGAGACCGACCTCGACGAGCGGATGCACACCACCCCGTGGTTCCACGCCACGGACCTGCCGAACGTGCCGCCCGAGAACCTCGTCCAAATCGGCATCGGCGGCTGGCAGGCCCCCCGCCCCGGCGTCGAGGTCGGGCGCGACCGCGGAACGACGATCATGACGGTCACGGACTGCGTCGAGATGGGGATCGAGGCGGCCGCCCAGCGCGCTCTCGAGGTGGCGTGGGACGGCGCCGACGCCGTCTGGCTCTCGTTCGACATCGACTGTCTCGACGCGGCGTTCGTCCCCGGCACCGGCTGGCCGGAACCCGGCGGGTTCCTGCCCCGCGAGGTCCTGAAGTTCATCCAGTTGCTCTGCGACGCGGCGCCGCTGGCCGGCATCGAGATCGTGGAGTGCTCGCCGCCCTACGACAACGCCGAGATCACCTCACTCATGGCGACCCGCGTGATCGTCGACGCCCTCGGGTGCCTGGTGCGCTCGGGTCATCTGCCGAGGAAGGCCACCTCATGATCATCATCGGTGTCGCGGTCGGCGTGATCCTCGTCGTCGCCGTCGGACTCTTCTTCGCGCGCCGCGTCGACGGCGACTCGACCAACTTCCTCGTCGCCGGGCGGTCGCTCATCCTGCCGCTCTCCGCGGCCGGGCTCATGGGTCAGGCCGTGGACTCGAACGCCACGCTCGGCAACATGGACCTGAGCTTCTCGCTCGGGTTCTGGGCCGGGGCGAGCCTGCCGCTGGGCCTCTCGCTGTGCCTGCTGCTGACCGGCCTGCTGTTCGCCGCCCGGATGAACCGGATGGGCCTGTTCACGCTGCCCGACTTCTACCGGCAGATCTACGGACGGGGCGTCGAGGTCACCGCGTCGATCCTCATGATCGCGGGGTTCGCCATCCTGCTGGCCGGCAACCTCGTGGCGGGCGGCTACCTGTTCGAGCGCTTCCTCGGCACGAGCTACACGGTCGGAGTGCTGATCATCGTCGCGGTCGTCCTCGCGTACACGATCACCGGCGGCATGTTCTCCGACGCCTACACCGCGCTGGTCCAGATGGTGATCACCGCGATCGGGTCGGTCTCGCTGCTGATCTGGACCGGGCTGCACTTCGGTCTCTCTGCGGCCCCCGGCACCGGGCCGTTCGACTTCGAGCAGCTCACCACCGCCGCCGGGGGTGCCCCGATCAACTGGGCGACCCTGATCTCGCTGGGCATCGGCGACATCGTGGCCATCGACTTCATGCAACGGATCTTCTCCGCGCGCTCGCCCGCGACGGCCCGCAACGCCTGCCTCACCGGCGCCGTCCTCACCGCCGCCGTCGGGGTCTGCTACGCGCTCGTCGCGGTCGCGGTGGGATCGGTGCTCGGGCCGGACGCCCAGACGCCGATCCTGTTCACGCTGCTCGGGCAGTTCGCGCCCGCCTGGCTCGCGATCCTGGTGCTCTCCGCGATCGTCGCCGCCTCGTGCTCGACGGCGAACGGGGTCATCCTCGGGACGGCGTCGGTGGCGGTGCGCAACATCCGGGGCATGCGGGACCCGAGCATCGGCACGGGCCCGAGCGGGACCGACCCGCTGCTGCGCGCCGTCCGGTGGACGATGCTGCCGATGGTCCTGATCTCGATCCTCATCGCCCTGCGGGTGCCGCAGACCGGGATCCTGCTGACCCTGGCCTTCGACCTGCTGCTGGCCTGCCTCCTCGTGCCGTTCGTGATGGGCCACTGGTGGCCGACGCGGGCGACCCGGGCGGCCGCGGTGGCGGCCATCGTCGTCGGGCTGGCGGTGCGGCTGACGTTGTTCGTGCTGACGCCGACGATCTTCGGCTCGGACAACACGCTGCTCTACATCCCCAACTCGCTGATCACCAAGGACTTCGACGGCTACCCGACCTTCCTCGGGCTGGGGGCCTCACTGCTCGCGTTCGTCGTGGTCGCGCTGGTGCGCCCACCGCGGGTGCCGGCGACGCTGTCGCGCCGGGAGGACTACCAGGATCTCGCCGCGGCGTCGGCGACCGGATCGCGGTCGGGGGCCGTCTCCCGCTAGCGTCCCGTCGAGGTCAGGGCACGTCCACCCGGCCGTCGGCCACCCGGACCTCCCGCGGCGTGAGACCCCGCTCGGCGGGTCCCTGCGCGACGCTGCCGTCGGCGATGTGGAACCGGCTGCCGTGGCAGGGGCAGTTGATCGTGCCGTCCGCGACGGCGTTCACCGAGCAGCCCTGGTGGGGGCACGTCGTGCCGAAGGCGGCGAACGTCCCGGCGACGGGCTGGGTGACGACGACGCCACGGTCGTCCAGGACCACGCCGCCTCCGACCGGGACCGAGGCCACGGTGACGCCGGTCGGCCCGGCCGGGGGCGGTGCGGTGCTCGTGGGTCCGCCGGAGCTGTACTCGGCGCAGGCCGCCAGGCCGCACGTGGCCAGCCCGACACAGCCGACGAGGAGGACCGTCCGTCTGCCGAGCTCCGGGGTGCCCGTCACAGGTGCAGCCCCCGGGTCGTGAACAGCCAGAGAGCGGCCGTCAGCCACAGGGCCACCAGGGCCGAGAAGACGACCCCACCGACGACCGGGAGCGTCCACCCCGGCAGGTCGCGTCGAGGCAGGCTGAGCATCTTCGTGGCGAAGGCGCCGTAGAACAGGCAGCCGGCGAGCGAGTGCACGAGCACCCGGGGGCTGTCGTACTCGAACCCGAAGGCGTAGAGGCAGTGGACGACCACCGGCACCGTCACCAGGACGGCCAGCCGCCCCGTCCAGCGGTGCACGGCGGGCACCCACGACGGGGACGCGTGCCCGATCCGGCCGTACATGTTCAGCGCCGACACCAGTTGGACGACGGCGAGGAGGGTCGCGACCGTCGTCAGCCACGCTTTGACGTAGGCGGGTCCGGAGAAGCCGGCGATGTCGACCGCCACCGCACCCGGCTCATGCAGCCGGCCGTACACGCCGAGAAGCACCGCGAGGGCGAACCCGCCGAGGACGGGGACAGCGAGCGCCGGGATCGGGGATCGTCCGGTGGCGCGCGCGACGGGGAACGGGCCGATCGGACCGGTGTCGGCGTCGCCGTCGTCGATGGGGGTCTCCGCCCGGCCGCGTTCCGTGCTGCTCATGCGGGCGCTCCCCGGTCCTGGGTGCTCACGACGCCGAGAGCACGTCGGTCGTGCCCTCGACCGGGGCCACGCCGGCCGGGAGCGGACCCTCGGCCGGCAGCGGAGGCGGCGGGGCGACGGCTCCGCTCCCGTCGTGGCTCAGCCCGACCTGGCCGCCGTCGCCGCGCACGATCCAGCCGGTGGTGCGACCCGAGCTGCTCTGCCAGTAGATCCCTGCCCGGGAGCCGCTCGAGGGGGAAGCCGTGAACGGTGCGTCCGGGCGCCCGACGAGATGGACGGTGCCGGTGAGCCGGTCGCCCTCGAGGTGGCCGGTGAGGTGGTTGCCCTTCCGGCCGGAGGCGTCGAGCGAGTCGGCGCTCGCGGTGCCCTGCAGCCAGGCCTCCACGTGCTGCCCGTCGCAGACGTAGGCCTTGGCGTGACCATCGGCCACCGTGACCGCGATGGGGATGGTGTCGCCTTCCGAGGTCACGTCGCCGACGTAGCGCGCTCGGGCCGGGAACGTGGCGGGAGGCGGAGCCGGGGCGGTGGCCGCCGCGGCGGCCGGCAGCGGGGCCGCTGCCGCGGGGGCGGGGGCCGGGCGCTGCACGGCCATGTCCACGCCGATCAGCACGATTCCGAGGACGACGACAGCGACCAGTGTGACGATGGGCGAGCGGAGCATGGGTCCTCCCGAGGCCGCAGGCGGCTGCCCGTCCATTGTCGGAGCGTGCTCCGCGCACCACCTGAGTAATCGCTACTCGGTTCGGGACGCGGCACTACTCGGCCCTCGCGCCCGGTGCGGAAAAGCGATAATTCGGACTAATCGTATCAATTGCCCCAGCGCTGGACCCTTTTCCGGGCGCCATGAGCATTTTTGCGTAGTCGACTACTGTCGACTCCCACTTCCCGGAGGGCCACGGTGAGTCCCGCAGGTTGTTCGGAACCGGTCGTACCGGCTTCCGGCTCGGCACCGCAGGCCGGCGTGTCGCGCTCCCGGCCACGGCACGTGAGGGGAGCAGGATGGCTCGTCATTGGCCGTTCGTCGGGCGCGAGCGCGAACTGGCGGCGGTCCGCAAGGCGCTCGACGACGCGCACCTGACCGGTGTCGTCCTCGTCGGGCCGGCCGGCGTCGGCAAGACGAGGCTCGCTCGTGCCGTCGCCGACCGGGCCGAGGCCGGGGGTGCGGCGGTGCGGTGGGTCATGGCGACCCGCTCCGCGTCCGGCATCCCGCTCGGCGCGATGGGCCAGCTGCTCGCCAACTGGGACGGGCCCGGCTCGCACGCCGGCCATCTCCTGCCGAAGGCGGCACGCCACCTCGTCGAGCAGGCCGGCGGCCGACGCCTCCTCCTCGGGGTCGACGACGCCCACCTGCTCGACGCGACGTCGGCGGCGCTCGTCCATCAGCTGGCCGTCACGGGTGCGGCGACCGTCGTGGTGACCGCGCGAACCGGGGTGACGGTCCCCGATCCGATCTTCGCGCTGTGGAAGGAAGGTCTCGCCGAGCGCATCGACATCCACGGTCTCGCGCGCGGACAGTCGGACGACCTCGTTCGTCAGGTGCTCGGCGGGCAGGTCGACGGTGCCACCCTCCACCACCTCTGGGAGCTCAGCCTGGGGAACATGCTGTTCCTGCGCGAGCTGGTCGAGGGTGGGTTCGCCAGCGGCGCCCTCGCCGTCGACGACGACGTCTGGCGGTGGAACGGACCGCTGGTGCCCTCGCCCCGGTTGACCGAGCTCATCGACGCCCGCATGGGGTCCCTCGAGGTGGACGAGCAAGCCGTCCTCGAGCTGCTGGCGTTCGGCGAGCCCCTCGGGGTGGACACCCCTGAGCGGATCGTGGACGCCGACGCCCTGGCCGCCGTGGAGCGGAAGGGGCTCATCGTCTCGGAGCGTCTGGATCGGCGGGTCGAGCTCCGGCTGGCCCACCCGCTCTACGGCGAGGTGCTGCGCCAGCGCACCTCGCCCCGTCGTGAGAAGACCATCTACCGACAGCTCGCCGAGTCCCTCGAGGCCGCGGGCGTCCGTCGGTCCGGTGATC
This sequence comes from Actinomycetospora sp., assembly GCF_036497245.1. Lineage (GTDB taxonomy): Bacteria > Actinomycetota > Actinomycetes > Mycobacteriales > Pseudonocardiaceae > Actinomycetospora. Next base: position 2,694 of record NZ_DASXJS010000193.1, on the reverse strand, counting down.
GGCTCCGCGCCGTGACCTGGCGTCTCGCCGCCGGCCTGCCCACCGACGCCGAGATGCTGCGGGTGGCCGCCGAGAGCACGATGAAGGTCGACTACGGCGCGGCCGAACGGTTGGCGCGCGCCGCGGTCGAGCAGGGCGGCGGTTACGCGGCCTCGGTGGTGCTCGGGCAGGTGCTGATCGGTCTGGGGCGCTCGGCCGAGGCGGAGGAGCTGTTCGCCGGCCTATGGTTCCGCGAGGACGAACCGGACCATCGCACCCAGCTGGCCGTCACGCGCGTGACGAATCTGTACTGGGGTCTGGGACGACCGGCGCGGGCCACCACCGTGCTGCGGGACCTCGGGCCCGAGCTCGCGTCGAGCACGCCGGAGCTCGCGACGCTCGAGGCGGCCCTGTCCGCCCCGTACGACGGCGCGAAGCAGACGCTGGAGCTCGCTGAGACCGTGCGCCGACCCGACGGCGTCGTCGACGCCACCAGGCTCCAGGCGCTCGCCGTCGCGACGGCCGCCCTGCGGCGGACCGGCCGCTACGACGTGACCGCGCGCGTCGCGGACCGGGCCGACGAGGCGATCGAGGCCTCGCCGTCCCCGCTCGTGCTCACGGCCGAGTGGGCGCACCTGCAGCTGGACGCGGGCCGCTGCGAGGCACACGTCTTCACCGGTCGACTCGACGAGGCCGAGCGCCTCGCCCAGCAGGGGTACCGGCGTGCCGTCGCGGACGGGCAGTCGACCGCGAAGGCCCTCTACGCCGGCTGGCTCGGTGTCACGGCGGGGCTGCGGGGCACGATGCGTACCTCCCTGCGCTGGCTGCGCGACGCCACGGCGGGAACGCGCCCCGACGAGCTCCCGCTGCTCGCGGTGCTGTGGTCCGAGATCATCCAATCTGCGGTGGTCACCAATGATCTCGAGGTCGTTCCCAACGCCTCGCGCCAGCTGCAACGGGTGCTCAGCGAGGGCGGCAACGCCTACGCGCCGTGGGCCGGGCTCGCGCCGGTCTGGACGGCGGTCGCGGGCGGCCGGATCGCGGAGGCCGAGCGTGCCTGTCTCGCCGCCGCCGACCACGCCGAGCGCGACGGCCTGCTGCCGGTCCATCTCGTGGCGCTGCACACGGCGGTGCGCCTGGGGACGACGGTGCCCGTCTCGGCTCGTCTCGAGTCGGCCGCGGCCGAGGCGGACGGCCTGATCTCCGGCACCTTCGTCGACCACGCCCGGGCCTACGCCGCCGGCGACGCCGCCGCGCTGGACGACGTGGCCGATCGCTTCGCCGGCCTCGGAGCACACCTCTTCGCCGCGGAGGCCGCTGCGCAGGCGAGCACCTTCCACCGCGCCCACGGGGGACGCGGCGCCGGGAACGCGAGCGCCCTGCGCGCCCGGCAGTGGGCCCAGAAGTGCGAGGGCGCGCGGACGCCCGCGATCGCCGACCTCGACTCCCCGTCCGAACTGACACGCCGCGAGCACGAGATCGCCGCCCTCGCCGCCTCCGGCATGACCAGCCGCGCGATCGCGGAGCAGCTCGTCGTCTCGGTGCGCACCGTGGACAACGTGCTGCATGTCGTCTACAGCAAGCTCGGTCTGAGTGGGCGTCGTGACCTGGGAACCGTGGTCACCGGGGGAATGAAGGACCTCTCCGAGTAGTGCGCGACGTACGCGGGCCCGAAGCCGAGTAGTCCGCTACTCAGGACTCGCCGCGGCGTAGCGCCAACACTTCTCCTCGGGACGAACAGATCGGCCCGCCGCCCGGAGGAGCTCCGGTCGGTTGAGCGCACCGCGCACCAGCGGGCGATGCCCCGGCCCGATCCGGGACGAAGGAGTGAACATGACCGAGCAGGACGGGCCCGTGAACGTCGACGGGCGCATCGTCGATCAGCACAACGGCGGTGCCGGTGGCGGTAGCGACATCAACCAGGCCGGCGACGTGTTCGCCGGTGAAGGTGGCCGTGGGGTCAACGTGGACGGTCGGATCGTCGACCAGCACAACGGTGGCGACGGCGGGGGTAGCGACATCAACCAGGCCGGGGACGTGTTCGCCGGCGGCGGTCGCGGACCGGTGAACGTGGATGGTCGGATCGTCGACCAGCACAACGGCGGTACCGGCGGCGGTAGCGACATCAACCAGGCCGGCGATGTGTTCGCCGGCGGCGGTGGCGGACCCGTGAACGTTGACGGCCGCATCACCGATCAGCACAACGGCGGTACCGGCGGCGGCAGCGACATCAACCAGGCCGGCGACGTGTTCGCCGGTGAAGGTGGCCGTGGGGTCAACGTGGACGGCCGCATCACCGACCAGCACAACGGCGGTACCGGCGGCGGCAGCGACATCAACCAGGCCGGGGACGTGTTCGCCGGCGGCGGTCGCGGACCCGTCAACGTGGATGGTCGGATCGTCGACCAGCACAACGGCGGTACCGGTGGCGGTAGCGACATCAACCAGGCCGGCGATGTGTTCGCCAGTGGTGGTGGCGGTCCCGTGAACGTGGATGGTCGGATCGTCGACCAGCACAACGGCGGCCTCGGCGGTGCCGGTGGCGGTAGCGACATCAACCAGGCCGGGGACGTGTTCGCCGGTGGTGGTGGCGGTCCCGTGAACGTGGACGGTCGGATCACCGATCAGCACAACGGCGGTGCCGGTGGTGGCAGTGACATCAACCAGGCCGGGGACGTGTTCGCCGGCGGTGGTGGCGGTCCCGTGAACGTGGAT
>NZ_DASXJS010000192.1:0-5085 GCF_036497245.1 Actinomycetospora sp. | reverse complement strand
CTGGCGGGCAAGCGGGACCTCATGGAGCTCGGCGGTCTCAACACCGACGGCGAGCGCGTCTTCCTGCTCTCCACCACGAACGGCCCGGAGACCGTCGGGCTCGCCGCGTTCCGCGCCGTCGTCGAGACCTACCGGACGACGGACCCGGTCGGCGCCATGCGCCGCGCGGGCGAGCGGCTGGCGGCCGGCGCGAACCAGGTGATCGACGACGCCGGGATGCGGGAGTACGTCGAGGTCGCCGGGCACCCGAACTGCCTGGTGTTCCTCACCCGGGATCCCTCCGGCGCCCCGTCGCAGGAGTACCGGACGCTGTTCCTGGGCGAGCTGCTCAAGAGCGGGATTCTCGGACAGTCCTTCGTGATCTCCGCGGCGCACACCGACACCGACGTCGAGCAGACGATCCAGGCGGTGGCCGACGCGCTCCCGGTCTACGGCAAAGCGATCGAGCTCGGCAGCGCGTCCGGTCTGCTCGAGGGGCGCCCGGTCGCTCCCGCGCTGCGTCCGCACGCCGCCCCGCGTCGCCGCTGAGGCACCCGAGGAGGGGCTAGACGACGCCGCGGATGATGTCGCGCAGGTCGGCCGCCATGTGGGCCGAGGTGAACCGGGCCTCGACGTCCTTGCGCCCTGCGCGGCCCATCTCGGCGGCCCGCTCCGGGTCGGCCAGCAGCCCGCCGATCGCCTCGGCCATCGCCTCGGGGTCACCGGGAGGCACGAGCAGGCCGGTCCGCCCGTGGTCGACGTAGGTGTCCATCCCGGGGTTGTCGGTCGCGACCACCGGGCGGCCGCTGGCGAGGGCCTCGAGCGCCACGGTGAGGCCCGAGCCCTGCGGGTTGGGCCGCAGGGCGATCGCGACCAGTGACGAGCGCTCGTAGAGCCCACGCATCGCGGCGTTCATCCGGCGCGCGTGCAGCACGCCCGCCTCGGGGGGCAGGTCGACGTGGAGGGTGGTCGCGAGCTCGAGCCAGGCGGGCAGGCCCTGCTGGCGCACCCGGTTCACCGCGGAGACGAGCGTCGTGTGGTCGCGGCCGCGGTCGTCGCCGACGCTGGTGATGGTCGCGCCGCCGGGGTCCCGGCCGTCCAAGGGCTGTTCGGGGTAGAACTCGGGGTCGATGCCCAGCCGCACGGCGTGCACGCGCTCGGGATCGACGTCCCAGTGCTCGCGCAGGATGGGCACCATCGCCGGGCTCTGCGTGAAGATGCCCGCCGCGCGGCTCAGGCCACCCTCGGCGCTGCGGCGGTGCGTCCCGGCCAGCTGGTCGGGGCGTTCCAGCCACGCGACCCCGGTGACGACCGGCCGGCGGGCCGTGAACGCGGCGGGCAACCCGGTGCGCTCGTCCATGCAGAAGATCGCGTCCGCCCCGCGGCGCTGCCGCGCGCTCGACAGCGCGGTCACGGCCTCATAGCCGTCCAGCTGGTTGCGGACCTTGCGCGCCGCCCAGTCGGTGAGGCCGCGGGCGGGCCTGCGGAAGGTGACGACGTCGCCCTCGTCGCCGAGGTGGTGAAGCCCGTAGGGCGTGTGGTCCGGGATTTCCCCGCGCGCGTTGCGCTGGCGGTACTCCTCCACGTCGAGCTCCTCGGGCAGCTCCACGTGCACGTGCATGGTCGCGGTACCCCCCTCGGTGGCCCCGTTCGGGCGACTCGGACGCTACCGGTGCGTGCTCACGGCCACGATGTCGCCTTCGTCCGTCGCCGCACCGGACGTCGTGTCGACCGCCGGTCCCGGCACGGACCATGGTCGCATTCCCGCCCGATCGGCCCGCCCGCCCCGCCACGCCGGGTCGATCCCGCGCCCTCGGCGGGTCGCCCGGTCGGCCGAGGCAACCGCGGGGTCCGCCGGGCGTCTCACGACGTACCGCCCGATCGCCCCCGCAACGCTGCGGCGGGCACCCCGACGGCCCGCGGGACGGCATCGCTACCGTGGTCCGTAACCCGACCGGTCACCGATCGGATCGTCCCTGGCCCCGACAGGACGGACTCAGGATCTTGCCCGGCAGAGCGCTCATCCTCGTCGAGAACCTCTCGGTGCCGTTCGACCGCCGTGTCTGGCAGGAGGCCACGACGCTGCGCGATCACGGGTGGGACGTCGAGGTGATCTGTCCGCTGGGCACGGAACGGGACACCGAGCGCGAGGCCGTCGTCGACGGTGTGGCGATCCACCGCTACCCGCTCGAGGCCGCGTCCGGCGGGCCGCAGGGGTACCTCAAGGAGTACGCGACCGCGCTCTTCCACTCGATCCGGCTCGCCCGCGCGATCACCCGTCGCGCCCCGGTCGACGTCGTGCACCTGTGCAACCCGCCCGACCTGCTCTTCCTGGTGGCGCTCGTGCTGCGGGTGATCGGGCGACGGCACGGGGTGCGCACCCGCGTGGTGTTCGACCAGCACGACCTGGTGCCCGAGCTCTACCTCTCCCGCTTCCGCCCGAAGCGCGACGCCCTCTACTGGGGCCTGCGTCTGGTCGAGTACCTCACCTACCGGACCGCCGACACCGTCATCTCGACCAACGAGAGCTACCGCGCGAAGGCCGTCGGGCGCGGCCGGGTGCCGGGCCACCGCGCGTTCACCGTGCGCAGTGCCCCCGCGCTGGACCGCTTCAAGCAGGTGCCGCCGGAGCCGGAGCTGGCGAAGGGCCGCGAGCACATGCTCGTCTACCTCGGCGTCATGGGCCCGCAGGACGGTGTGGACTACGCCGTGCGCGCCCTCTCGCAGCTCGCGGAGCGCCGGGACGACTGGCACGCCGCGTTCCTCGGGGGCGGCGACGCCTTCGACGACGTCGTCGACCTCGCGCACCGTCTCGGTCTCGACGACCGCGTGACCTTCACGGGCATGGCCGACACCCCGCTCGTGCGCCGCTACCTCTCGACGGCGTCCCTGGGCATCGCCCCGGACCCGCTCAATCCGCTCAACGACGTGTCCACCATGAACAAGATCATGGAGTACATGGCGATGGGGCTGCCGATGGTCTCGTTCGACCTCACCGAGAGCCGGGTGTCGGCAGGTGACGCCGCGCTGTTCGCGCGCCCCAACGACGTCGACGAGTTCGCCGGGCTGATCTCGGAGCTGCTCGACGATCCGGTGCGCCGCAAGCAGATGGGCGAGGTCGGGCGGGAGCGCGTCGCCGGGGCACTCTCGTGGACCCACTCACAGGCGGCGCTGCTCACCGCCTACGACACCGTCGACCCGGCGCCCGCAGCGCGCCCCGCGACGTCGGCGGTCACCGACCGGTGACCGGCTCGGCGGGCGGTCGCTCCGAGGGCCGACGGCTCCGGGTCCTCGTCGTCGGGCAGTCCTCGACGACGCCCGGCGGGATGTCCTCGGTCCAGCGGCTGCACGAGCGGTTCCTCGCCGGGCGGGACGACGTCGAGCTCCACGTCGCCACCACCTACGACGAGGCCGGGGCGCTGCGGCGGCTCCGGCTCATGGTCGTCGGGATCGCCCGGGCGCTCGCCCTCGTTCTCGGCCCCCAGGACCGCCGCCCCGACGTCGTCCACCTGCACGTCGCGAAGGGCCTCTCCGTCGTCCGCAAGGGCGTCGTCGTCGCCGCCGCCCGCGCCCGTGGCATCCCGACGGTGCTGCACACCCACGCAGGCGCGTTCGCCGACTGGTTCGACGCCCTGCCCGCGCCCGCGCGATCCGCGGTCGCGTGGTTGCTGCGCGCCGACCGGGTCGTCGTGCTCGCGCCCGGGGCACGCGAGATCTACACCGAGCGACTCGGCCTGCCCGGGGAGCGCGTCATCCTGCTCGCCAACCCCGTCGAGTGGCCCGAGACGGTGCCCGAGCGCGATCCGCGCGCCGAGACGGTGCGCGCGGTCTTCCTCGGACGGCTCATCGACCGCAAGGGCGTGTTCGACCTCGTCGACGCGCTCGCCGGCCTGCACGCCTGCCATCGCGCCCGCCTGACGGTGACGATCGCCGGCCACGGGGACGCGGACGCCGTGCGCCGCGCGGTCACCGCGGCCGGGCTCGACGGCTCCGTCGACGTCCGCTCCTGGATCGGCCCCGACGAGCGGGACGACCTGCTCGGCGCCGCCCAGATCCTCCTCCTGCCGAGCTGGTGGGAGGGCCTCCCGATGTCCGTGCTCGAAGGCATGGCGTGGGGCCTGTGCCCCGTGGTCACCCCGGTCGGCGGGCTGGCCACTCTCGTACGCGACGGGGACAACGGCGTCGTCGTCCCCGTCGGTGATCCCCCGGCGCTCACCGCGGCGCTGGACAAGCTGCTCTCGGACGACGAGGTCCGGGTGCGCAGCGGGGCGAGGGCGCGCGAGAGCGTGCGCGCCTTCGGGGCCGAGGCGTGGGCCGATCGGCTCGTGACGCTCTACCGGGAGCTCCTCGACCCCTGACCCTGACCCCCTGACCACCTTCACCGGAAACGACTCCCCGCCGGACGAGAAGGAAGAACCCATGACTGACCCGAGCCAGCTCGGCACCGTGCTGACCTACGACCCGATCGAGTTCCCGTTCCCGGACGTGGTCGCGAAGATCCTCGACACCCCGGATCTCGAGAAGATCCACGAGCTCGGGCGCCGGTCCGACGTCGACAACCACGACCAGGACTCCGACGACCACACGATCTTCTACCGCGAGTACGAGCAGGTGCGGGACCTCTACGACCGCTTCCTGGTCGAGTGGATCCTCCCGCAGTACGCCGAGGACCTCGCGGTGCAGCGCATCCCCACCTTCCGCGTGCACCGTCCCGGCAGCGTGGCCGTGAGCGAGTTCCACAAGGACTCCGACTACAACCACCAGCCGTCGACGCTGAACTACTGGCTGCCGCTGACCCGCGCCTACGGGAACAACTCGATGTGGATCGAGGACGAGCCGGGTGCCGACGCGTACTCGCCGGTCGTCGTTGACCCGGGCCAGGTGTGGCGCTTCGACGCGGTGAACAACCGCCACGGCAACCACGCGAACGACACCCCCACCTCGCGGGTGAGCTTCGACTTCCGGGCGATCCCGCTGCGCCTGTTCGTCGACGAGGGCAAGTCGACGGTGAACGCCGGGCGCCGCATGGACCTCGAGGGCTACTACCGCAAGCTCGACGCGAACGGCCGGTTCGCGAGCTAGGTCGCCTCCGGCCTCGTGAGCACT
>NZ_DASXJS010000191.1:0-28213 GCF_036497245.1 Actinomycetospora sp. | reverse complement strand
ACGACGTCGGCCTCGGCCAGCGCCGCGCGGGCGAGCGCCGGGTCGGGCAGGTCGGCCAGCTCGAGGCCCCCGACGACGAGCCCGGCGAGCGTGCCGTCCGCGGCCGCCCGCAGCATGCCCGTGACGTCACGACCGGGCGTGTCCGGCAGAGCGGGCACTCCCCACACCTGCGCGACCGCCTCGCGGGCGTCGGGGTCCTCGACCGGCCGGGCGCCGGGCAGGAGGGACGGCAGCGTGCCGGCGTCCACCCCACCGCGTTCCCCGGCCCGCCGCGGCACCCAAGCGATCCGGGCGCCGGTGCGGGCGCCGAGCGCGGCGACCGCGCTGAGCAGGCCCGGAACCTCGACCGCCCGCTCGCCGACGAGCACCACCGCACCCGGCTCGGCCAGCGCGGCCGCGACGTCGTCGGGCAGGGCGTCGAGGGCGGCGGGCTCGTCACCGGGCACGGCCCGCACCAGGTGACCGCCGGTCCTGGTCACCGCGGGCGTCGTCCATGACCCGACGTGCACCACCCGGGTGCCGTTGCGGGACGCCTTGCGCAGGCGCAGGAAGACGATCGGGGACTCCTCCTCGGGGTCGAACGCCACGCACACCACGGTGCGGGCGGCCTCGAGGTGGGCGTAGGAGACGTGGGCGGGCGCGACGCCGGCCACGTGACCCGTGAGGAAGTCGAGCTCCTCGTGGGAGTGCGCGCGGGCGCGCTGGTCGACGTCGTTGGTGCCCAGCGCGACGCGGGCGAACTTGCCGTAGGAGTAGGCGTCCTCGACGGTGAGCCGGCCGCCGGGCAGCACCCCGACACCGCGCTTCGGATCGCCCTCGACCTCCGCCCCGTCCTCGCCGACGAGCACCCGGCCCGGACCGGAGCCCTCGCGCGCGGCGACCAGCAGGGCGGCCGCCTTCTCGAGCGCCTCGATCCACGAGACCGGGGCGAGCGCCCCGTCGTCGCCGCGGACCATCGGCTGTAGCACCCGCTGCGCCGAGGTCGGGTAGCGGAACGCGAAGCGGCCCTTGTCGCAGAGCCATTCCTCGTTGACGTTCGGGTCCTCACCGGCGAGCACGCGGGTGACTCCGCCGCGGCGCCAGTCCCGACGGGTGGAGCACCCGGAGGCGCAGTGCTCGCACTTGCCCGGGGTCGAGACCAGGTCGAAGGGGCGGCTGCGGAACCGGTAGGAGGCCGACGTCAGGGCGCCGACCGGGCAGATCTGGATGGTGTTGCCCGAGAAGTAGGACTGGAAGTCCTCGCCGTCCCCCCAGGCGGTCTCCTCGGTCCCGACCTGCTGGTGGGCCCCGCGCTCGAGCAGCTCGATGAAGGGGTCACCGGCGATCTGCTCGGAGAACCGGGTGCAGCGCTGGCAGAGCACGCAGCGCTCGCGGTCGAGCAGCACCTCGTCGGAGATGGCGATGGGCTTCTCGAACGTCCGCTTGTGCTCGTGGAAGCGCGACTCGGCCCGGCCCGAGGACATCGCCTGGTTCTGCAGCGGGCACTCGCCGCCCTTGTCGCAGATCGGGCAGTCGAGCGGGTGGTTGATGAGCAGCAGCTCCATCACGCCCTGCTGCGCCTTGTCGGCGACGGGCGAGGTGTGCTGGGTCTTGACGACCATCCCGTCGGCGACGGTCATGGTGCAGCTCGCCTGCGGCTTGGGCATCGGCCTGCCGCCCATCTCGACCTCGACCAGGCACTGGCGGCACGCGCCCGCCGGGTCGAGCAGGGGATGGTCGCAGAACCGGGGGACGACGATGCCGAGGCGCTCGCAGGTCCGGATGAGGATCTCGCCCTTCGGCGCGTCGACGGTCAGTCCGTCGATCGTCAGCCGGACGTGACCCTCGGGAGGAGGGGGCGTCTCCTGCGCCGCGTCGTCCTTCTGAGGGGCCTGTGTCATCAGTGCGCTCCGGCGAGAACGGGGGTTTCGGAGGCTGGGCTCTGCTGGTCGGCGCAGAGGTCGAGGAACTCCTGGCGGAAGTACTTGATACCGCTGGTGATCGGCGAGACGGCGCCGTCGCCGAGCGCGCAGAACGAGCGGCCGAGGACGTTGGAGCAGACGTCGAGCAGGGTGTCGATGTCCTCGGCCGTGCCCTGGCGGGCGTTCATGCGCTGCAGGATCCCGGCGAGCCAGTAGTTGCCCTCGCGGCACGGCGTGCACTTGCCGCAGGACTCGTGCTCGTAGAACTCGGTCCACTTCATGACCGCCCACGGCACGCTGACGGTCTCGTTGAAGATCATCAGTGCGGTGGTGCCGAGCATGGAGCCGGCCTCGGCCGCCCCCTCGAAGTCCAGCGGGACGTCGAGGTGCTCGGCGGTGAACAGGGGCGTCGACGACCCGCCCGGCGTCCAGAACTTCAGCGGGATGCCGTCCTTCATCCCGCCGGCCATCTCGAGCAGCTCGCGCAGCGTCGTGCCCAGCGGCGCCTCGTACTGGCCGGGCTTCTCGACGTGCCCGGACAGCGAGTAGATCTTCGGCCCGGGCGAGCGCTCGCGGCCCATCGTCCGGAACCAGTCCTTGCCGCCCGCGACGATCGACGGGACCGTCGCGATCGTCTCGACGTTGTTGACCACGGTCGGCGCCGCGTAGAGGCCCGCCGTCGCCGGGAAGGGCGGCTTGAGGCGCGGCTGGCCGCGGCGCCCCTCGAGCGAGTCGAGCAGCGCGGTCTCCTCGCCGCAGATGTACGCGCCGGCACCGGCGTGCACCACGATGTCGAGGTCGAACCCGGTGCCGTGGATGTTCTTGCCGAGGTGGCCCGCCTCGTAGGCCTCGCGCACCGCCCAGTGCAGGCGCCGGATGGCGTGCACGACCTCGCCCCGGATGTAGATCGCGCAGAACTTCGCGCGGATCGCGTAGCTGGTGATGATGCAGCCCTCGATGAGGCTGTGCGGGTCCGCCATCATCAGCGGGACGTCCTTGCACGTCCCCGGCTCGCCCTCGTCGGCGTTGATGACGAGGTACTTCGGCTTGAACTGCGGGGCGTTCCTGGTCGCGTCGGTCGGCTCCTCGCCCGGCTTCGGCTGCGGGATGAAGCTCCACTTCATGCCCGTCGGGAAGCCCGCGCCGCCGCGGCCGCGCAGCCCGGAGTCCTTGACGAGGGTGACCAGGTCGGCCGGGTCGGTGGCGAACGCGGTGTCCAGCGCCTCGTAGCCGCCGAGCTCGGTGTAGTGGCGCAGCGTCCACGACTCCGGCAGCAGCCAGCGCCTCGTCAGCACCGGCGTCAGCGGGTCCGGTCGGTACTCCTCCGGGGCCTGCCCCGTCTCGGATGGGCTCATGACGCACCTCCCGGGAGGGTCGTGGACTCGGTCGTCCGGTCGGGCCCGCGCTCGGGCATCGGCGGCGCGTGCCAGTTCCGCTCCTCGGCGAGCTGCGCGCCCGCGAGGGTCGCCTGGTCGGCACTCGGGCCGGCGTTGGCCGCCGCGCCGCCGAGCTCGGCCTCGTCGAAGAACCCGGCGAGCAGCAGCTCGATCCGCCGGAAGTCGGTGAGCGGGGCACCGCGTGTGGGGTGCGGCTTCTCGCCGCGCTGCAGGGCGTCGACGATTTCGACGGCCGAGTCGACCGTCTGCCGGTCGAAGAACTCGTAATCCACGGTGAGCACCGGTGCGAGGTCGCACGCGGCGAGGCACTCGGCGTGCTCGATCGTCAGCGAGCCCGTCTCGCCGGGGGTCCCGCTGGTCTCCTCGTGCCCGATGCCACCGAGGCGCTCGCGGACGGCCGCGTAGATCTCGTCGCCGCCGAGCGCCGCGCACAGCGTGTTGGTGCAGACGCTGACGAGGTGCTCGCCGACCGGCTCGCGCTTGTACATCGTGTAGAACGTCGCGACCGCCGAGACCTCGGCGGCCGTGATGTCCAGGACCTGGGCGCAGAACGCGACGCCCGACCGGCTCACGTGGCCCTCGACGTACTGCACGAGGTGCAGCAGCGGGAGCAACGCGGACCGTGGCTGCGGGTAGCGGGCGACGATCGCCGCCGCGCGCTCGCGCTGGCCGTCGAAGATGCTGATGTCAGGAAAGTCCCGTTCCTGACGTCCAGTGTCCGGAACGGGACTTTCCTGACGCTCCAGAGCGGTCATCGGTCGCAGCCCCCCATCACCGGGTCGAGACTCGCCAGGGCCGCGATGACGTCCGAGACCATTCCGCCCTCGCACATCGCCGGCGCCGACTGGAGGTTGACGAAGCTGGGGTCGCGGACGTGCACGCGCAGCGGTCGGGTGCCGCCGTCGGAGACCAGGTGGGCGCCGAGTTCGCCGCGCGGCGACTCGATCGGCACGTACGCCTGGCCCGGCGGCACCTTGAAGCCCTCGGTCACCAGCTTGAAGTGGTGGATCAGCGACTCCATCGACTGGCCCATGATCTTGCGGACGTGCTCGAGGGAGTTGCCCATGCCGTCGGCGCCGATGGAGAGCTTGGCCGGCCACGCGATCTTGGCGTCCTCGACCATCACCGGTCCCGGCTCCAGGGCCGCCACGCACTGCCGGATGATCCGCAGCGACTCGTGCATCTCGTCGACCCGCAGCTTGTAGCGGGCGAAGGAGTCCGCGGCGGTGTCGGTCGGGACCTCGAAGTCGTACTGGTCGTAGCCCAGGTACGGGTCGACCTTGCGCAGGTCCCAGGCCAGCCCCGCGGAGCGCAGGATCGGGCCCGTGACGCCGAGCGAGAGGCACCCGTCGAGGGGCAGGTAGCCGATCCCGACGAGGCGCTGCTGCCAGATGGCGTTGCCGGTGAGCAGCTGGTGGAAGCCGGGCAGGCGCCCGTCCATCACGTCGCAGAACTCGAGGATGCGCTTCTCGGCGCCGTCGGGGAGGTCCTGGACCACCCCGCCGGGCCGGATGAACGCGTGGTTCATGCGCAGCCCGGTGAGGAACTCGAGCAGGTGCAGGACCTCCTCGCGCTCCCGGAACCCGTTGGTCATGCCGGTGAGCGCGCCCAGCTCCATGCCGCCGGTGGCGAGGGCGACCAGGTGTGAGCCGATCCGGTTGATCTCCATGAGGAGCACCCGGATCACCTGCGCCCGCGTCGGGACCTCGATGCCCAGCAGGCGCTCGATCGACATGCAGTAGGCGGTCTCGGTGAACAGCGGCGCGAGGTAGTCCGCGCGCGTCACGAAGGTGACGCCCTGGGTCCAGGTGCGGTACTCGCAGTTCTTCTCGATCCCGGTGTGCAGGTAGCCGATCACGAGGCGGCAGTCGGTCACCGTCTCGCCGGCGATCTCCAGGACGAGGCGGAGCACGCCGTGCGTGGAGGGGTGCTGCGGCCCCATGTTGATGACGATGCGCTCGTCACCGGTGGTCTCGCCGAGCAGCTCGTCCCAGTCGCCGCCGGTGACCGTGTAGACGGTGCCCTCGGTGGTCTGCCGGGAGGACGCGGCGTAGGGATCGCCGACGGTGGGGTCGCTGACGGTGGGGTCACCGGCGGTGGGGTCGGTGCCGACGCCGGGCTCGATGGTGCTCACGTGTAGGCCCTCCGCTGGTCGGGCGGCGGGATCTCGGCGCCCTTGTACTCGACGGGGATGCCGCCCAGCGGATAGCTCTTCAGCTGCGGGTGGCCGTTCCAGTCGTCGGGCATGAGGATCCGGGTCAGGCTCGGGTGACCGTCGTAGACGATCCCGAACATGTCCCAGGTCTCGCGCTCGTGCCAGTCCGCCGTCGGGTAGATCGGCACCAGCGACGGGCAGTGCGGGTCGTCGAGCTCCAGGCAGACCTCGAGGCGCAGCCGCCTGCGGTAGGTCATCGACAGCAGCTGGACCACGGAGTGCAGCTGCTGGGGGATGCCCTCGCCGTAGTCGACGCCGGACACCCCGGAGCAGAACTCGAAGCGCAGCGCCGGGTCGTCGCGCAGCGTCCGGGCCAGCGTCGGGAGGTGGTCGCGGGCCACGTACCAGGTCATCTCGCCGCGGTCGACGGTCACCTGCGGGACGGCCGCGTCGAAGGTGACCGCGCCGGATTCCCCCCGGGCCACGCCCTCGTCGAGGGCCGCCGCGGTCTCGTCGACGACCTCGTCGAACCAGCCGCCGTAGGGCCGCTCGGCCGGGGCGGGCGCGTAGGCGGGCAGGCGCAGGCCGCCGAAGCCGGAGGTGTCGCCGGACCCGGCGATGCCGAACATGCCCTCACGCGACCGGCCGGTGACGGTCGGAGCGTGCGGACGGTGCTGCTCGGTCGGGCTGAAGGCGACGGCGCTCCCGGTCGCCGCCTCGCTGTCGGGGGTCCCGGCGGTGGCCCCGGTCGGTCCGCTCGCGCCCCCCGCACCTGTCGGCGGGACGCCGGGCTGCTTGTCGTCGTCGTGTCCCTGCGGCATGTCAGGCCTTCTCCCGCCCGTACTTCACGGACGAGGGCAGCAGCTCGAGCTTCTCGCCCTGCGCGCGGCGCTCGGCGGCGAGCTCGGCGCGCACCGGCCCGAGCGGCTCGTTCTGGATCTTCTGGTGGAGCTTGAGGATCGCGTCGATCAGCATCTCGGGCCGCGGCGGGCAGCCCGGGAGGTACATGTCCACCGGCACCACGTGGTCGACGCCCTGGACGACCGCGTAGTTGTTGAACATCCCGCCGCTCGAGGCGCAGACGCCCATGGCCAGGACCCAGCGGGGCTCGGCCATCTGGTCGTAGATCTGGCGCAGCACCGGGGCCATCTTGTTGGTCACCCGGCCGGCCACGATCATCAGGTCGGCCTGCCGGGGGCTCGGCCGGAAGACCTCCATGCCGAACCGGCCGAGGTCGTAGCGCGGTGCGCCCGAGGTCATCATCTCGATCGCGCAGCAGGCCAGGCCGAAGGTGGCCGGCCACAGCGACGCCTTGCGCGTCCAGTTCACCATCCCCTCGACGGTGGCGAGCAGGATGCCGTTCGGGAGCTTCTCTTCGAGTCCCATGTCAGCGGACCTCACAGTTATTGCGTGTCATGGCTAGGTCCAGTCCAGGCCGCCGCGACGCCATACGTAGGCGTACGCGAACGCGACGGTCCCGATGAACAGCACGACCTCGACCAGTCCGAACAGGCCGAGGGCATCGATGTTGATCACGAATGGATAGAGGAACACCATCTCGACGTCGAAGAGGATGAACATCATCGCCGTGAGGTAGTAGGCGACCGGGATTCGGCCGCCGCCGACCAGCGGCTGCGGCGAGGGCTCGATGCCGCATTCGTAGGAGTCGAGCTTGGCGCGGTTGTAGCGCCGCGGGCCGATGTAGGGCGCGGCGGTGACGGAGAAGAGCGCGAACCCTCCCGCGAGCAAGAACATGACGAGGAGGGGGACATAGGCGGTCAGTCCCGCCGTTCCCGGGCCCTGCATCTTCGAGAGACCTCCTGCTCCGTCGTCGTTCGCTGTTCCTGCCGCCCGGCAGTGGGGGTACGTGGCTGTCACCACCGGGTTCCCGGTGTCCGAGGTCACGTCCTCCGGATGGACGCCGACCTTACGGAGCGCGGTGGCATACGGCCCTGATGAGGGTCGCCTTACTCATGGGTGGTCATCGACTCATGCGGCGCGATCCCTCCCGGGCGCGGAGCGGGTCGTCGGCTTGGCGTGCCGGGCGGGGCGCCCGGCGGTCGGGGGTGCCTCCGAGAGCTGCGGGGTCAGCCGCAGCATCAGCTCCAGGAGCCGGTCGGAGGCGTCGCCGTCGCGGGTGTCGTGCAGGTTCGCGAGCAGCTTGAGCAGGAACCGCATGAGCGCCTGCCGGGGGAGCCCGTGGCGCGCGGTGTACTGCACCAACCGGGGATGGCGCAGCGCGTGGGCGAACCGGTTCCCCAGCCGGTAGTAGCTGGCGAGCTCGGCGCGTACGGCCGCCGGATAGCCCTCGAGCGCCCGCTCCCGCGCCGGGCCCTCGGGACGCGCGAGGGCCTGCACGACGGCGGACGCGGCGAGCGACGCCGACTGCATGGCGTAGGCGATGCCCTCGCCGTTGAACGAGTTGACCATGCCGCCCGCGTCCCCGACGAGCACCAGGCCGTCCGCGTAGACCGGGGTCCGGTTGAAGCCCATCGGCAGCGCGGCCCCGCCGATGACGTTCACCGCGTTCTCCTCGGTGAAGCCCCACTGTTCGGGCAACGACTCGCACCACGCCCGCAGCATCGCGCGGTAGTCGCTGGACGCCCCGGCGTTGGACTGGGACAGGATCCCGAGCCCGACGTTGGCCGTCCCGTCGCCCATGCCGAACACCCAGCCGTAGCCGGGCAGCAGCCGGTCCTCCGGACCCGAGCGGTCCCACAGCTCCAGGTGGGTCTCGAGGAAGTCGTCGTGGCTGCGCGGACTCGTGTAGTAGCGGCGGACCGCCACGCCGAGGGGCCGGTCGTCGCGCTTGCCGATGCCCCGGGAGAGCGCGGTGCGGGCTCCCACTCCGTCGCAGGCGACGACCAGCGGCGCGGTGTAGGTGACCGGCTCGCGCTCCGCGCCCTGCCGCGCCCGGACCCCGACGACCCGGCCGGAACGCTCGTCGGTCACGGCGGCCGAGACCGCCGTGCGCTCCTCGATCCGCGCGCCCGCGTCCCGCGCGTGGTCGGCGAGCATCTGGTCGAGGTCCCGGCGCTGACGGACGAGCCCGTAGGGCGGGAAGCTCGTGAGCTCCGGCCACGGCAGCTCGACCGAGCGGCCGCCGCCGACCACGCGCAGGCCTTTGTTGTGCAGCCAGCCCGCCTCCGGCCGGGTGTCGACGCCGAGGTCGATCAGCTGCTTCACCGCCCGAGGGGTGAGCCCGTCCCCGCAGACCTTCTCGCGCGGGAACCCGGACTTCTCGAGCACCAGCACGTCCAGGCCCGCGCGCGCGAGATAGGTGGCCGCGGTGGAGCCCGCCGGACCGGCGCCGACGACGATGACGTCGGCATCGCCCCCGACGGTTCGCCGGGTGCGCTCGTGGTGGTGAGCGGACACCGTGGCTCCTTGTGAATTCGTTCACTAGCTCCGGGCGGGCCCGAGTCTAGGCATGTTGCGTGCGACACGCCCGCTGAATCACGGTTTGATCTACGAAGATCGCGGAACCGGCCCTGGCCCCCGCTCGCTCCATGATCACGAGCACTGGGGGCAGGCCGGCCGGGCTCGCGGCCTGCCTGGTGTGCCCCTCGCCGACCGGGCGGAGAACCGCGTCAGCGGACGGCGGTGTGCAGCGCGACGATGCCGCCGGTCAGGTCCCGCCAGCTCACCGCAGCCCAGCCCGCGCCCGCGATGCGACGGGCCAGCGCCGCCTGGTCGGGCCAGGAGCGGATCGACTCCGCCAGGTAGACGTAGGCGTCCGGGTTGGAGCTCACCGCACGGGCCACCCGCGGGAGCGCCCGCATCAGGTAGTCGGTGTAGACGCGGCGGAACGGGGTCCAGGTCGGGGTCGAGAACTCGCAGATCGCGAGCGTCCCGCCGGGGCGGGTCACGCGGGCGAACTCGGCGAGCGCGGCGTCGGTGTCGACGACGTTGCGGAGCCCGAACGACATGACGACCGCGTCGACGGACGCGTCGGCCAGGGGCAGGCGCATCGCGTCCGCGGCGACGTAGGGCACCTCGCCCGCGTGCCGGGTGCGGCCGGTGCGCAGCATGCCGAGCGAGAAGTCGGCGGCGAGGCAGGTCGCCCCGGACCGGGCGAGCTCGACCGTCGACACCCCGGTCCCCGCCGCGATGTCGAGCACGACGTCGCCGGGCCCGACGGTCA
Source organism: Actinomycetospora sp. (assembly GCF_036497245.1). Lineage (GTDB taxonomy): Bacteria > Actinomycetota > Actinomycetes > Mycobacteriales > Pseudonocardiaceae > Actinomycetospora. The sequence continues at coordinate 18,616 of NZ_DASXJS010000191.1, read as the reverse complement.
GCGCGTCGCGGGTGGCCCGACGCCAGGCGCGGTCGCGCCCGAAGGAGAGCACGGTGTTCGTGACGTCGTAGCGGGCGGCGACCCCGTCGAACATCCGGGCGACGGCGGAGGGGTCGCGATCGAGCCCGGCGCGTGAGCCGCGCTCGGGCGCGCCCGCGGTCACCGAGTGGCCCCCACCGGCTCGCGGCGCGCGGTCTCGTCGTCGGGCGAGTCGGGCGAGGACTCCTGCGACGGCGCCGACCCGGGCGGCGTCGTGACGTCCGGGAGCACCGGGGACCCGTCGTCGGCGTCGGAGCGGCCGGCCCGTCGGCGACGCCCGAGGTACCAGGCGAGCGGGCCGAGCACGACCCACAGGCCCGCGACCCCCAGCGCCGCGGGCGCGAGCCCCTCGGTCCAGGACCGGTCGGCGACGCGCACCATCTCGGGCTTCGTGCGGTCGTACTCGACGAGCACGTAGTTGCCCGGTTCGAGGCCACGCGGGTAGAGCACGCCGTTCTCCGGCGTGAGCACCGCCCCGTCGGACGCCGTGAAGCGGATGAAGGTGTGCTGTGCGTCGGACCCGTCGAGGACCTCGCCCACGGCCACGCCGCGGTCGGCGGTGATCGACGCGTCGTCACGGGCGGCCCCGACGAGCACGAGCACCACGAGAGCGGTCAGGACCACCCCGAGGCCGACGAGGATCTCGGGGACGCGGCGGCCGACGGGGGCCAGCACCGTCCGGGCGGCATCGAGGGCGAGCCCGACGCCGCGTCGCGCGAGCCGGGCACGCCCGGTGATCATCGCGCGCAGATCCGTCACGGCGTCCAGAGTAGTGAGATCCGGCGGCGGTCCTCCCCCGGCCAGGGCATCGTGCGCCGGTCGGGTGACCCTGCGGGGCGAACGGCGGGCGGTCCGCGACGTCGCTCCGTGGCGCTCACCGCGACCTCACCCCAGGCCCGCGCACGTCGCGGCGGGACCACCGCCCACCGCCTCGTCGGGGGTCAGTCGGGGGCGGAGGTGTCCGCGCGGTCGGCGAGGTCGTCGCGGTGGAGCAGGTCGGGGCGCACCCCGCCGGACCGGTACGCGAGCCTGCCGACGAGGTGGGCGGTCACCGGGGCGGTGATGAGCGCGAAGGCGCCGACCAGCAGCAGCATCCACACGTCGGCGCTGGTACGGAGCAGCAGCGCGGTGCCGATGACGACGAGCACGAGGCCCGCGGTCTGCGGCTTCGTGGCGGCGTGCATGCGGGAGAGCACGTCCGGCAGGCGGAGCAGCCCGATCGCGGCGGCCAGGGCCAGCAGCGCCCCGAGCACCACGAGCACGGCGCCGACGACGTCGAGGACGGACTCGAGCGTGCTCACCGGTCCTCCCCGTCCTGCCCGGCGTCACGGCGACGCCCGACGAAGCGCGCCACTGTCGACGACCCCAGGAAGCCGACCAGGCTGACCGCGACGATCGCGGGCACCGTCGCCGAGTCCCGGGTCAGGGCGACGTGGGCCATCAGCGCGCACATGATCACCGCGACGATCGCGTCGAGCGACACCAGCCGGTCGAGCGCCGACGGGCCGCGCACGAAACGCACCGTGACCAGCAGCAGGCTCAGCCCGAGGACGGCCAGCGCGACGGTCAGCAGGAACCCGGCGGTGCTCATGGGCCGCTCCCGGTGGTCGGGCTCCCGGAGGCGGGCGCCTCGTCGGGATCGTCGCGGGGGTCGGTGCCGGCGCCGCTGCGCCCGGAGCGCTCCGGCACGACGCGGACCCGGTGCACCCCGGCGGTCATCAGATCCGAGACCAGCCGGGCGACCTGGCGCCGGAAGCGCTCGACGCCCGCCTCGTCGGCGATGCCGAGCACGTGGGCCCAGAGGGTCCGCTCGGCGGCGGAGGCCTCCACGACGACGCTGCCCGGCACCAGCGAGAGGCACTCCACGAGCAGGGCCATGAGCAGCTCGGAGTCGTCCGGGACCTCGACGGCGACGATCGAGCTGCGGATCGGCGGTCCGGGGCGCACCGACTGCCAGGCCACCTGGACGCTCGACACGGCGAGGTCGCGGGCCACGTCGAGCACCACCCGGACCAGCGCGAGCGGGCGCAGCCGGCCGCCGGAGGACACGGCGGGGAGCGGGAACGCCACCAGGACGCCGACGGCGACCACGAGCCCGCCGAGCAGGTTCGCCCAGGAGAACGTGCCCCAGAGCAGGACCCACACCAGCGTCAGCCACAGCACCCGCAGCACCCGGGGACGGCGGACCCACCACGTGCGGGCCGGGGCGCTCACCGGGACACCCGCGTGTCCACGGCCTGGGCGAACACCGCCGAGACGTACGGCGTGCGGGCCACGAGGTCGGCGGCCGCCCGGTCGGTGAGGGTGTAGAGCGGGCCGGCGACGACGGTGAGCGCGAGCCCCACCGCGACCAGGCCGGCCGTGGCCGCCGTCATCGCCCGCGGCAGCGCGACCGGGCGCCGCGCCGCGGCGATCGCGGACGGGGCACCGAGGAAGTCCCCGGAGTACGCGCCCGTGCCCGGCGCCGGCCGTCCGGCGCCGATCAGCCGGGGGTAGCGACCCTCGACGTCGGCGTCGGCGTCGGTGCCGGCGTCGTCGGCGTCCTCGGGATCCTCGGCCGGGAGCTGGTCGACGGGCCGCCAGAACGCGAGCACCCACACCTTGGCCATCGCGTAGAGGGTGAGCAGGCTGGTGAGCACGGCGCCGCCGACGAGCAACCAGGCCAGCACCGAACCGTCCTGCACACCCGCCTCCACGAGGCCGAGCTTCCCGACGAAGCCCGACAGCGGCGGGATGCCGCCGAGGTTGACCGCAGGCACGAAGTACAGGACGGCGAGCACCGGCGACGCCGCCGCGAGCCCGGCCAGCCGGGTCATCGACGTCGATCCCCCGATCCGCTCGACCAGGCCCGCGACGCAGAACAGCGTCGCCTGCACGGTGATGTGGTGGACGACGTAGAAGATCGCCGCGCCCACGCCCGCCGGGGTCGCCAGCGCCACCCCGAAGATCATGTAGCCGATGTGGCTGACCAGGGTGAAGGACAGCACCCGCTTGATGTCCTCCTGCGCGATCGCGCCGAGCGCGCCGATCACCATCGTCGCCAGGGCGGCCACCATCAGGACGTCGTCGACCACCGGGGCGTCGGGGAACAGCAGCGTCTGCGTGCGGATGATCGAGTAGACCCCGACCTTGGTGAGCAGGCCGGCGAACACCGCGGTGACCGGGGCGGCCGCCGTCGGGTAGGAGTCCGGCAGCCAGGCCGAGAGCGGGAAGACCGCGGCCTTGATGCCGAACGCGGTCAGCAGCACGAGGTGGATCGTGAGCTGGGTCCCCGGCGGCACCGCCGCCATCCGGACCGAGATCTGGGCGAGGTTCAGCGTGCCGACCGCGCCGTAGACCAGCGCGATCCCGATGAGGAAGACCAGCGAGGACAGCACGTTCACGACGACGTAGGTCAGCCCCGCCCGGACCCGCGACCGCGTCCCGCCCAGGGTGAGCAGCACGTAGCTCGCCATGAGCAGGACCTCGAAGCCGACGTAGAGGTTGAACAGGTCGCCGGAGAGGAAGGCATTGGCGACGCCCGCGGCCAGCACCAGGTAGGTCGGATGGAAGATCGACACCGGGGTGCGGGAGTCGTCGTCGGAGGTGCCCTGGCCGATCGCGTAGAGGAGCACCAGCAGGGTCACCGTCATCGACGTCAGCAGCATGATCGTCGAGAGCTGGTCGGCGACCAGGGTGATCCCGAGCGGCGCGGGCCAGGACCCGACGGTGACCACGCGGGGCCCGTCGGCCGCCGCCGCGACGAGCACCGCCGAGATCGCGACCACGACGACGAGCACGCTCACCGAGACGATCCGCTGCAGCGTCGGCCTGCCCGCGAGCACCAGGGCCGCGCCCGCCCCGAGCAGCGGCAGCAGGACCGTCAGCGGGATGAGGCTCTCGACGACGGTCGACGCCGGGTTCACGGGGTGCCCCCGGTCGTGGCGGCACGCTTCGCGCGGTCGTCGTCGGTGTCCGAGGTGGCCTCGCAGCCGGTGGTGTCCAGCTCGTCCTCGTCGACGTGCTCACCGCGGGCGAGCCGCCGCCGCACCGAGCGGTCCTCGGTGTCCTCGGTCAGGTCGTCCTCCCGGTCGAGCGTCCAGGTGCGATGGATGATCGACAGCAGGAAGGCCGCGACGCCGAGGGTGATGACGATCGCCGTGAGCACGAGCGCCTGCACGAGTGGGTCGCTCATCGCCGATTCGGGGGCGCGCCCGACCAGCGCCGCCGCCCCGAACGGCCCGCCTGCCGAGATCACCAGCAGGTTGGTGGCGTTGCCGAGGATCAGGACGCCGAGGAGCACGCGGGTGAGGCTGCGGTCGAGCACGAGGTAGATCCCCGCGGTGTAGAGCAGCGCGATCAGCACGAGCAGCAGCAGCGAGGAGCTCACGGGCGCGCCCCCGTCGGGACAGGCGCCGCCGGGGCGGTGGGGGTGTCCCCGAGCCGGTCGAGCTCGGCGCCGAGGCTGCGCAGGATGTCGAGGACGAGCCCGACGACGATGAGGTAGACGCCGACGTCGAAGAACAGCGAGGTCACCAGCTTGACGTGACCGAGCACCGGGACGTCGACCTCGAGCACGGCGGTCTGGAGCACCTCGCCGCCCAGCACCAGCCCGCCGAGCCCGGACAGGCCGGCGAGCAGCAGCCCGGTGCCGAGCAGCGTGCCCGCCTCCACCGGCGCGGCCTCCCCGAGCTCGTAGCGGCCGCCCGCGACGTAGCGCACCACCAGCGCCAGCCCGGCGAGCAGCCCGCCCGCGAACCCGCCGCCCGGCGCGTTGTGCCCGGCGAACAGGAAGTACACCGACAGCACCATGATCGTCGGGAAGACGAGGCGGGTGACGACCTCGAGCAGCAGCGCCCGCTCGGTCACCGCGGGCCCGGGCCGCAGCGCCCGGGCGAGCCGCTCGAGGGTCGGGCCGCGCAGCCACGCCGCCTCCCCGACGGGGCCGGGTGCGACCGGGGCACGCCTGCGACGGCGTCCCCCGCCGGCCGGGGTGCCGGTGCGGCGGTCGAGGAAGACGAGGCTCGCCACGCCGGTCGCGGCGGCGAGCAGCACGGAGAGCTCGCCGATCGTGTCCCAGGCGCGGATGTCGACCAGGGTCACGTTGACGACGTTCTGGCCCGCCCCGTAGTCGTAGGCCTGCGCGGGGAAGGCCAGCGACACCGCCGGGAAGGCGCGGGCGCCGAGGGAGGCCGCCCCGAGCAGCGCGAGGAGCACACCGATCGGCGCGGCGATCGCGAGGCGGGCGAGACGGCGGCGCGGCGAGTGGTGCTCGGTGATCTCCGCGGGCAGCCGACGCAGGACGAGGACGACCACGACGAGGGTCATGGTCTCCACGAGGGCCTGGGTCAGGGCGACGTCGGGCGCGCCGGCCAGCGCGAAGAGCACCGCGACCGCGTAGCCGAGGCCGCCGACGAGCAGGACCGCGGAGAGGCGCCTGCGCGCGAGCGCCGCGGCGGCGGTGGACGCCACGGCGAGGACCGCCGCGACGACCTGGGCGGGCGAGTCCGCCACGCGGTCGACCCGGATCTCACCGAGCGCACCGGTCGCCACCAGGGCCACACCCGGTCCGGCCAGCAGCACCACGAGGATCGTGCCCACCACCACCGCCAGCGAGCCGCGCTGCGTCTGCGCCGTGACCCGCAGCGAGCCCTGCTCGACCGCGTGGACCAGGACGCGCCAGGTGACCTCGGACCGGAACGCGGCGAAGGGGCGCAGCGCGGCGAGCCACCCGGCGGGCCGGGGCAGGGCGAGGCCCAGGCCGAGCACGATCGCGAGCACCGAGAGGCCCAGGGCGACCCCGGAGCCGGGCAGGAGTGTCAGCGCGAAGAGGACCGGATAGCTCGGGGCGAGGGTGGCCGCGTAGCGCACGAGCAGCGGGGCGAACAGTCCCGCCGCCGGCCCGGCCACCAGACCGGCCAGGCCGAGCACGGCAGGCGGACCGACGAACAGCGCCCCGGGCCGGATCCACTGCGTCCCGGGACGCTCGGTGAAGGCGCCCGTGAACGCGCCGGCGACGAACCGGGCGCTGTAGGCGACGGTGAGCACCGAGCCGACGACGATCACCACGAGCAGGGCGTCGGCCCAGGACCCGTACGCGTCATGGAGGAACGCCTCGAACGCGCCCTCCTTGGTGACGAACCCGAGCAGCGGCGGGATGCCCGCCATCGACGCGGCCGCGAGCGTCCCCGCCGTGGCCAGCACGGGCGCCCGCCGCCCGAGCCCGGACAGTTCCCGCAGGTCCCGCGTGCCCGCGCAGCGGTCGATGACCCCGACGGTGAGGAACAGGGTCGACTTGAACAGCGCGTGCGCGACGACGAGGCCGAGCGCCGCCAGCGCCGCGTCCCGTGTCCCCGCCCCGGCCAGCAGGATCATGAACCCGAGCTGGGAGACCGTGCCGTACGCGAGCAGCAGCTTGAGGTCGGTCTGGCGGGCCGCGAGGACGCCGCCGAGGAGCATCGTGAGCCCGGCGGCGATGGCGATGAGCGGCCGCCAGGCCCCGACGTCGGCGAAGCCGGGCGCCAGCCGCAGCACGAGGTACACGCCCGCCTTGACCATCGCGGCGGCGTGCAGGAACGCGCTGACCGGGGTGGGCGCGGCCATCGCCGAGGGCAGCCAGAACTGGAACGGGACCAGCGCCGACTTCGACAGCGCCCCCACGAGCACGCACACCACGCCCGCGGTCACCGCGGCCCCGGACGGGCCCGCGGCGGTGCTCGCCCAGGACACGATCCCGGAGAGCCGGTAGGTCCCCGCGGCCTCGGCGAGGATGACCAGGCCGACCAGCATCGTCAGCCCACCGGCGGCGGTGACGATCAGCGCCTGCATCGCCGCGGCGCGGCTGGCGCGCTTGTGCGCGTCCTGCCCGACGAGCAGGAACGAGAAGATCGTCGTCAGCTCCCAGCAGACGTAGAGCACGACGACGTCGTCCGCCCACACCAGTGCGAGCATCGCGCCGGCGAAGGCCGTGAAGACCGCGGCGAAACGGCCGAGCCCGCTCGACGAGGGGGTGAAGTAGCGCGCGCAGTAGAGGACGACCAGCGCGCCGACGCCGGTCACCAGCAGCGACAGGGTGGCCGAGAGCGCGTCGAGGCGGACGGCGACGTCGACGCCGAGCGCCGGGATCCAGGTGAACCCCTCCGCCACCTCACCGCCGGTGAGGACCGTCGGCAGGCGGGTCAGGATCCAGACGAAGGCCGCGGCCGGGACCAGGGCGAGCACCAGGAACGCCCGGCGGCCGAGCGCGTGCACGAGGGTGGGTGCGAGCAGGGCGGCCAGGGCGTGGGCCCCGATCAGCACCAGCACGAACCGCCCCCGTTCCGCTCACACACCGTCGCCGACGATGCTACCGATCGGAGCGGAGCCGTCCTTTTCGTCGGGAAGATCCGGTCCTACGGCGGCGGTATCGCGGCCGACGGCGTCGAGCGCCACGGCGCGTTGCCGATCGGCGAGCCCGCGACGGTCGGCGCGGTCCACCGCGACCTCGACCACGCGCAGACCGGGCCTGCCGGTGGGCGCGAGCGCGGCCGCGAGCCCCGCGGCGTCCGACGGCGCGGTGTGCTCCACGTGGTGGGCCCCGCACAGCGCCGCGAGGTCGGTGCCGTGCGGGACGGCGAAGACCCGCTCGAACGCCGCGGCGTGCTCCGCGGCGCCCTGCTCGAGGGTGGCGAAGACGCTGCCGCCGTCGTCGTTGGCCACGACCACCACGAGCTCGGGCTCGGGCTCGTCCTCACCCACCAGCAGTCCGCCCGCGTCGTGGAGGAACGTCAGGTCGCCGAGCAGCGCATAGGCGGGCGCGGCGTGCGCGAGCGCGGCTCCGGTGGCGAACGACACCGCGCCGTCGATGCCGGACACGCCGCGGGCCGAGAGCACGGTGACGTCCTCGCGGGGGCGGGCCGCAAGCCCGACATCGCGCACCGGGCTCGACGAGCCGACCACGAGCAGGGCCCCGGGCGGCAGCGCCGCGACCACCGTGGCCGCCAGCGCCGGACCGGTCCCCTCCTCGACCGACGCGTCCAGGGCGTCGGCGACGCGCCGGTCCGCGGCGTGCACCCGATCGCCGTAGGCCGCGTCGACGCCCCACGCCGGTGGCGGGGGCAGGGCACCGACGTGGGACGCGGTCGCGGCGACGTCGGTCCAGCCCGGCCGGGCGGCGCCGTCGGCGGTCGCGGCGGGCACCACCACGACCTCCACCCGGGGATCGGCGAGGAGCCGGGAGATCGGGCGGTGCAGCGTCGGGCGCCCGAGGACGACGACCCGCTCGGGCAGCAGCTCCGGGGCGGCCCCGGCGAGTGCGGCGTCGAGCAGGCGCGGCCCGGCCCGTAGGCCACGCCCCCACAGCGGAGAGGTCGGCTCGGCGACGACCGGGACCCCCGCGGGCAGCCCGTCCGGGGCGGCGGCACCGTGGCCGGCGACGACCAGGGTCGGGACGGGGTCGGTGAGGTCGAGCACGCCGACGCGCGGGACATGGGCAGCGACGCGGGTCCACGGGGCGCCGTCGGGGCGTCCGGCCGCCCAGACCGGGAGCGCGGAGCCGTCGGCGGAATCGGCGGTGTCGGGGACCAGGGGCTCCCGCAGCGGGACGTCGAGCTGGACCGGCCCGGGGTCGCCGGTACTCGTGCCCGCGGCGTGGTCGAGGGCGCGGCACACCGCGGCGCGCCACCCGTCCGCGGCCCGCGCGCGCTCCTCGGCGAGCGGCAGCACGACGGTCGCCCGCACCGCCCGACCGAAGAGACCGACCTGGTCGACGGTCTGGTTGGCGCCGGTCCCGACCAGTTCCAGGGGGCGGTCGGCGCTGGCCACCACGAGCGGCACGCCGGCGTGGGAGGCCTCGAGGACCGCCGGGTGCAGGTTGGCCACCGCGGTCCCGGACGTGACGACCACGGGGACCGGGAGGCCCGAGCGCGCCGCGAGCCCGACCGCGAGGAACCCGGCCGAGCGCTCGTCGATGCGCACGTGCAGGCGCAGGCTCCGCTCGGCGTCGGCGGCGTGCAGCGCGAGCAGGAGCGGCGCGTTGCGCGACCCCGGGCAGGCGACCACCTCGCGGACCCCGCCACGCACCCATTCGTCGACGACCACACGGGCCAGCACCGACGACGGGTTCACGGCGCGCGAGCGTAATGAGCGGGAGGCGTCCCGGCCGCCTGAACGGTCGACCGTCACGTCACGGGGCCGGATCGGATGCCACGAATCCATCCCCCGTCGCTCCGCTCGCCCGTCCCCACGATCGCCACGCACGGACACCCACGGCGACCGGGGGCGCACCAGCAGGCGCGCCGATCGAGGCCGCGACCACCGGATCGAGTGACACCCGTGTGGTTGGAGAGACGCGTGGGGACGTATCGCGGGCTCCGTCAGCGGGGTTGCCCCGGACATGCGCACCACGCCCCGGCGCCGCCCCGCGTCCACCCCGGTCGTGGCGTGGGTGCTCGCCGCGGCCGCGGTCCTGCTGCTCGCCACCGGGGTCGCCGCCATCGGCGCGTCCCCGCCGGACCCGGGCGTCGTCACCCCCGGGACCGACGCCCAGCGCTGGAATCCCCAGCTCGCGGGCAGCGCGGTCCGCGTCCAGGTCGACGGTGGTGCCGCGCGGCTCGCGAGCCCCCGCGACGGTGAGTCCGCCCAGCGGGCGGGCAGCCTGCGCGGCGCCCAGCGGCAGGGCTACCTCGACCTGGGCACGCACACCTTCGCGCGCGCGGTCGACCGCTTCGACGTCCCGGTGACGGCCGACCGCCCCCCGGGCACCTCGGTCGTCGCGTCCGTGCGCAGCCGCGACGACGCCGGGCGCTGGTCGGAGTGGGTGCCCGCCACGCCGGGCTCGCCCGCCGTCCTGCCCGCCCCCAGCCGGACGGTGGGCCTGCGCCTGACCCTGCTCTCCCCGGACACCGCCGCCGGGCCGACGGTGCGGAAGGTGTCCGTGCACGCCGACCGCGAGATCGGTGGGCAGCGCACGCTGACCCCGCGGGCGTCCTACAAGGTGTTCGCCACCCGCGAGGGGCTCGTCGGCGGCACCACGTCCAACGGTCACGTGATCACCGAGAACGACCAGTTCGTGGCGCTGCCCTCCCGCCAGGCCCTCGACGCCGACGGCAAGGGCGACTACAGCGTGCGGCTGTGCACCGACGCCGGGAAGTGCGCGACCGTGCCGGTCTGGGACGTCGGGCCGTGGAACACCGACGATGACTACTGGAACGCCGTCCCGCCACGGACGACCTACACCGACCTGCCGCAGGGGATGCCGCAGGCCCAGGCGGCCTTCCAGAACCAGTACAACGACGGCGAGGACGGCCTCGGGCGCTCCGTGAAGAACCCGGCGGGCATCGACGTGGCGGACGGCACGTTCCACGCCCTCGGGCTCGACGACAACTCGTTCGTCACCGTCGACTACCTCTGGACCGGGCGTGCGGGCGAGGCCCCCGGCGACGTGCACCTCGCGACCGCCGACAGCCCCCAGAACCCGGTCACCGTGCGCTCGACGCCCGCGAGCGGCGGCGCCGACCAGGGACTGGTCGGCAACGACGCCCAGGTCGACGTGCAGTGCCACGTCACCGGTGACTCGGTCACCGGGAGCCGCGGCACCAGCACCGACTGGCTGCGCGTCGACACCGACCGGTACGTGCCCGCCGCCTGGATGGCGACGACCACCCCGCCCGCCGCCTGCTGAGGAGCGCTCCTGGGCGCCGCGCCGCCCGGCCGCTGGCTAGTCTCCGTGGCCATGGCCACCGTGACGGAATGGGTCGAGGGGGCGCGGCCCCGCACGCTCCCCAACGCGATCGCCCCCGTCGTCGCAGGCACCGGTGCGGCGGCGAGCGCGGACGCGGTGAGCCCGGTCGCGGCCGTCCTGGCGCTGCTCGTCGCGATCGGGATGGTCATCGGGGTCAACTTCGCCAACGACTACTCCGACGGCGTCCGCGGGACCGACGACGAGCGGGTCGGTCCCATGCGCCTGGTCGGGTCCCGTGCGGCCACCCCGGGCGCGGTCCGGCGGGCGGCGTTCGTCTCGCTCGGGATCGGGGCGGTGGCGGGGATCGCGCTGCTCGCGGTGAGCGGCGCCTGGTGGCTGCTGCTCGTGGGCCTGGTCTGCCTGGCCGGCGCGTGGTTCTACACCGGCGGATCGAGCCCCTACGGCTACCGGGGCATGGGCGAGATCGCGGTGTTCGTGTTCTTCGGCCCGGTCGCGGTGCTCGGCACCGAGTACACCCAGTCCGGCCGGGTGAGCGGGCTCGGGATCGGGGCCTCGGTCGGGATCGGGCTGCTCTCGTGCGCGGTGCTGGTCGCCAACAACCTGCGCGACGTCCCCTCCGACGCGATCGTGGGTAAACGCACCCTGGCGGTCGTGCTCGGGGAGCGCGACACCCGCGTGCTCTACGCCGCCCTCGCCGTCATCCCCCTGGGCATGAGCCTGGTGCTGAGCCTGCGGGCACCGTGGGCGCTGCTGGGGCTCCTCGCCCTGGTGGTGCTGGTCCCCGCGCTGCGCCGGGTGCTCGGCGGGGGGCGCGGCCCCACCCTCATCCCGGTGCTGCGCGACACCGGGATCGCGCTGCTCGTCTGGTCGGTCGGGACGGCGATCGGGCTCGCCCTGGTGACGGCGTAGCCGCGGGAGTCAGTCCTCCTGGGCCGGCGGCGTGTCCCCCCGCAGCTCGGCGCGCAGGCGTTCCCGCTGCGCACGGCGGCTGGCGGTGGCGGCGTCGATCTCGCGGTTGAGCCGCGCCCGCAACGGCCGGAAGAGCACCAGCGAGAGCGGCAGGGCCACGACGAGCGCGATGAGGAGAGCGAGCAGCAGGGGCAGGCCGACGAGCACGAGCACACCGGCCACCACCGCGACCAGGACCAGGCGCGCGGCGACATAGAGGGCGACCGCGAGGGCCAGCGAGCCCGCGCTCCCGGACGCGGCCGGCGGTACGGGGTCGGGTGACGGGGCTCCGGCCGAGGTTCCGGGGTCGACCGACGGGGATCCAGCGGGTTCCACGGATCCCAGGGTAGGCGCCCGGCCGAGGGCGCCCGCACGACCCGATCGTCCGATTCCTGCCTTTATGAACCTTTTACCTCCGCACTAGCGTTCGAGTACGTGAGGGGTCCGGTGTCACGATTCGCACCAGAACGTCTGCTCCGCCCCGCGTCACGGCCTCACCGACCGCACGCCCGGCGACAGAGTCCCTGGTAGTCGGGCCAGCAGGCCCGAGGAGGTGCCGCATGACCGTCGCACCCGAAGCGACCGAGCGACTCATGACCCCCGGCGAAGTCGCCGCGATGTTCCGCGTCGACCCGAAGACCGTCACCCGCTGGGCGGCAGCCGGCCGTATCGGCTCGATCCGCACGCCGGGCGGGCACCGTCGCTTCCGCGAGTCCGAGGTGCGCACCCTGCTCGACGGACTCACCAGCGAGGCCCACGACTAACGCATCGACACGAGGACCCGGCCCGCGGCACGCGTGGCCGGGTCCTTCGTCGTTCCGGTCCGCTCGCCGTCATGGGCCGTCCACCCGGCGGACCTCGGTCGATCGATCCCCGGACACCTCTTCTGCCAGGTAGCGTGGGCCGCGCGAGCGATCGGCCGCCCCCGTGGGCGTCCGGAGGAGGTGCGTGTCGTGCTGCTGTTCGTCGTCGCGGTGATGGTCCTGGTGGCGGTCGGGGTGTTGCTCTGGAAGGCCGTGTCCGCTCAGGCTCTCGCCACGGGCTCGGGTACCACCGAGGACGAGCCGCCGACCGGTCCCACGCGCGCTCCCGGCGACGGTCGCGCGCGCCGGACGCGCCCGATCGCCCCGGACGACGACCCGGAGTTCCTCCGCAGCCTCGACGAACAGGTGAAGCGCGGCCGCCTCGACGACCAGGATCCGTCCTCCGGCACCTGATTCTCACTCCGGGGGCGCCCCCGGTCCGCTGTTCCTGCTGTGCCGGGTCCTGCTCGCGTCGTCGGGGCCGGGGTGGTCGGCGGGTTCGCCGCGTTCCCGGCCCGGTCCCGTCGGTCCCGTGTCAGCGCCCCGCGATGCGGATGCGGGACCCGGCCCGCGGGAAGTCGTCGGCGACGACCGCCGCCAGTTCGAGCATCGCCGTGCGGGTGCGGGGCGCCAGCTTCTCCAGCTCGATCTCCGCGCCCTCGTCGAGGTGCGGGTCGAACGGCAGCCGTGCCACCGTGCGGCATCGCGCGGCGAAGTGCTCCGCGACCCGGTCCAGGTCGACCCCGCCGGAGGAGCGCCGCACGTAGTTGATGACGGCCGTCGAGCGGGCGACCAGGTCGCCGTAGCCGTGCGCGTCGAGCCAGTCCAGGGTCGCCGAGGCACTGCGGGCGCCGTCGATGGAGGACGAGGACACCACGACGAGCGAGTCGGCGACGTCGAGCACCCCGCGCATCGCCGAGTGCATGAGTCCGGTCCCGCAGTCGGTCAGCACGATGTTGTAGAAGTGCTCCAGCAGGTCCACCGCGCGCCGGTAGTCCAGTTCGCTGAACGCCTCCGAGACCGCCGGGTCCTGCTCGCTGGCGAGCACCTCGAGCCGGGACGGTCCCTGCGAGGTGTAGGCCCGCACATCGGAGTAGCGCCGGACCAGGGCGGCGTCGCGCAGCAGGTGGCGCACGGTGGCCGTCGTCTCCACCGGCACCTTCTCCGCCAGCGTCCCCCGATCGGGGTTCGCGTCGACCGCGACGACCCGGTCCCCGCGCAGCGAGGCGAACGTCGCGCCGAGCGCCGCGGTGGTGGTCGTCTTGCCGACACCGCCCTTGAGGCTCAGCATCGCGATCTTGTAGCAGCCCTGCAGCGGTTGGTTGACCCGTGCGACGAGGGCCCGGCGCGCGGTGTCGGCCTCGCTCTCACCCGGGTTGACCGTCCCACCACTCGCGACGAACACGGCCCGCCGCCAACCAGTGCGGGGCACCGGCCTGGCGGGGCGCAGCAGCTGCGCGGACGACAGGTCGGACATCGCGGGCGGACCGATCGGCGGCGGCCCGACGGTCGCGATCTCCGACGACGGGCGCTCGGCGGGCTGGCCCTCCTCCGCGGGGCGCGCCTCGGCGGCACGTCCCCCACCGGCCCAGCTCTCCCCCGGGGCGGCCGACGGCTGCGGAGCGGACTGCTGCGGGGCGGACGGCTGCGGGGCCGAGGTCGGCTGACCGGCCCCGAGCCCACCTGCCGCCGCGGAGTCGGGCTGATCCGGCGAGGGACCGGACGGCGGCGGCGTGGGTACGGACGGCCCGGTCGATGGTGGGGTGGAAGTCGACGAGGCCCGCCGGGTGTCCGGGGAACCGGGGCGGCGGACGTCACCCCGGGCGACGCTCGCGGTGTCGACCTGCCGGGTGGTCTCGGCGGCGAGGTCCTCGTCGGACGCCGCACCCGACGCCGCCGGGCTCGAACCCGCTGCCGCGCCGGAACCCGCCGTCGCGCCGGAACTTGGCGTCGTCACCCGCTCCGCCTCGGGGGCCGTGCCGTCTCCCGCGGCCGCCTCCGACGCCGGGCCCGACCCGTTCGTCGTCGCGCCCTCGCCCGCGCCGGGCTCGTCCTCGCGGCCATCCATCGTCGGCGCGTTCCCTCCCTCGTCACCGGTGGCGCGTCGGTGCCGCAACCCCCGGGGCGCCGACCGTAACCGGCCGGGACGATCAGGACGAGGTGATCCGGCCGATCCACACCGGATCTCCGTGGCGGGGGCCGGTGACGTCAGCCCGGCCCGGACCACCTCCCGTGATCAGCGGGACGCCGTGGTCGCGGTGGATCTCCTCCGACGACCACGAGGTCCCGGTGATCATGAGGAGCCGCCGCTCGGGCTCAGCCGAGGCCCGCGTAGGAGTGGAGGCCGGTGACGACGATGTTGACGAAGAACAGGTTGAACGACATCACTGCGAAGCCGACGACGTTCACCGCCGCCGCCTTGGGGCCACGCCACCCCGCCGTCGACCGTGCGTGCAGGTAGCCCGCGTAGACCACCCAGGCGATGAACGCGGTCGTCTCCTTGGGGTCCCAGCCCCAGTACCGGCCCCAGGCCGCCTCGGCCCAGATGGCGCCGGTGATGACGGCGAACGTCCAGATCGGGAAGGCGACGGCGGTGGCGCGGTAGGCGACGCGGTCGAGGACGGCGGCGCCGGGCAGCTTGGCGGTCCAGGCCATGCGACCGCTCGAGTCGTGGGCGCTGCGCAGCAGGTAGAGCACGCTCGCGACCCCGGCGAACATCAGGATCCCGGAGGAGATGACCGCCGCGGTCACGTGGATCGCGAGCCAGTAGGAGCGCAGCGCGGGCACCACGGGCGCGGCCTGCGTGTAGAGCACCGTCCCGCCGAGGAACATCAGCAGGATCACCGGCAGCAGCACGAACACCCCGAGGCGGCGCAGCTCCGGGCGGCGGAAGAGCACGACCAGCCACGCCACGACGCCGACGAGGGTCACCGCGGCGACGAACTCGTACATGTTGCCCCACGGCGCGCGGTGGGCCGCCACGCCGCGGACGACGAGCATCGCCAGGTGCAGGCCCGCACCGAGGACCGTCAGCGAGACGCCCATCCGCCCGAAGCGCTCGGACGTGGGTCGGGGCGGGCGGCCGGCGGGCGGCCTCGGGCCGGCGGCGTCGGCCGGGACCAGGTCGTCGTCCGAGGCGGGGTCGTCGGGAACGACCCCGACCGCACCCGGCTCGTCGGAGCCTCCGGCGCCCACCGCGGCCGGGACCGCCGCGGGTGCCGCCTCACCGGCGGGCTCGGCCCGGCGCAGCAGTCCGTGCTCCACGGCGTGCAACAGCATCGCGAGGATGTAGACCGCGAGCGCCGAGTAGAAGAGCACGTCGCCGAAGTCGCCCAGGGGGGCGTCGACGTTCATCGGGTACCTCCGTTGTCGCGCTGCGACGTCGGGTCCGGGGCGTCGTCCCGGGTCGGGGCGTCCCGCCTGACGGCGGGGGCGGTGGGCAGCAGGTCGGCCCGGAGGCGGTCGAACTCCTCGCCGTAACCGGCCTGGTCGGTCCGGGCGAGACCACCGAGCTCCACGCTCGATCCGCCCCCGTCGAACACCGTACGACCGCCTGTCGTAGACGGCGAGCCGGGGGGCGCCGGCGTCACCCGCACCCAGAAGCGGCGCCGCTTGATCGTCAGGGACAGCGTGATGCCGAGGAGCAGCGCGATCGCCGCGACGAGCACCGCGTCCTGGGCCGGGTCGTGGGAGACCTGCAGGTTCACCCACTGCTTGACGTCGTCGAAGCGGACCTTCGTCCCGTCGTCGAGAGTGATCGTCCGGCCCGGGACCAGGTTCTCGCGCGCCACCCGCGTCAGACGGCCCTGGTCGACCATCGACTGGTCGATGCCGAAGATCGACTGCCCGCGCCCGGAGTCCAGTCCCAGGTCGCCGCGGTAGACGTCGGCGGCCACCTCGGGATTCGTCAGCGCCGGGTAGGTCGAGGTCACCACGCCCCCGCCGCTGGAGGTCGGGGCGAACAGCCCGGTGATGGCGAGCTGGGTACGACGGCGGGTGGCGTCGTCGGTGACGCCGGGCCGGTCGAACTTGGTCGCCCCCTGGGAGAGGAACGTCCGCTGGTCGACGGGCTCCCACTGGATCGCCTGGGTGCGCTGCTGGCCGTCGGGGAAGGTCACGGTGAACTGCGGCGCGTAGCCGTGGCCGAGCAGGTAGACCCGCTCGCCGTCGAAGCGCAGCGGCTCGTTGACCTCGATCTGCCCCGGGGTGGGAGGGGCACCGTCGGCGATCTGGTCCGCGTCGGAGAACCGGACGTCGGCGCTGTACGAGTCCGCGGCACCGTCGGGGCGGTACTGGGCGGCGAAGTGGTCGATGTCGAGGCAGAACGGGTCGAGATCGGTGCCGTCCACACGCAGGCCGGGCCGGAAGGTGTCGTAGGCGAGGATCCCGGAGTTGCAGAACTCGGACCCGTCGGCCATGACGATGACGTTGCCCTCGTAGCCGAAGAGCTTGCCGACCGCGATCCCGATGAGCAGGGCCAGCAGGCTCATGTGGAAGACGAGGTTGCCGACCTCGCGCAGCGCGCCCTTCTCCGCGGAAATGGTCCGGGCACCGTTGTCCTCGCTGCGCACGTCGAGCTTCCAGCCCCGCAGCCGACGGCGGGCGGCCGCGACGACCTCGTCGGGGGCGCGGGGGTCGGTGCCCGCGGCGTGGTGCGGCAGCCGGGAGAGGTTGCGGGGGACGGCGACGGTGCGGGCCCGCAGCCCCTTGAGCTGCTCCCACGTGCGCGGGACGAGGCAGCCGACCAGCGAGATGAACAGCAGCAGGTAGACCGCGGAGAACCACGGCGTCGCGAAGAGGTCGAAGATGCCGATCCGGTCGAGGAGCGGCGCGAGCGTGGGGTGGGCGGTGAAGTAGTCCTGTACCGCCTGCGGGCTCGGGCCGCGCTGCGGGAGGAACGCCCCGGGCAGCGCGGCGAGCGCGAGCAGGAACAGCAGGATGAGCGCGGTCCGCATGCTCGTCAGCCCGCGCCAGGTGTTGCGGGCGAGCGCGAGCAGGTCGCGCCCCCAGCGGCGGGGCGGGTGCGGCGGCCCGGGGGCGCCGGGCGGCGTGGTCAGCGTCTGGGTCATGGGGTCACAGCGGGGTCGAGAAGCCCGCGACGGGCTCCCGGAGCAGGGTCACGATCTCGGCCCACAGGCCGGTGGCCAGGGCGAGGCCGACGAGGACGAGCAGCACGCCGCCGGCGATCTGGATGCCGCGGACGTGCGCGCGCAGCCACGCCTGGGCGCGCACCGCGCGCCCGGCGCCGAGCGCGATGATCACGAACGGCACGCCGAGCCCCACGCAGTAAGAGAGGACCAGCAGGCCGCCACGCCACGCCCCGGCGCCCGCCCCGGTTCCGGAGGCCAGGGCGATGACGCCGGTGAGCGTCGGCCCCAGACAGGGGGTCCAGCCCAGGCCGAAGGTCGCGCCGAGCAGCGGGGCCCCGGCGAGCCCCATGCGCGGCACCCAGTGCGGGCGGGTGTCCCGCTGCAGAGCGGGCACCAGTCCGAGGAACACCAGCCCCATCGCGACGGTGACGACGCCGCCGAGACGCTGCAGCAGTGCCTCGTTCTCGATGAGTGCGTCGGCGGCCCACACGATCGCGCCGAGGCCGAGCACGAACACCACGGTGAACCCGAGCACGAACAGCCCCGCCGCCCCGGCCAGTCGCCACCGGCCGCGTGCGGCCGGGCGGGGAGGCGCCGCGATGGCGGACGGGGCGGCCGACGTCGTACCGGTCGAGGGCGCGGCGCCGGTCGACAGCGCGGTGGCGGTGACCCCGGCGTGGCGCTCGACGGCCCGGGCCTCCACCTCCTCGGGCGTGACCGCGGGCGCGGTGGCCCCGACCAGTCCGGCGAGGTAGGCGAGGTAGCCCGGGACGAGGGGGACCACGCACGGGGACGCGAAGCTCATCAGGCCCGCGGCGAGGGAGAGCACGAGTGCCAGCAGGACGGGACCCGAGGTCACCGTCTGGGTCAGGTCCATGCGGACTCGCGATACCGGGCGTCCATGTCGCGACCCAGGGTAGGGCGGGGGCGTCCGTGCCGCGTGAGGGCGGGGGACATCGTCCTACCGGATGTCGTAGGTCACCCCGTCGCGGGAGCGGGCGGCTCCGCGGCGATCCGGTCGACGACGGGCTGCAGGTCGCTCGCGAGCACCGCGGTGAGGAAGACCGCCGCGACCC
>NZ_DASXJS010000190.1:0-10373 GCF_036497245.1 Actinomycetospora sp. | reverse complement strand
CCCCGCGTGCGGGCCTCGTCCTGATCCGCGTGACCGCGTCCGGGCTCAACCGGTCCGAGCTGCACACCCGCCTCGGGCTGGCGGTGGGCGTGACGTTCCCGCGGGTGCCCGGTATCGAGGCGACCGGATACGTCGCGGCCTGCCCGGGCGGCGAGTTCGCCGAGGGCGCGCGCGTGGTCGCGATGATGGGTGGGATGGGCCGCCGGTTCGACGGCGGCTACGCCGAGTACACCGACGTCCCGGCCTCGCAGGTCCTCGAGGTGCACACCGACCTCGACGACGCGGTGCTCGGCGCCGTCCCGGAGATGCTGCAGACCGCCCACGGCTCGCTGACCGTCGGGCTCGACGCGCAGCCGGGGGAGACGCTCCTGATCCGCGGCGGGACCTCGTCGGTCGGGCTGGCCACCGCGGTGCTGGCGAAGCAGCGGGGGATGACGGTGCTCGCGACGACCCGCGACCTCGCCCGCTCCGACCTGCTCTCCGGCGTCGGGGTCGACCACGTGGTCCTGGACGACGGTGCCGTCGCGCCGCGGGTGCGGGCGATCGTGGCGGACGGGGTCGATCGCGCGCTGGAGCTCGTCGGCACCCCGACGCTGCCCGACACCCTGGCCGCCGTCCGCGTCCACGGCGTCGCCTGCGTCTCCGGGATGCTCTCGAACGTCTGGACGGTCCCGGACTTCTCCCCGATCGACCACCTCCCCCGCGGGGTCCGGCTGGCGGGGTACGGCGGGGACGCCTCGGATCTGCCCGCGTCGGTGCTGCAGGGTTTCCTCGACGACGTGGCGGCGGGGTGCGCCACCGTCCCGCGCGGGCGGACCTTCCGCCTCGAGGAGATCGTCGAGGCGCACCGGCTGATGGAGGACGGGCACGCAGGGGGCAAGCTCGTCGTCCTGCCCTGATTCACTCGGATGTCGCAGCGTCCGGTCTGCCGGATTCGTGCGTGACTGTCAGGGGTTCGAACTAGTGTTCGAGTCATGAGGCGGTACGAGGACGGCGGGTCGGTGTGGCCCGCGGAGTGCTCCCGGCTGGCTGCGCTCGATCTGTCGAGCCTGTCCGGTCCGGAGTCGGTCGAGGTGATGCGGCTGGCGTTCGCCGTGTCGAACTGGGCGTCCTCGATGTTCCAGCGGGCGATGTACGAGGCCTGCCGCGCGGAGGAGGGCACCACCGTGCGCCGCGAGCTCGATCGCCACTCCGGGCTCGAGGCCGCGGCGGCGTTCGGGTGGTCGACGACGATGGCCGACCGGCGCCTGGCCCTGGCCGCTGACCTCATCGAACGGCTGCCCCTGGTTGCGGCCGCGATGGCCGACGGCGCCGTCGAGCCGCGCAAGGCACGGGTGTTCAGCGAGGTCTGCCAGGACATGACCGAGGAGCATCTGCGGGCGACCTGTGAGCAGGTGCTGCCGGAGGTGCAGTCGTTGCCGGTCGCGGCGCTGGGGGCCCGCCTCGTCGAGGTGGCCACTGCGCTCGACTCGGGATGGTCGGACGGGCGGCTGGCCCGTGCGCTGCACGAGGCCCGGGTCACCCACGGGCTGAATCCCTCGGGCAGCGCCGACCTCTGCGGACGGGACCTCGCCCCGGACGACGCGATCCGCGCACGGGCCCACCTCGATGCGCTCACCGTCGCGGTGTACCGCTCGATCCGACGGTCGGGAGGCGCTCCGCCGCGGCGGCCCTTCATCCGGGCGCGGGTGTTCTGTCGGCTCGTCGACGGCTCGCTGACAGGTCTCGACGATGCTGTCGTCATCGAGACGGTCGCAGCCGAGCTCCTCGCGGAGACCGACGACGGGCACCCGGACGACGGCTCCGGCCCGTTCCCCGATGACGACCCCGGTCCGTACTGCCCGCCTCCGGATGACGCGCCTCCGGACGGCGGGGTCCCGGAGGGCCCGCCCCCGGATGGCTCGGTTCCCCACGACGACTCCGGTCCGGGCTCCGACGACTCGGGTCCGCCTCCGAATGACGCGCCTCCCGACGCCCCCGACGACGATTCTGGTCCGGGCTCCGACGACGCCTCCGGTCCGGACGGCTCGCCGTCCGACGGCTCGGTTCCGGACGGCTCGGACTCGGCGGCACCCCCGGTCAGGCCGGACGACCTCGACGGCGGGTTGCCGGACCCCCGGCCTCCCGAGGTGTTCGGTTCGCGGCTGCGTCAGGGCATCGTCGAGATCCGTCTCCGTCTGACGACCCTGCTGGGCCTCGATGACCTTCCCGGCACCGCACCCACCTGGGGTGCGCTCGGCGCTGCGCAGGCACGTGCCCTGGCGCTGGCCCGCCCCGGTGGCGAGTGGCGCATGGTGCTCTGCGACGACGACGGCCGACCCGTCAACGTCCTCCTGCTGCGCCGCCGCCCGGCCAACGCGCCCCGCCACCGGCGCGACGGGCGGGACTCCACCGCGATCGTCGAACTCGCGGTCCGCACCGGCGACCTCATCGCCCTCGACCTCGCGGACGACGACCCCTTCGCGGCGCTCGTCCGGGAAGCCCAGGCGGCTCTGCCCGGGCTGCCGACGCTCGATGATCCCGAGCATCCCGCCAACAGTCGCGCCGACGCCCACCGCCGACGCCCGGGCGCGGAGCTCCGGCGCTGGCTCTGCGTTCGCGACCGCTGGTGCATCGGCCCCGCCTGCCAGGGCCCTGCCGCGACCGCCGAGATCGACCACACGCGTGACTGGGCGCACACCGGCCCCACCGTCGCCGCGAACAACGGCGTGCCCTGCGGCGCTCACCACCGCGCGAAGAGCGATCGGCGATGGAAGCTCGACCAGCCGCAGCCCGGCCACTTCTCGTGGACCTCCCCGGCGGGCGTGGGGTACGTGACCCGAGCCCGTCGTGTCATCAACCCACTCCCAGGCCCCCTCGTGCGGGGCCGGACCGGTGCGCGGCCCACCACGGCCCGGGCGGACTTCGGACGGGACCCGGACGACCTGCGGTCACCGGCCCCGCGCCCGGGGCGCCCACCCGGTCGGCAGCGCGATCACACACGCGCCTACCTGCTACGGAGCCGCGGCTCGCCACTCCACCCGGTCGGCACCGGGCCCGACGACCCACCCTTGTAGTCGGCCTGGCCTGGCCCGCCCGGCTCGCCGCGGGCCGGTTCGGCGTGCGGTCACCCGGCCTGGCCGGCGTCGCGCGGTCTCGGTCACGGGCTCGTTCCCGGGCCGGCTGCGAAAGCCCCCGACCGACGCTGCGTGACGATCCGAACACCCGCAATCGCTTGCGGTAATCGGGGTACCGCTCAGCCGTGGTATCACCGGGCCGTGCTGAAATCCCGGACCGCGCACGTCGAGGCCGAGGTGGAGCGGCTCTGCCGCGAGCTCGGCCCGGGCGCGCTGCTGCCGGGCGAGCGGGATCTCGCCGAGCGCTGCTCGGTGTCGCGCTCGACGGTGCGGCTGGCTCTCGCCGAGCTCACCACCCGGCGCGTCGTGGAACGCCGCCACGGCGCCGGGACCTACGCCCGCCGCACGGCCCCGGCCCAGCCCCTCGACGCGCTGTCTTTCCACGACGACATGACCCGGCGCGGTCTGCGGCCGTCGTCACGGTTGCTGTGGTGCGACGAGATCGCCGCCGACGACGACCTCGCCGCGCACCTCGCCATCCCGCTCGGCGACCCGGTCCGGCGGTTCGCGCGCCTGCGCCTGGCCGACGGCGAGCCGATGGCCCGGGAGCTGCTGCACGTGCCGACCCGCGTCGTCCCCGACATCGTCGGCGCGGACCTCGACGGCGAGGCGTCCTGGTACGGCCTGCTCGAGTCGCGGTACGGGCGCCGCGTCGTCGACGGCACCCAGACCGTCGAGCCCGTCCTCGTCGAGGGCGAGGACGCAGCGCTACTGGGGGTCCCATCGGGGCGGCCGGGCTGGCGGTTCAGGCGGACCTCGCGCGACGAGTGGGGCACGGCCGTCGAGCGGGTGGACGCGCTGGTGCGCGGCGACCGCTACCTCATCGAGGTCGGGATCCGCCGGCCCCGGCGACGCGCGCACTGAACCGCGGGGGCCGCGTCACCCGACCGGACCGACACAAGATCGTCCACACACGCCGAGCCGTACCCTCGCGCGCATGACGACGTCCGCCCGCCCGCGGCGCGGGCGCCGCCTCACCGGGGCGGCCGCAGGACTGGCACTCGTCGTGCTCGGGTTCGTCGGCCTGATGGTCGCGCTCGTCGCCCTCGGCGCACTCGTCCCCGGTCTCGGGCCGCTCTCCGGCTGGGCCACGGTCACCGTCCCCGCGCGGGGGGCGACGCTCGTCGTCGCGGGCCTCGTGGCCGCGGTGCTCGCGCTCCTCCTGCGCCGCCGGCTGCGGTGGACGGCCACCGGCGTCGCGATCGGGAGCGGCGTCGCGACGGTGGCGCTCGCGGTCGTCGTCGGGATCCTCATGGCCGCGACGGTGTCCGCGGGCGGCTCGGTGAACCCGTTCCAGGCGATCGTCCCCTCCTCCGGGTTCGCACTGCCCGACGGCGACCCCGTGTACTCGACCGGCCCCGACGGCGTCGGGCTGCACGCTGCGTTCTGGG
This sequence comes from Actinomycetospora sp., assembly GCF_036497245.1. Lineage (GTDB taxonomy): Bacteria > Actinomycetota > Actinomycetes > Mycobacteriales > Pseudonocardiaceae > Actinomycetospora. The sequence continues at coordinate 5,866 of NZ_DASXJS010000190.1, read as the reverse complement.
ATCCGCGCGGCGCCACCGGGCCCGCCCCCGTGCTCGTCTACGTCCACGGCGGGGGGTGGAACGGCGGCTCGGAGCTCGGGAACACCGACGACATGCGCTGGTTCGCCGACCGGGGCCGTCTCGCCGTCAGCGTTGCGTACACCCTGTCCACCGGCACCCGCCCGACCTGGGACGTCGCCGGCCCGCAGGTCGCGTGCGCGCTGACGAAGGTCGCCGCGCTGGCGCCCGGCCGGGGCGGCGATCCCGGTCGCATCGTCCTGGCCGGGGACTCCGCGGGCGGGCAGCTCGCGGTGTCGGTCGGCTACCACGCGGCGTCCGGGACGCAGCCCTCGTCGTGCGGGGGCGTGGTGCCGGTGCCGCGCGGGGTGCTCGTGCAGTACCCGGCGGTCGATCTGCTCGACGCCTACGCGCACGGCCACTTCCCGGGACAGCCCGGCACGCCCGGCGCCTACCTCGCGCAGCTCTACACCGGCGGCACACCGGAGCAGGTGCCCGACCGCTACCGCGCGGTCTCCGGCGGGCCGGCGATCACCCCGCGCGCGCCGGCCACCCTCGTCATCGGTCCGACCGGCGACGAGCTCGTCCCGCCGGGTGGCGTGGAGCGGTTCGTCGACCAGGCGCGGGCCGCCGGGGTGGATGCCACGCTCGTCCGGCTGCCGTACGCGAACCACGCGTACGACATCCTCGGCACCGGCTCGCTGGGCAACCAGGCCCGCCGCACGATCAGCGAGCACTGGCTGACCCAGCACGGCTGGTGAGCGCCGGACCGGCTCCGCCTCGCGCCGCGCACGAACGGCTAGCGCAGGATCTCCACCAGCAGCACCCAGGCGCCCACCAGCCCGCCGAACAGCGAGAACCCGATCGCGGGCGCCAGCCAGATCAGCCCGCCGAGGCCCCCGATCAGGAGCCCCAGCCCGGCGAGGAGCGTGCCCCCGCACAGCACGATCGGGGGCAGCACGGTCGCGAGCATCCAGGCCGGGAGCGGGACCTGCTCGGTGGGCCGGGGCAGCAGTGTGCCCAGGGCCCCCGCGGCGAGCGCCGCGAGGACGAGGAGCACCACGCCGACGGCCGTCGACGACTCGAAGGGCACCAGCAGGGTGAGCGAGAGGAACACCGGGGACGCGAGCAGGATGAGGGTGGAGGCGGCGCGTGCCGTGGTGCGCGGCGAGGCGAGGACCGCCGACAGGTTGATCGACAAGGCCACGAACAGCAGTCCGGCCAGGGCTGCGGCCGCCCCGGCCGTGGCCACCGCGAACTCCGACCACGCCTCGACGTCCGTCACGGGTCAATTGTCCTGCGCGGAGGCCGCGAGATCCACGACGGCGAGCGAACCCGCGTCGCGCAGCGCCTTCCGGTCCGCTCCGGCGAGGTCGGCGAGCACCCGGTAGGTCAGGGTCATCGGGTCGATTCCCAGCTCGCCGGCCGCCCCGGCGTCGAGTCGCTCGACGACGGTCTTCGACACCAGGGTCTGCCCGCCGGTCGCGACCTGCTCGATGCGGGCGCACTCGTTGACCTCGTCGCCCAGCGCGGTGACCTCCAGGCGGCCGCCGGTGACGACCTGGCCGATGTAGAGGTTGGCGCCCCAGTGCACGCCGAGATTCACGCGGCAGTCGGCCACCGCGACCCCGACGCCCTCCTCGCCGAGCTCCTCGACGATCGAGCGCACCGACGCCGGGAAGGCGAGCGCGACGGCGAGGGCGCCGCCCGCGGCGTCCGACTCGGCCGGGTGCGCGTCCCCGTCGGCGCACGAGGCGAGGAAGAACGCGCTCGCGCCGTCGCCCGCGTGCTTGCCGACGATGCCGCCGTGCCGGGCGACGAGGTCGTCGAACGCCGTCGTGAACCGGCGAATCAGCTCGAAGTAGGCCGGCGTGGGGAGCAGGCGGGAGAGGTGCCCGGAGGAGTCGATGTCGGCGAACAGCACCGCCGCGGGGCGTCGGCGGGGCTCGGTGAGGTCGGCCATGCGCGTGAACATCGCCTCGTCGCCCTCGCTCACCAGGGCGAGCACGCGCGCGGGCAGCAGCGGCGCGAACACCAGGGCGGTGCCGGCGAACGTCCCGTCCGCCGCGCGCACCGTGAGGCCGAGCATCCCGACCGGACGCCGCCGGTGCGCCAGGTTCAGCTCGACGGGGGAGACCCAGATCGGCGCGAGCTCGCTGTCGGTGGCGAAGCGCCGCTCGAGGTCCTCGCGCAGCGCGCGCCGGGCCGGCCCGGCGAGCATCGAGGACCACAGCGGCAACTCGAGTCCCTCGCCGACGTGCATGCCGTAGCCGACCTCGGTCGAGGGGTCCGCCCCGGCGAGTTCCAGCATCTGCTCGGAGACCCAGCACAGGCGGCCGTCGGCGTCGTAGACCTGGGAGGCGGAGCGGCTCGCGTCGAGCGCGTCGATGACGGCCTGGCGGAGCTCGGGGAGCCGGTCATCCACCGAACGGACGCTAGCGGTGCTCCGGTGTACGACGCCGGCCGGGCGGGTGGCCCATCGCGGGAAGGTTGGCTCGTTCGGACCGTGACATGGGACACAGTGGCGAGTTATGTTCATCGAATGAACGCGGCAGGGCCCGGATCCCCGGCGGGCCTGCGTGAGGCGAACCGTCGCCGCGTGCTGGATGCGGTGCTCGCCGCCGGGGAACCCACGCAGTCGGGTATCGCCGCGGCCACCGGGCTCGCCCCGGCGACCGTCTCGAACATCGTGCGCCACCTCGTCGGCGCGGGCAGCCTCACCGCGACGACGACGGTGCGTGGCGGCCGGCGGGTCCGCGCGGTGCGCCTCGTCGCGCCCGCGGGATATCTCGCGGGGGTGGACTTCGGCCACCGGCACGTCCGCGTCGGCCTCGCCCGGGCGGCGGACACGTTCAGCAGGTCGGCGTCGGGTCGGCCCGGCGAGCCCGCCCCGCCCGCGGACCTGCTCGCCGAGCGGGACGCGCGGCTGCCCGAGGGCCACGGCGCCGACGACGGGCTCCGGGCCGCCGAGGAGCTGCTCGACGGGGCGCTCGCCGAGGCGGGGGTCGGGCGCGGCGCGCTCCTCGGGGTCGGCATCGGGCTGCCCGCGCCCGTCGACGCCCGCAGCGGGTCCGTCGGGGAGCCGGGCATCCTGCCCGGCTGGGTCGGCGTCGACGCGGCCGCCCGGGCCGCCGCGAACCTGGGCGTGCCGGTCGCCGTCGACAACGACGCCATGCTCGGCACCCTCGCCGAGCAGGCGTGGGGGGCGCTCCGGGGGGTCCGCGACGCCGTGTATCTCAAGCTCTCCGACGGGGTCGGAGCGGGCCTCGTCCTCGACGGACGTCCCTACCGGGGGCGCTCCGGCACCGCGGGCGAGCTCGGTCACGTCGTCGTGGCCGAGGATGCGGGCGGCCCCACCGGGGGTCCGGGCGGCACGGTCTGCCGCTGCGGCAACCGTGGCTGCCTGGAGACCTGGGCGTCCACGACGACGGTGGTCGGGCTGCTCGAGCCGCTGCTCGGCAGCCCGCTCTCGATCGCGGAGGTGGTCGCGCGCGCCCGCGGCGGGCACGCACCCTCACGCCGCGTGCTCGCCGACACCGGCGGCCACGTCGGGCGCGCCCTCGGCGGGCTGTGCAGCCTCCTGACCCCCGCGCGCGTGGTCGTCGGCGGCGAGCTCGCCCAGGCGGGGAGCCTGCTGATCGACCCGCTGCACGCCGCCCTGGACCGGTGGGCGCTCCCCGGCGCGGCGGAGGGCGTCGAGGTCGTCGCGGCCCAGCTCGGGGCACGGGCCCACGTCCTCGGCGCCGTGGCGCTCGCGGGTGAGCACGTGCTGGCCTCGCGCGGGTGAGCGCACGGGCACGCGTCACCGACGCGTGTCAGGATCGCGGCCATGTGTTCATCCGTTGACCGCGAGAGCACGCGGACCTAGCCTGTGAACCGCGTCACAGACCGGTACCGGTGCGGGCGTACGACGACGGGGAGGTCGGATCGATGAGCCCTCGTGCGTCCGAGCTGCCCTCCCCGGAGACGGTGCTCGCCGCCCGGGGGGAGGGTCGGGCCCCGGCCGTCTTCCTGGACTACGACGGCGTGCTCACCCCGATCGTCGACAACCCGTCCGACGCCGTGATGACGCCCGGGATGCGGCGCATCGTCTCGGACCTCGCGCAGCGCACCAGCGTCTGCGTCGTGTCCGGGCGCGACCGCGGCGTCGTCACCGAGCTCATGGGCCTCGACGACCTGATCGTCGCGGGCAGCCACGGCTTCGACATCCACAGCCCGCGCACCGGGACGATCACCCATGACGCGTCGTCGGGGTTCGAGGAGCTCGTCGAGAAGGTCACCGCCGAGGTCACCGACCGGGCGGCCGCGATCGAGGGGACCCTCGTCGAGCCCAAGCACGCCTCGGTCGCACTGCACTACCGCGCGGTGGACCCGGCCCGGCACGGCGAGGTGTCCGAGCTCGTCGACGGGGTGCTCGCGGCCCATCCGGGCGAGCTGCGGGTCACCCCGGGCAAGTTCGTCCACGAGATCCAACCGAAGATCGACTGGAACAAGGGCCGGGCCGTCGAGCACCTGCTCGGGGTCCTCGACCTGCGCGGGCCGGACGTGCTCCCGATCTACCTCGGCGACGACGTCACCGACGAGGACGCCTTCGTCGCGCCCAGCATCGCCGACGGCGGGCTCGGGGTGCTGGTCATCGATCCGGCCGAGGCGCCCGCGCGCGAGACCGCGGCCTCGGCCGTGCTCGCCGACGTCGACGGGGTCGCCCGGTTCCTCGACGGGCTGGCCCGATGACCGGGCCCCGCCGCGCCACGCGGGTGGCCGAGCCGCCCCCGCGCACGACCATGCCCACGCCCCGAGCCGGGAGGAGACCGCGGTGAGCAGTCCCGCGACCGACCACGATGTAGCCGGTGGCGCCCACGGCGCTGATGACGGCTGGACCCTGACCTGGGAGGGCGTCGAACCCGAGGAGGAGGGCCTGCGCGAGGCGCTGTCCTCCACCGGCAACGGCTACTTCTGCACGCGCGGCGCGGCCGAGTGGGAGGACACCGACCCGCCCGGGCACTACGCGGGGACCTACGCCCACGGCGCCTACAACCGCGAGACGACGATCCTCGGCGGCAGGCCGGTGCTCAACGAGGACCTAGTCAACCTGCCGAACTGGCTCGTCCTGATGCTGCGCATCGAGGGCGAGGAGGCGATCACCCTCGACAACGTCGAGGTGCTCGAGTACCGCCACAGCTTCGACATCCGGACCGCCACGGTCAGCAGGCACTTCCGGTTCCGCGACCGCAAGGGACGCGAGACGACGCTGCGCAGCAGGCGCTTCGTGTCGATGGCGCACAGTCACCAGGCGGCGCTGGAGTGGGTGCTCACCCCGGAGAACTGGTCGGGCAACGTCGGGATCGTCTCGGCGATCGACGGCCGCGTCGACAACGACATGGTGGCCCGCTACCGCGACCTCGAGGGCCGCCACCTCGACCCGGTCACCCCGCGCACGTTCGGCCCCGAGGTCATCGCCCTCAAGGTGCGCACCCGGCAGTCGAACCTCTACATCTCCGAGGCCGCCCGCACCCGGTTGGCGCGCAGCCGGGGCCGGTCCTGGCAGGCCGTCGAGCCCCGCCGCACGTTGCACCAGATGAACGACTACATCCAGCAGGTCCTCGAGCTCGAGGCCCACGAGGGCGAGTCGATCAAGGTCGAGAAGCTGGTCTCGTTCTTCACCAGCCATGACAACGCCATCACCGAGACGCTCACCGCGGCCGGGCGGCACGTGGAGCGCTACCCGGACTTCGCCGAGGCCTACGCCGAGCACGAGTCGGCCTGGACCGAGCTCTGGGACGTCTGCGCGATCGACCTGCCGTCGGAGCCGCGGGTGCAGCTGCTGCTGCGCTTCCACACCGCGCACATCCTGCAGGTCTGCTCGCGG
>NZ_DASXJS010000189.1:0-40494 GCF_036497245.1 Actinomycetospora sp. | reverse complement strand
GCGCGAGATCGACCTCGAGGACCCCTTCGAGAACCTCGGCGTGCAGCTGGCCAAGACCGCCGCGACCAAGACCAACGACGTCGCCGGTGACGGCACCACGACGGCGACCGTGCTGGCCCAGGCCCTCGTGGCCGAGGGGCTGCGCAACCTCGCCGCCGGCGCGAACCCGACCGCCCTCGGCGCGGGCATGGCGGCCGCGGCCGAGAAGATCACCGCGGTGCTGCGCGAGCACGCCACCCCGGTCGACGGCAAGAAGGGCATCTCCTCGGTCGGCGCGGTCGCCTCGCGCGACCAGACGATCGGTGACCTCATCGGCGAGGCCATGGAGCGCGTCGGCGAGGACGGTGTCATCACCATCGAGGAGTCCTCGACCCTCGCCACCGAGCTCGAGATCACCGAGGGCCTGCAGTTCGACAAGGGCTACCTCTCGCCGTACTTCGCCACCGACAACGAGTCGATGGAGGCGGTGCTCGAGGACGCGCACGTCCTGCTGCACCGCGACAAGATCAGCTCGATCCAGGACCTCCTCCCGCTGCTGGAGAAGGTCGTGGAGTCCGGCAAGCCGCTGCTGGTCGTCGCCGAGGACCTCGAGGGCGAGGCGCTCTCGACCGTCGTCGTCAACGCCATCCGCAAGACCCTGAAGATCTGCGCGGTCAAGGCGCCGTTCTTCGGGGACCGGCGCAAGGCGTTCCTGGACGACCTCGCCGCGGCCACCGGCGCCACGGTGATCAACCCCGAGGTCGGGCTGAAGCTGTCCGAGGCGGGCCTCGACGTGCTGGGCACCGTCCGGCGCGCGGTGGTCACCAAGGACGCGACGACGCTGGTCGAGGGCGGTGGGGACAAGGTGGCCGTCGAGGCCCGCGTCACCCAGATCCGCCACGAGATCGCCGACTCCGACTCCGACTGGGACAAGGAGAAGCTCTCGGAGCGCCTCGCGAAGCTCGCGGGCGGTGTCGCGGTGATCCAGGTCGGCGCGGCCACCGAGACCGAGCTCAAGGAGCGCAAGCACCGCATCGAGGACGCGGTCGCCGCCACCCGGGCCGCGGTCGAGGAGGGCATCGTGCCGGGCGGGGGTGCGGCGCTGCTGCACGCCTCGGCCGCGCTCGCCGACGGCCTCGGCCGCACCGGCGACGAGGCCACCGGTGTCGCGCTGGTCCGCCGCGCGCTCTCGGCGCCGCTCAAGGCGATCGCCTCGAACGCCGGGCTCGAGGGCTCCGTCGTGGCCGCGAAGGTCGCCGACGGGGGCTGGGGCGTCGGCTACGACGCCGCGAGCGAGAAGTACGGGGACCTCATGGCCGCCGGGATCATCGACCCGGTGAAGGTCACGCGGTCGGCGCTGGAGAACGCGGTCTCGATCGCGCGCATGGTGCTCACCACCGAGAGCGCGATCGTGGACAAGCCCGAGGAGGAGCCCGCCGCGGCTGCCGGTGGCCACGGCCACGGGCACGGCCACGGGCACTGATTCCTGGTCGACCGACGCGAAGGGCCCGGCCGGTTCGGCCGGGCCCTTCCGCGTCGGTCGTCGGCGCCGTGAGTGCGTCAGCCCACGGCGATGCCGCGGTGCCGGGACCGGGAGCCGGTCCGCTCCGACTCCGAGAGACCGCCCCAGATGCCGTAGGGCTCGCCGGCCGCGAGGGCGTGCGTGCGGCACGGCTCCATGACGGGGCAGCTCTCGCACACGGCCTTCGCTCGGCGCTCGCGGCTGGCCCGGGCCGGGCCCCGCTCGCCGTCGGGGTGGAAGAAGAACGTGCTGTCCATGCCGCGGCACGCCGCGTGGAGTTGCCAGTCCCAGACATCGGCGTTGGGGCCGGGGAGTCGACGGACGTCGGCCATCTCGACCACCTCCTCGTCCTGACGGTGGTGGGCCGCGGGGACCGCGGGCGTGGATCCTCGACGTCGTTCCCACCACGAGCTCGGGCCCGGCCGGCCAGTCACCGTCCGTGCCCGCGGCCGCGCGGAGGGCGACCGTGGGCCGACCCTATGACCGGCGCGGCAGGCGGTACAAGATGGATCGGATGTGACCCGTCCCCCTGGGTAGGCCGCCGACCGGTCGTTCGTCCGGACGCGGGATGGCCAGCATCCTCGTGCGGGAACACCGATTCCGGACGGTGACGGGACTTGCCGAAACGACCACCATCCGTGATCATGCCCCGAAGCACTGCGTGGCCGGTGGTCCGTGTGGGTGGCGGAAATCCGGTCCGCGGTGAAGGGTCGACCGTGACCGGTCGGCCCCGGAGCCGTTGTCGAGGAGGGGACCGGGCGTGACCGTCGCAGCGAGACGTTCTGACGGTCACCCCGGGAGACGGGACGAGGGAGCAGTCATGGCGCGGGTCGCGGATCCGGCACGGGAAAACCACGGATCGGACTCAAGGTCTCCGGGAGTCGCGCCGATGACCAGTAGTGCCCGCCAACCGTCTGCAGGAGCGCTGCAGGGAGGAGCTTCCGTGACGACGGTCCTGATCTGCGACGACCGCCGCAGTGTGCGTGAAGGACTGACCCGCGTGATGTCGGCCGTCCCCGGAGTCCACCGCATCGACTGCGTCGCCCATGGCGACGAACTGCTCACCCGCTTCTCCCGTCAGAGCGTCGACGTCGTCCTCGTGGGGACGCAGCGCGCCGTGCCGACCGGGGTCGAGGCGACCCGTCGGCTCGTCGCCGCGCACCCCCAGGCCAACGTCATCGTCTTCGGCGCGCCCGACGACTCCGGCAGCATCGCGGCCGCGATCGCCGGCGGAGCCCGGGGCTACCTGCGCTGGGACGCGTCGCGGCCGGAACTGGTCGCCGCTCTCGCGCACACCCTCGCCAGCACCTCGGTGCCCGCGCCGCGGACGCCCTCCGACTCGGGCGTCCAGCTCACCGAGCGCGAGCTCCAGGTGCTGCGGGGCATGGCCCAGGGCAAGAGCAACGGCCAGATCGGCCGGGAGCTCTACCTGTCCGAGGACACCGTCAAGACCCACGCCCGGCGGCTGTTCCGCAAGCTGGGCGTGCGCGATCGGGCGCAGGCCGTGGCTCACGGCTTCCGCCGCGGCCTGGTCTCCTGACCGCCCGGCCCCGCCCGGTGCGTGTACAGCCGCTCCGGGTGGCGCGGCCGTCCGCCCCCGGGTCGACCCCGCCGTACGGGGCCTCCGACCCCGCCCGTCCCGAGCCGGGGGGCACCCCTCCCCCGGACGATCTGCCCACCCCGGCGATCGGAACACCGCGTGCCGTCCATCGGGCCGCGGACCGCTGGCGTGTGCCGGATCGGGCAAACCCGTCTGGCGGACATGGCGCGAGCCATCCGCCTGAGCGGTACGGTGACCCCTCCGTACCACCCACTGCGGTGGCACCACGGACCGAGGTGGACCTGCGAGTCACACCTCCGCGCGTAACGCCGGGGCCACGGGGAGCGATGACCGAGTCAGGGAACGACCTCGAGAGGCTGGTGGCCGCCGCCAACAACGGCGACCGCTCGGCTCTCAACCGTGTTCTCGCGATCATCCGTCCGCTCGTCGTGCGCTACTGCCGCGCGAGGATCGGCCGGCAGGAACGGTCGTCGGTCTCGGCCGATGACGTGGCCCAGGAGGTGTGCCTCGCCGTGCTGACCGCGCTGCCCGGCTACCGCGACCAGGGCCGTCCGTTCCTCGCCTTCGTCTACGGGATCGCGGCGCACAAGGTGGTCGACGCCCATCGCTCGGTGGCGCGGAACCGATCCGAACCCGTCTCCGAGCTGCCCGAGGAACTCGACCCGCACGACGGGCCGGAGCAGCGCGCGATGAACGGTGCGCTGTCCGTCCAGATGGGTCAACTGCTCGACACACTGCCACCCAAACAGCGGGAAATCCTCGTGTTGCGTGTCGTCGTCGGGCTCTCGGCGGAGGAGACCGCGGAAGCGGTCGAGTCCACACCCGGAGCGGTACGGGTGGCACAGCACCGCGCATTGTCCAAGCTGCGGACCGCCGTGTCCGCGATCTCGGAAGAGGTGAGTTAGGTGGGTGGTCACCGCGCTTTCGGTGCTGGTGACGATCTCGTCGACGGGCCGGTGGACCTCGCCGCGGTCCGCGCCGACGACGCCCTGCTCGATGCCATCGCCGGCGGGGCGGTCTCCGGTGGCCTCGGTGGGAGCGGAGACGTCTTCGGGCGTCCGGGGCAGGACGACGATGATCTCGCCACCATCCTCGCCGCGTGGAAGGCCGATATCGAGGCCGACCCGATGCCGGAGCTGGTGAACCTCGACGAGGCGTCCGAGGCCGTGGAGGCCGGACACGCCGCGCGGGACCGCCGGGCCGGCCGCGCCCGCAGGCGGATGCCGTTCGCCGTGGCCGCCGCGGCCATCGCCGTGGCGCTCTCGGGCCTCACGGTGGCGGTGCACTCGGCGGAGCCGGGCGACGCGATGTTCGGGCTGACCAAGGTGCTCTTCTCCGAGCACGCCGACAACGCGCAGAAGGCCCAGGAGGCCCGCGCGACGATCGACCAGGCCAACACCGCGATCCGCAACGGCGACCCGGCGACGGCGAAGTCGCTGCTCCAGAGCGCGGCGGGCCAGATACAGGCCGCCCAGCCGGACGACCAGCCTGCGCTGCAGCAGCAGCGGGAGGACGCGCTCAAGTCGCTCGAGCCCAAGGCCCCGACCGAGCCGTCGTCCGCCACGGAGGACCCGAGCAGCGGGAGCCGGGGGACGTCGCAGTCGAGCAGCAACGGCGGCGATTCGGACAAGCCGTCGAAGCCGAAGCCCCAGGCTCCGGTCGAGTCGAGCCCCAGCCCGGAGAAGCCGAGCCCGGCTCCGGACGACACGACGACGAAGGGCACCCCGCCCGACGGGCCGAGCCCGAAGAGCGCTCCGGACACGACGACGACGACGCCGGTGCCGCCCTCCAACTAGGCACGCACGACGACGGGCCCGGTTCCCCCTCGGGGGAGCCGGGCCCGTCGTCGTCAGAGCGGTGTCGTCAGCGCGGCGTCTTCGGCGCGCTGTCGCCGGTCACTGCTCGGCGAGCGTCGCGTCCGCGAAGCCGCGGCAGTACTCCCACGTCACGTAGGCGGCCGGGTCCGGGTCGAACGGGGGCTCGTGGGGGCGCATGTGGCCCTCCTCGAGCAGCTGCTGGAGGCTCGCGCGCAGCAGGTCCCAGTCGTGGAAGTGCTGCTCCTCGCAGTCCTCGCACTCCACGACGACGCCCCGGATACCGCGCGGGGCGAGCAGGGCCTGGAACACCGCGAGGTCCCCGAGGTCGGCGACGACCTCGTCGCGCTCCTCGTCGTCCAGCGGCAGGTCCTCCGGTGCCGCGACGTCGTGGAGCGCGTCGAGCATCCGAGAGGGGTCCGACGGGTCACCCGCGAACGGGTCCGGCGGCAGGGCTTCGTACGGCACGTCCCCGAACCTACCGGTTGCGGGCCCCCGACCCGGCGGGTGCCCGAGCGGGTGGGCGGGCGATGGACGTGCGGAGATCGACACGGCTGCCCGGCTGCGACGGGGATCACCATGCGGGCACGGCTAGCATCGGGGGCATGGTGCTGACGGACCCCGGCGTACCGGAGAAGTACGGGCTGCTCGGCCTGACGTTCGACGACGTCCTGCTGTTGCCCGCCGAATCGGATGTCGTGCCGTCCGAGGCGGACACGTCGGCCCGCCTCTCGAAGAACGTCTCGTTGCGGATTCCCCTGGTCAGCTCGGCGATGGACACCGTCACCGAGGCCCGGATGGCGATCGCGATGGCCCGCCACGGGGGCATGGGCGTGCTCCACCGCAACCTGCCCGCGGAACAGCAGGCCGCGCAGGCGGAGGTCGTCAAACGGTCCGAGGCCGGCATGGTCACCGACCCGGTGACGTGCTCGCCCGAGGACACCCTCGCCGACGTCGACGCCCTCTGCGCCCGCTTCCGGATCTCGGGGCTCCCGGTCACCGATCCCGAGGGCCGGTTGGTGGGCATCATCACGAATCGCGACATGCGCTTCGAGGTCGACCACACCCGCCAGGTGCGCGAGGTGATGACGTCCTCGGACCTGGTCACCGCCCAGGTCGGTGTCACCGCCGAGGCCGCGCTGGGCCTGCTGCGACGCCGCAAGGTGGAGAAGCTCCCCCTCGTCGACGGCGCGGGCGTGCTGCGCGGGCTCATCACGGTCAAGGACTTCGTCAAGACCGAGCAGTACCCGATGGCCACCAAGGACCCCGACGGCCGGCTGCTCTGCGGCGCCGCGGTCGGCGTCGGGGACGACGCGTGGACCCGCGCGATGTCGCTCGTCGACGCCGGGGTGGACGTGCTCGTCGTCGACACCGCCCACGGCCACTCCCGCGCGGTGACCGCGATGGTCGCCAAGCTCAAGCAGGAGCTGGGCGAGCGGGTGGACGTCGTCGGCGGCAACGTCGCCACGCGGGCGGGGGCGCAGGCCCTCGTCGACGCGGGTGCCGACGGGATCAAGGTCGGCGTCGGGCCCGGCTCGATCTGCACCACCCGCATCATCGCCGGGGTCGGCGTCCCCCAGATCACGGCGATCGCCGAGGCCGTCTCGGTCGCGACCCCCGCGGGGGTCCCGGTGATCGGGGACGGCGGCCTGCAGTCCTCCGGGGACATCGCGAAGGCGATCGCGGCGGGGGCGTCGACGGTCATGCTCGGGTCGCTGCTCGCGGGAACGGCCGAGACGCCGGGCGAGCTGGTGCTCGTCGACGGCAAGCAGTTCAAGACCTACCGCGGGATGGGCTCGCTGGGCGCGATGCAGACCCGCGGAGCGCAGGGGTCCTACTCGAAGGACCGCTACTTCCAGGACGACGTGCTCTCCGACGACAAGCTGGTCCCCGAGGGTGTCGAGGGGCGCGTACCCTTCCGGGGCCCGCTCGCGCAGGTCACCCACCAGCTGGTCGGCGGCCTGCGGGCGGCCATGGGGTACACCGGTTCCCGGTCGACGGCCGAGCTGCAGTCCGCGCACATGGTGCGGATCACCGCGGCGGGCCTCGCCGAGAGCCACCCCCACCACGTGACGATGACGGCGGTCGCCCCGAACTACGGCGGGCGCTGACCGGGGGCAGAAAGGGCACCATGCGCGAGCAGGTCGAGATCGGCCGGGGCCGCAGCGCCCAACGCAGCTACACCTTCGACGATCTCGACATCGTCCCGTCGCGGCGGACGCGGTCGTCGTCGGCGGTGTCGACCGCGTGGCAGCTCGACGCCTACCGCTTCGACCTGCCGCTGCTGACCCACCCGACCGACGCGGTGGTCTCCCCCGCCACGGCGGTGGCGGTGGGCGAGCTCGGTGGGCTCGGGGTGCTCAACGCCGAGGGGCTGTGGGCGCGGCACGCCGAGCCGGACAAGGCGCTGGTCGAGGTCGCCCAGCGGGCGGCGGAGGACCCGATGGGCGCGCTCGGCGACCTCCAGCGCCTCCACGCCGCCCCGCTGCGCACCGACCTGCTCACCGAGGCGCTCGAGCGGGTGCGCGGTGCCGGCGTCACGCTCGCCGCGCGTGTCAGCCCGCAGCACGCACGGGAGCTCACCCCGACGCTCCTGTCGGCGGGCGTCGAGATCCTCGTGGTGCAGGGGACGATCATCTCGGCCGAGCACGTCGGCGGAGACGAAGCGGAGCGGAGCTCGACCATCGGGGCAGCCGACGAGGGTGAGGCCCCGCTCGACCTCGAGGACTTCATCGAGTCGCTGGACGTCCCCGTCGTCGCGGGCGGGGTCGGTGACTACCGGACGGCGATGCACCTCATGCGGACCGGCGCGGCCGGGGTGATCGTGGGCTACGGGCAGGCGGCCTCGACGTCGACCGACGCGGTCCTGGGTATCGGGGTGCCGATGGCGACGGCGCTGGTCGACGCGGCGGCCGCGCGCCGGGACTACCTCGACGAGACCGGCGGGCGCTACGTCCACGTCATCGCCGACGGCGGGATGGCGACCTCGGGCGACATGGCCAAGGCGATCGCCTGCGGCGCGGACGCGGTGATGCTCGGCGAGCAGCTCGCCGGCGCCGACGAGGCCCCCGGTGGCGGCTGGTACTGGACGTCCGCGGCCGCGCACCCGAACCTGCCCCGCTCCGCCGTCGTGCCGGTGCCCCAGCACGGGACCGATCTCGCGGCCGTGCTGCGCGGCCCGGCACCCCGGGCGGACGGGACCGTCAACCTGTTCGGGGCGCTGCGCCGGGCCATGGCGAAGACCGGCTACTCCGACCTCAAGGAGTTCCAGCGGGTTGGGCTGTCCGTGCGTCGGTAGCTACACCGCGCCGAACTGCGCGGGACGCCATTGGCAAGCATCAGCGTCGCCGCGAGGTGGCGCAGGTCGTGCAGGCGCACCCGCGGCGCGGCGCTCTCCGCGGCGAGCGACCTCAGCTGGATCGCCCAGGCCACCGATGACGTCGCACCCGGCGACGACTACGCGGCGAAAGCTGGGAGTGAAACGGGTCGTCTCGGTGAGCTGCCCGGGCCGGTCGTACACGCCGGCCCGGTACCGGGAGCAGGTTTTCAACCTGGTGCTGGGCGGGTATTCCACTTCGGCCCCGCGGCCCCTGGACCCAGGGTTTCGGGCAAGGTGAAAGACGACGAGCAGCTCGCGCTGCCCGTGTGCCTGCCTCGAAGCGGAGAGATACCGATGAGCAACGGCCGCGAACTTCAGATCATCGACACCTTCCTGTCGGTCACCGACACCTTGGTGCGTGAGTTCGACGCGCTGGACATGTTGACCATGCTCGCGGAGCGCAGCGTCGAGCTGCTCGGCGTCACTGCGGCCGGCGTGATCCTGACCGACGGCAACGGTGATGGGCTCTCGGTGGCCGCCGCCTCGTCCGAGCGCGCTCGGCTGCTCGAGCTCTTCGCGGTGGCTATAGACGCCGGCCCGTGCGTGGACTGCCTGCACAGTGGCGAGGCTGTCGTCAGCGAAGACCTCCGGAGCGAGACCGCCCGCCTGCGGTGGCCCCGATTCGCCGCCGGCGCGGAGGAGGCCGAGTTTCAGGCTGCGCACGCCCTGCCGATGCGCCACCGCAACCAGGTAATCGGCGTACTCACCCTGTTGGCCACCGAGCCGCATACCCTCGACGAGCCCGACGTCCGCTTGGGTCAGGCGCTCGCCGACGCCGCGACGATCGGGCTGCTGCACGAGCGCGCGGTGCGTCAGGCCGAGACCGTCGCCGAACAACTCCAGGGCGCCTTGACCAGCCGCGTCATCATCGAACAGGCCAAAGGCATGATCGCCAATCAGGCCGACACCAGCCCTGATGAGGCGTTCAGCGTCCTGCGCGCCCACGCCCGCAGCCACGGGCTGCGGTTGACCGAGCTCGCCCGCAGCGTCGTCGAGGGCAGCGTCGACCTCACCAGTACCACCAGCGTGCTGCCGTCCGCCCTGTAGCCGGCAGGGTCGCGATCGAGCCACTATCGGCTCGATACGCCCGCTGCTCACCGTAAGGTGGCCGCGGCGCAATTATCGGGTGGGTGGCTAGGCATCCAGGTCGGTGGCCAGCAGCTCGGCCAGGGCGTCCACCGAGGCCTGGGCCCCCGCGGTGTCCGGGTCCGCGGAGAGCGTGACCTGCTGCCCGCCCCGCACACCGAGCCCGAGCACGGAGAGCATGCTGCGGGCGTCGGCGCTGTCGCCCTCCGCGGTGGCCAGCGTGACCCCGGCCGGCTGCGCGGCGGCCGCCTTGCAGAACACCGCGGCCGGCCGGGCGTGCAGGCCGATCTGGGTCGCGACGACGACGGTGCGCTCGATCATGGCGCCTTCCTGGGTGCTGGTGTCCAACGTGGTGCTCATGCGGTGGCTCCTGCGGTCTCGCGCTCGGTGGCGGATGCGGTGGCAGAGATGTCGGCGGGCGCGGCCGGGGTGGCCGGGCGACGGCGGGCGAAGGTCTTCAGCGCGACGACCAGCGCCGTCGCCACGAGCGTCCCGGCGACGACCGCGACCAGGAAGCCCAGTGGGTTGCCCATCAGCGGCACCACGAAGACGCCGCCGTGCGGGGCGCGCAGGGTCGCGCCGAGGGTCATCGAGAGGGCCCCGGTCACCGCGCCCCCGACCATGATCGAGGGGATGACCCGGAACGGGTCGGCGGCGGCGAACGGGATGGCGCCCTCGGAGATGAAGGACGCGCCGAGCAGCCACGCGGCCCGGCCGTTCTCCCGTTCGACGTCGGAGAACAGGGACTTCCGGACGACGGTGGCCAGCGCCATCGCCAACGGCGGGACCATGCCTGCGGCCATCACGGCGGCCATGATCGTCAGCGCGCCGCCCGATCCGGTCGAGAGGCCCGCGACGGCGAAGGTGTAGGCCGCCTTGTTCACCGGGCCGCCCATGTCGAAGCACATCATCAGGCCGAGCAGCAGGCCCAGGAGCACGGCGTTGGTGCCCGAGAGGCCGTTGAGCCAGTTCGTCAGGCCCTCGGTGATCGCGGCGATCGGGCGGCCGACGACGACGTACATCAGCAGGCCGACGGCGGCCGTCGAGAGCAGCGGGATGACGAGCACCGGCATGATCCCGGCGAGCGCGCGGGGCACCCTCCAGGTCCTCATCCACATGACCAGGCCACCGGCGACGAAGCCCGCGACCAGACCGCCGAGGAACCCGGCGTGGGTGGTCACCGCGATCGCGCCGCCGACGAAGCCGGGCACCAGCGCGGGCCGGTCGGCCATGGCGTACGCGATGTAGCCGGCGAGCACCGGGACGAGGAAGTTGAACGCCGCCGTGCCGATGCCGAAGGCCAGGGCGCCCCAGGCGGTGACCGAGCCGGCGTCGAAGCCGCCCGAGAGCATCTGCTCGTAGAGCGGCGAGTCGTCGGGCAGGTTGATCTGGTAGCCGGCGAGGGCGAAGCCGAGGGCGATCAGCAGCCCGCCCGCGGCG
Organism: Actinomycetospora sp.; assembly: GCF_036497245.1. Classification (GTDB taxonomy): domain Bacteria; phylum Actinomycetota; class Actinomycetes; order Mycobacteriales; family Pseudonocardiaceae; genus Actinomycetospora. The sequence continues at coordinate 29,713 of NZ_DASXJS010000189.1, read as the reverse complement.
ACGAACGGGATGACGTGGCTGACGCCGGTCATCAACCAGGCGCGGACCTTCGACGCGGCACCGGGGCCGGCCGGGGCCTTCGCGCCGGTCGGGACCGCGGCGGGGGCCGAACCGGCCGGGGGCCTCGCGGACGCCGCCGCAGCCAGTTCTTCGGCCTGGGCGACGAGCAGGTCCCCGCCGCTGATGGCCTTCTTGACGCCGACCGAGACCAGCGGCAGGTGCGCGAAGCGCCCCTTGTCCCGGACCTCGACGTCGGCCGCGAAGATCGCGACGTCGGCCTCCGCGAGCTGCTCGGCGGTCAGCGGGGTCGAGCCGGCCGACCCCTGGGTTTCGACGGCGATGGTGTGCCCGGACTCCTCGGCCGCGGCCTCGAGGGCCTCGGCGGCCATGTAGGTGTGGGCGATGCCCGTGGGGCACGCGGTCACGGCGACGATCTTCATCCCGAGACCTCCTTCGCGATGAAGTCGGCCGCGGCGGCCGGGTCGGTCGTGGAACGGAGCTCGCCGGTGAAGGACTTCCGGACCAGGCGCCGGGCGAGCGCGGCCAGCACGGTCATGTGGTCGGACCCGCCGCCGGAGGGCGCGGCGATGAGGAACACCAGGTCGGCCGGGTTGCCGTCGTCGGCCCCGAAGTCGACGCCGCCGCTGCTGCGGCCGAAGCCCAGGGTGGGCTCGGTGACCGCGGCGGAGCGGCAGTGCGGGATGCCGATGCCCCCGTCGAGGCCCGTCGGCATCTGGGCCTCCCGGGCCTCGACGTCGGCGAGGAACTGCTCCAGGTCGGTGACGCGCCCGGCTTTCACGAGGCGCTCGGCGAGCGATCGGACGACCTCCCGCCTCCCGCCGGCCGGCAGCTGCAGGTCGACGAGGTCCTCCGTGATCAGTGCGCTCATGCTGCCTCTCCGGTGAGGTCGAGGGTGGCGTCCGGGGCGGAGGCCGGACGGACGTGCGAGAGGTCGACGTCGGCGGGGCCGGGCACCGCGGTGCCCGGCAGGCCGACCGCGGCTGCGCCACAGGCCACCGCGTGGACCAGGGCGTCGGGCGGTTTGACGTCGCCCGCCCGCCCCTCCGTGATCGCGATCAGGTAGCCGGCGAGGGTGGAGTCGCCCGCGCCGACGGTGCTGCGGACCGGTGTGGGCAGGCCGGCGGTGTGCCACGCGGCCCCGTCGTCGGCACCGTCCACGACGAGGGCGCCGGACGCGCCCATGCTGACCAGCACGGTGCCGATCCCGCCGGCGACGAGATCCCGGGCCGCGGCGAGGACGTCGGCGAGGCGGGGGAGCGGGTGGCCGACCAGCTCGGCGAGCTCGGCGACGTTCGGCTTGATCAGATCCGGGCCCGCCGCGACGGCGGCACGCAGGGCGTCGCCCGAGGTGTCGACGGCGACCCGGGCACCCGCGGCACGCGCGGCCTCGACGATGCGACCGTGCAGGTCGACCGGGGCGCCGACGGGGACGCTGCCCGCCGTCACCACCCAGTCGGCCGGAGCGGCGTGGACGCGGACGGTGTCGACGAGGGCGTCGACCTGGGCCGCGGTGAGTGCCACGCCGGGCTCGTTGACCTTCGTCGTGACGCCGCCGGGCTCGACGAGCGCGGTGTTCACCCGGGTCGTGCCGTCGGCGGGGGTGGACACCGGCTGGACACCCGCGCGCCGCAGCAGGGTGGCCAGTTCGCCCGCGCCGCCGGGCATGATCGCCAGCGTCGGGCGGCCGAACCGGGCGAGGACCCGGGAGACGTTGACGCCCTTGCCGCCCGGGTCCACCCGGTGTGCGGTCGCCCGCAGCACGGCGCCGGGGATCAGTTCGGGGATCTCGACGGTGCGGTCGAGGCTCGGGTTGGGCGTGACCGTGACGATGATCCTGGTCGGTGAGCCGGTCATCTTCCCCGTCGCTCCGCTCGCCCCGGTCACGCGATCACCAGTTCCGGTCCGGCGGCGCGGAGCTCGTCGGCCGCCTCGGGGTGGGTCTCGAGCAGGTCGCCGTCGGTCACGAGGGTCTCGATGTCGGCGAGGGTGGCGAAGCGGGAGAACGAGTCGGTGCCGTACTTGCTGGAGTCGGCGACGACGATGCGCCGTGCGGCGGCGGCCACCATCGCGCCCTTGACCGCGGACTCGGCGACGTCCGGCGTGGTCAGCCCGCGCGCCACGGAGAAGCCGTTGGTGCCGAGCACCGCCACGTCGCAGTTGAGGCTCTCGAGGGTCTTCAGCGCCCAGCGGTCGACCGCCGACATCGTCGTGCCGCGGACCCGGCCGCCGATGAGGTGCACGGTCACCCGCGAGCGGGAGGCCAGCGCCGTCGCGATCGGCAGGGAGTTGGTGACGACGGTGAGCTCGACGTCGTCGGGCAGGAGCGTCGCGACCCGCGCGGTCGTCGTGCCCGCGTCGAGCAGGATCGTCGCGGCCGAGCCCAGCTCGGAGACCGCGGCCTTGGCGATGCGGTCCTTCTCGTCGGGGTGCGTGATCTCGCGGACCCCGACGGCGGGCTCGATCTCGAGGCGGTCGGTCGCGATGGCGCCGCCGTGCACCCGGTGCAGCAGGCCCTGGCGCTCCAGGGCGGTGAGGTCGCGCCGGATGGTCTCGGTCGTGACGCCGAGCTCGGCGGCGACCTGCGTGACCTCCAGGCGTCCGAGCTCCCGCGCCCGGCGGACCAGGACCTGGTGGCGCTCCGCGGCGTACATGCCCGATCACCTCCGTTCTTCGCTCGGCCTGTGTGGTTCTAGTTGGAAGTTTGTGGGATTACCTGTGGACTGTCAACGGGTCGTCGTCGTACGTTCGGCACGGCACCAGACACACGGACGTGAGGGAGCGCTCCCGAATGACGAGCACCGAGACGCGAACGGCGGCCGTGCCCCTTGCCGGGACGCCGGCGAGCGCAGGCGCGGCCGTCGGCCCGGTCGTGCGTGTGCCCGAGCCGTGGGGCGAGCCGCCCGCGGGCCCGGCCGTCCCGGAGGACCGCCGCGAGCCGGAGGCGGCGCGCATCGCTCCGGCCGGCGCGGCCGTGTCGACGCGGATGATGGACACGGCGGGCACGCCGGGCCTGGCCGAGGAGGTCTCCGATGTCCTCTACGCCACCGCGATGATGGCCGAGGACCCCGCGCTGCTCGGGTCGGCCGCGGCACTGGTGCGCGAGCACGGAACACCGGCCCCGCGCGCGGTCCACGAGTCGGCGGCCCGCTTCGTCACCGCCCTGCAGGCGGCCGGGGGGTACCTCGCCGAGCGCGCGGGCGACGTCGCCGACATCCGTGACCGCATCGTCGCCGAACTGCTCGGCGTACCCGCCCCGGGCGTCCCGGCGCTCGACCGGCCGTCGGTCCTCGTCGCCCGCGACCTCGCCCCGGCCGACACCGCCACCCTCGACCCGGCGACGGCGCTCGCCCTCGTCACCGTCGAGGGCGGCCCGACCAGCCACACCGCGATCCTCGCCCGCTCACTGGGGATCCCGGCCGTCGTCGGGTGCCCCGGCGCCGCGACCCTCGCCGAGGGCGCTCTGGTGCGGGTCGACGGCGTCGCGGGCGAGGTCGTCGAGGTGCCGGCCGGGACCGCGATCGGCGCCGACACCTCCGCCGCAGGCCCGTCCGCGGTCGACGGCCCGGTGACGACGCGCGACGGACGCCGGATCGCGATCGTCGCCAACATCGCGGACGCGAAGGACGCCGAGAAGGCCGCGGGGCTGGGCGCGGAGGGCGTCGGCCTGCTGCGCACCGAGCTCACCTTCCTGTCCGCGGCGACCGAGCCGACCGAGGCCGACCAGCGCGCGGGCTACGCCGCCACGATGGCGCCGCTGCGCGGGAAGCCGATCACGGTGCGGACCCTCGACGCGGGCGCCGACAAGCCGGTGCCCTTCCTCGCCACCGCGCCCGAGGTGAACCCCGCGCTCGGGGTGCGCGGGCAGCGGCTGTTCGACGAGGTCGGGGCCCCGGCCGACCGGGTGGGCGTCCTGGACCGCCAGCTCGCGGCCGTGGTCGGGGGCGCCGCCGACGCCGGTGTCGAGCTCAGGGTGATGGCCCCGATGATCTCGACGGCCGACGAGGCCGCCCGGTTCGTGGCCCGGGCGCGGTCCGCGGGCGCCCGGCAGGTCGGCGTCATGATCGAGGTGCCCGCCGCCGTGCTCAACGCGCCGGAACTGCTCGCCGAGGTCGACTTCGTCTCGGTGGGCACCAACGACCTCACCCAGTACGTCTTCGCCGCCGACCGTCAGTCCGGGCCGCTCGCGGGGTTCAACGACCCGTGGCAGCCCGCCGTCCTCCGTCTGCTCGACCAGCTGTGCCGGGCGGCCTCGGTCACCGGGACCCCGGTGGGGGTCTGCGGGGAGGCGGCCGCGGATCCGGCCCTGGCGGTCGTCCTGGTGGGGCTCGGGGTGACGTCGCTGTCGGCGGCCGCGTCGGCCCTGCCCCCGGTGGCGGCACGGGTGGCCTCGGTCGACCTGGCGACGGCGCAGCGTGCGGCGGGGGCCGCGCTCGCCTCACGGGACGTCGCATCGGCGCGGGCGGCGGTGCGGGACGCGCTCGGGTGATCACCGGGCACTCAGAGGGCTCCGGAGCTGGTCCGACCCGGATGAGTACCCGGTGATCATGCTGCGGCCGCGGCGCACCGGGACCGCAGCGTCGCCACCCCCGGCCCGGAGAGGTCGTCGCAGAACACCGCGCGGCCGGCCATCGCCATGACCAGCGCGAGGGTCGGGCCGGTGACGAGCGGGTCGTCCTCGGATCCGGCGGCGAACGGCCCGTCGTCGGCCACCAGCCGCAGCGCGGCCGCGTTCGTCCGACTGCGCACGGTCGAGTTCTGCCTCGCGAAGAATGCCGCGAGCGGGGTCAGGGTCGACGTCGGGGACGCATGGGCGAGGCCCAGCGGGCGACGGACGTCCGCGCCGTGCACGACGATCTCGCCGAGCCACATCTCGACCGGCCCGGGCGGGCAGGTCGTGCTCCCGACGACCGACCGGAAGCGAGCCAGGGTCTCCCCGGGCGTCCTGCCCCGGTGCTCGGCGAGGCGGCGGGCGTTGTGGCGATCGAAGTTCCCGCGAGCACCGAGGACGCTGCGCAACCACCGCAGCGGGCCGATGCTCGCGCCGGCCACCAGGTGGGCGACGGTCTCCTCGATCGTCCAGTCGGTGCACAGCGAGGGTCGGGCCCAGTCGGCGTCGGGGAGGTCGGACAGGTCGGCGACGAGGGCGGCGCGTTCCGCGTGGATCAGCGGCCAGGTACCTGCGGTCACGGTGCTCATGCTGGTGGGACCGGCGTCGGGCGCGGAAGTCATCGGCCACAATGGAGTGCGTGACCAGCAGTGGTGAGCACCCCGTCCTCGTCGTCGACTACGGCGCCCAGTACGCCCAGCTCATCGCCCGTCGCGTCCGCGAGGCGGCCGTCTACTCCGAGGTCGTGCCGCACACGATGGCGGTCGAGGACATGCTCGCCAAGGACCCGGCCGCGATCGTGCTCTCCGGCGGCCCCGCGTCGGTGTACGCCGACGGGGCCCCGAGCATCGATCCGGCGCTGTTCGAGACCGGCGTGCCGGTGTTCGGCATCTGCTACGGGTTCCAGCTCATGGCCTCGGCGCTCGGCGGTACCGTCGCGCACACCGGGGACCGGGAGTACGGCCGGACCGACCTGCACGTCACCGACCCGGGCCGGCTGCACGGCGACCTGCCCGAGGAGCACCCGGTGTGGATGAGCCACGGCGACGGGGTCACGGTCGCGCCCGAGGGGTTCACGACGACGGCGTCGTCGCGGGGGGCGCCGGTGGCGGCCTTCGAGTGCGTCGACCGGCGGCTCGCGGGGGTGCAGTACCACCCCGAGGTCGGGCACTCGCCGCACGGCCAGTTGGTGCTCGAGCGGTTCCTGCGCGACGTCGCGGGCATCACCGCCGACTGGACGCCCGCGAACATCGTCGCCGAGACGGTCGAGGCGATCCGCGCGCAGGTCGGCCCCGCGGGTCGCGCGATCTGCGGGCTCTCCGGCGGTGTCGACTCGGCGGTGGCCGCGGCGCTCGTCCAGCAGGCGATCGGTGACCGACTGACCTGCGTCTTCGTCGACCACGGGCTGCTGCGCGAGGGAGAGCGCGGCCAGGTGGAGCGGGACTTCGTCGCCGCGACCGGGGTCGATCTGGTGACCGTCGACGCCGCCGAGGTGTTCCTGCGCGAGCTCGCCGACGTCGTCGACCCCGAGGAGAAGCGCAAGATCATCGGCCGGGAGTTCATCCGGTCCTTCGAGGGGGCCGCGCGGGATCTGGCCGAGGGCGAGGGTGTCGACTTCCTCGTCCAGGGCACGCTCTATCCCGACGTCGTCGAGTCCGGCGGGGGCTCGGGCGCGGCGAACATCAAGTCCCACCACAACGTGGGCGGGCTGCCCGACGACCTGCAGTTCTCGCTCGTCGAGCCGCTGCGCTCGCTGTTCAAGGACGAGGTCCGCGCCGTCGGGACCGAGCTCGGCCTGCCGGAGACGATCGTCGCCCGGCAGCCCTTCCCCGGCCCGGGCCTCGCGATCCGCATCATCGGTGCGGTCGACGCGGACCGGCTCGCGACCCTGCGCCGCGCCGACGCCATCGCCCGCGAGGAGCTCTCGGTCGCAGGCCTCGACCGCACGATCTGGCAGTGCCCGGTGGTGCTGCTCGCCGACGTGCGCTCGGTCGGGGTGCAGGGCGACGGGCGCACGTACGGCCACCCCGTGGTCCTGCGGCCGGTGTCGAGCGAGGACGCGATGACCGCCGACTGGACCCGCGTCCCCTACGAGACCCTCGAGCGCATCTCCACCCGCATCACCAACGAGTGCGCCGAGATCAACCGCGTCGTGCTCGACGTGACCAGCAAGCCGCCGGGCACGATCGAGTGGGAGTGACGGCGGGGGCCTGACTCGTCTGTGTAGCCGTCCGGGTACTGCCCGGGGTGGTGCTGGACACACCCCCGTGCGCCGGTGTCCGCTTCATCCGTGGACGGACACGAGGCAGCACCGCCGCGGCGACCGTTCGTCGGCCGGCGCGCCGAACTGGAGGCCGTCGACGAGGCCGTCGCCGCCGCCCGGCGGGGTGAGCCGGGCATCGTCTGGATCGCCGGCGCCGCGGGCATGGGCAAGTCGGCGCTGCTCGCGAGCGCGATCGGTCGTGCGATCGGGACGACGCTGATCACCGCGACCGGCGACGAGGCCGAGGCCGCCCTGCCCTACGGGATCGTCGACCAGCTCGCCGCCGCGCTGCCCGCCGACCTGCTCGCGGAGCACCCCCTCGCCGGGCCCGGCCGGGCTCCGGGGGCGGACCCGATGGTCGTGGGGGCGGATCTGCTCGCCGCCCTGGGCGCGGTCGGCGAGCAGCCGCTGCTCGTGGTCGTCGACGACGTGCAATGGGCCGATGACCTCTCGGTGCGCACGCTGGTCTTCGTCCTGCGGCGGCTGCGCCACGACCGCGTCGTCGTCCTGCTCGGGGCACGCACCCCCGACCCCGGCCTGCTCGACGGCGAGCCGGCGGTCGACCCGCGCTGGGTGCGGCTGCTCGACTCGTCGCCGGGAGCGCGCCGGCTGCTGCTGGCGGGCCTCGCCCCGGCCGAGCTCTCCGAGCTCGCGGCGGCGATCGGCCGCCCGCTGGGTTCGACGGGTGCGGCGGACCGGCTCTGGTCCCACACCCGCGGCCACCCCTTGCACGCCCGCACCCTCCTCGAGGAGCTCGACCCCGGGGTCCTCGCCGCCACGACGACCGACGTGCTCCCCGCTCCCCGGTCCCTCGCGGCCGTCGTCCTCGTGCGGCTCTCCCGCGCGAGCGCCGAGGGTCAGGCCCTCGTCGTGGCGGCGTCGGTGCTCGGCGAGGCGTGCTCGCCTGCCGACGCGGCCGCCCTCGCGCAGGTCGCGGGACCGGGCGCGGTCGACCCGGCGGCGGCGCTCGACGAGGGCGTCCGGGTGGGCCTGCTCGCCGAGCGCGGGGACCGCCCGGTCACGACCATCGGGTTCGTCCACCCGCTGCTGCGCGCCGCGGTCTACGGGGACCAGTCCCCGGCCCGGCGGCGCGCCCTGCACCAGGCGGCCGCCGGGCTCGTGCGGGGCCGCGCCGCCCTGACCCACCGGATCGCTGCGGCCGTCGGGCCCGACGCCGAGCTGGCGCAGGACCTCGAACGCCTCGCCGCGGACGTCCCGGCCGGCACCTCCCCCCTCGACGTCGCCGACCTGCTGCGCGCCGCCGCAGGCATCTCCGTCGATCCCGACGACCGCGAGCGCCTGGTCTTCCGGGCCGTCGAGGTCCTGCTCGCCGTGGGCGAGACGGTCCGGGCGGGGGCGCTGGAGGAGGAACTCACCGTCGCGCGCCCGGGCCCGGTCCGGGACGGCCTCCTCGGCCGGCTGGCGCTGCTGCGCGGTCGGCCGGCGCTCGCCCGGCCCCTGCTCGACGCCGCCGCGACGAGCCCCGACCCCGGACCCCGCGCCATCGCGACCGCCGACCTCGCGCTGCTCACCGTGCTCGAGGGCCGTCCTGCGCAGGCCGTCGAGCTCGCGGGCGCCTGTTTCGCCGACCCGGACAGCGGCCCCATCGTGCGCCAGCCCGCGGGGTTCGCGCTGATCCTCGGGCTGGTCGCGCAGGGCCGTGGTGAGGACGCGCGTGCGGTCCTCGACGTCGCCGCCGGGCCGCCGGAGGCCCGGACCCCGCTCTACGCCGACACCCTCGTCGTCCGCGGGGTGCTCGCCGCGGCGGCCGACGACGACGCCGAGGCACAGCGGTCGCTCGGGGAGGCGCTGCGGCTCGCGCGCGCCGGGGAACCGGTGCGGACGGCGACGGTCGCCGCGGGCTACCTCGCGATGGTCCGGGACCGGACGGGGCAGGCCGACGGGCTCGAGGCCGTGGAGCTCGCCGTCGCCTCCGCGCGGGACGCCGGGCGGGGGTTCGCCGAACAGATGGTGCGTGGGTACGCCGCGCAGATGCACGCCCTGCGCGGGGATCTCGAGCGGGCGCGGGCCCACCTCGCGGTGATCACGGACAGCGGCTCGGCGTGGTGGGGCTCGACGATCGTGACCGCGTCGGCGGGCGCACTGACCGCCCTCGTCGAGGACGACCCGGCCGGCATGTTGCGTGCCCTCGCGCCGGTGCTCCACCCCGACGTGCTCGCGCTGTCCGACGCCGTGGGCGCGCTCTCTCCCCGGGTGCTGCACGTGGAGGCGCTCCTGCGGCTGGGCCGGGTCGAGGCGGCACGGGAGTCCCTGGACGCGCTCACCGAGCGGCTGGCCGCCCGCCCGCCGGGGCACGCTTCCGTCGACGCCGACCGCCTGCGCGGCCTGCTCGCCGAGGCCGACGACGACCCCGCAGGCGCGCGGGCGGCCTTCGAGGCGGGGCAGGCGGCGGCACGGGGGATGAGCGCCCCCCTCGCGCTGTCCCGGCTGGAGACCGAGCACGGTCGCCACCTCGTGGCCGCGGGTGAGCGCCGTACCGGGGTGGACCTGCTGCGGATGGCCCGCGATCGGCTGCGGGCGCTCGGCGCGACTCCGTTCCTCGCGCCGTGCGAGGAGCTGTTGCACGCCGCCGGGCTCACGCCGTCGCCGGAGGAAGACGCGCTGGGGCTGACACCGCACGAGGACGCCGTGGTCGCGCTGGTCGTGCGGGGTCTGACGAACCGGGAGGTCGCGCGGGAGCTCTTCGTCTCGCCCCGCACGGTCGCGTACCACCTCAGCAACGTCTACGCGAAGCTCGGCGTCACCTCCCGGGCGCAGTTGCGGGACCGGATGGTCGTGCCCACTCGATGAGTCCGCGGCGTGGGCCCGATCGACGAGGGGCACTGGGCGCACCTTCGGAGCCGCTGATTCCTGCGTGACGTGCCGTTGATCAACGGCGCAAGCGCGGCGTCGACGCTGCGCAGCACCCCGGTCACCGTTGGTCGACTGGAAACACGACTGGAAGGGCCGACCGGGTCGTCGCGCCCGTACTTCGTCGCACTCTTGTCACCACACGGTGACGATCGCGGGAGGTGGGCTCGTCCATGCGGGTCACGCTCGATCTGGTCCGGTTGGGGGACGGCCGCCTCGAGGGCACGGCCGCCACCGAGGCCGGGCCGGAACATCCGTTCTCGGGGACGCTCGAACTGCTGCGGGTCCTGGAGGACCTGCAGCCGGCGCCGCCGCGCCCGTCGTCGGACAGGCTCCCGCGGAGCCCGCGGTGAAGGCCGCGGCGCGGATCGCGGCCCTGTCGGGGTTCGTGTTCGTCGTCCTCTTCGTCGTCGCGCTGGTCCTGCTGCGCCGGGCCCCGCACCTCGACGACCCCGACGCGACCTACACCGCGTTCTACGCCCACGGCGGCGACACGCTGTTCGTCGCCCTCGGGCTCTACCTCGTACCGCTGGCCGGGATCGCGTTCCTCTGGCACATGACCGCGATCCGCACGATGCTCGACACGCTCACCCCGCGGCCCTCGGGCATGGCCCACGGGCTGAACCTGCTCGCGGGGACGATCTTCGTGACGATGCTGTTCGCGGGGACCGCCGCGATCGGGGCTGTCGCGTTCGCCGTCACCCGCGGCGGCCCGGCCTCGATCGACCCGGACACGGCCCGGGCCCTGACCGCCGTCGGTTACGGGTTGGTGTTCGTCTTCGCCGTCCGCGGTGCCGGGATGTTCGCGATCACGACGACGACATTGCTGCGCGCGGGCGGCGTCCTGAGCACGCCGTGGGCCGTCGTCGGCTGGCTGCTCGCCGCGTTCCTGCTGGTCAGCGTCTCGAACAACCCCGGGGCCCTGCTCGTCTTCCCGGTCTGGGTGCTGCTGATCGGGGTGGCGCTGCTGCTCCACCGCGCCCCGGAGCCGCACCCGGACCCGGACCCGGACCCCGACCCGGCACCCACCACCCCCGCCGTCCCGGCCCCCGCCGTCGAGCACTGAAGGAGCCTCTCGTGGCCTCATCGATCCCCGACCGTCCCGAGGGCGCCCGCCCGATCCCCGGCCCGAAGCCGTACCCGGTGATCGGCAACATGCTGGACATGCCGAGCGGCCGCATGATGCAGCGGCTCATGGAGCTGTCGACCGAGTACGGGACGATGCTCAAGCTGCAGGCCGCGGACGGCGCGCGGTACGTGGCCTCCGGGCTCGAGATGGTCGACGACCTCTGCGACGACTCGCGCTTCATCAAGTACGTCGGCGAGGGCCAGCGCGAGCTGCGCAAGAGCCAGGAGTCGGCGGGACTGTTCACCGCGGACTCGGACGACCCGCTCTGGAAGAGCGCCCACGAGATCCTGCTGCCGGCGTTCTCGCAGCGGGCGATCCGCGCGTACGTGCCGATGATGGTCGACATCGCCGATCAGCTGCTGCTCAAGTGGGACCGGCTGAACCCGGGCGAGTCCATCGACGTCACCGCGGACATGACCCGGCTGACCCTCGACACGATCGCGCTCTGCGGGTTCGGCTACCGGTTCAACTCGTTCTACCGCGACACCCAGCACCCGTTCGTCGAGGCGATGGTCGGCGCGCTCACCGAGAGCCAGGCGCGGATGCGCATCCCCCCGGCGGTGCAGCGGTTCCGGCGCGGCGCGGACCGCAAGCTCCTCGCCGACATGCGCTACATGCAGGACACGGTGCAGTCGATCCTCACCGATCGCCGCGCATCCGGCGACCCCGGCGAGGACCTGCTGGGGCACATGCTGGTCGGCAAGGACAAGGCCGGGAAGCCGCTGCCCGACCACAACATCATCTCGCAGTGCATCACGTTCCTCATCGCGGGCCACGAGACGACGAGCGGACTGCTCTCCTTCGCGATCTCGTACCTGCTCAAGGAACCGGAGGTGGTCGCGCGGGCGCAGGCCGAGGTGGACGAGGTCCTCGGCACGGACCTGTCGGTGGCCCCGACGGCGCAGCAGATCGGGAAGCTCGGCTACGTCACGCAGATCCTCGAGGAGACGCTGCGCCTCTGGCCGACGGCACCGGCGTTCACCCGCCAGCCGCTCGAGGACACGACGGTCGGCGGCTACGAGTTCCGGGCGGGCACCCCGATCATCGCGCTGTCGCTGATGCTCCATCGCGACAAGGGGATCTGGGGCGACGACGCCTGGGAGTTCAACCCGGAGCACTTCGCCCCCGAGGCCCGCGACGGCAGGCCCGCCAACGCCTACAAGCCGTTCGGCTCCGGGGTGCGGGCCTGCATCGGGCGCCAGTTCGCCCTGCAGGAGGCGATCCTCGTGCTGGCGATGGTGCTGCAGCGCTTCGAGTTGGTCGATTCCGCGGCCTATCAGCTCAAGATCAAGGAGAGCCTCACCCTCAAACCGGATGGCCTGACGATCCAGGTGCGCCCGCGCGCCGGGCGGACGACCGGCACCCGCGTCAGCAACGGTCCATTGCTGTCATCTGACGAGCGAGCGGGCACATCCACTCCGGCGAGTGCTGTCCCGACCCCTGACGTCGGGGACCGCCACGGCACCCCGCTGCTCGTGCTGTTCGGCTCCAACCTCGGGACCGCCGAGGACATCGCCACCCGGATCGCCCGCGACGGCACCGACCGCGGCTGGGCGACGACGGTCGCGGCGCTCGACGACCGCGTCGGTGCGGTCCGGATGGGCGAGGCGTCCCCGTCGCGCGCGGACCTGCCGACCGAGGGCGCCGTCGTCGTCGTGACCGCCTCCTACAACGGGATGCCGCCGGACAACGCCGAGGCCTTCTGTGGCTGGGCCCGCGGCCCGAAGGCGGACGCCTCCGGGGTCCGCTACACCGTGTTCGGGTGCGGCAACCGGGACTGGGCGTCGACCTACCAGGCGATCCCGACGATGCTCGACGCGCGGCTCGAGGCGGCGGGGGCGACCCGCGTGCACCCGCGTGGTGAGGGGGACGCCCGCGGCGACTTCGACGGCCAGTTCCAGTCCTGGTACGACGGCCTGTGGGACGCGCTGGGGACCGCGTGCGGGGTCTCGGCCTCGGACGCCGCCGCCGGCGTCGGCGGGCCGCGGCTGACCGTCGAGGCGGTGGAGAACCGTCGCTCCGCCAGCCCCGTCGTGCGGTCGTTCCGCGCGGTGCCCGCCACCGTCGTCGTGAACCGGGAGCTCACCGCGAAGGCCGGGACGCCCGGCGGGCGGTCGGTCCGCCACGTGGAGGTCGCGCTCCCCGCGGGGACGACCTACCAGGCGGGGGATCACCTGGGCGTGCTCCCGCGCAACGAGGTGTCGCTGCTGAACCGGGTGATCGCGCGGTTCCGGCTCGACGCGGGCCAGTACGTGACGCTGCGCGCGACCGGCGGCGCGCCGACGCACCTGCCCACCGGCGAGCCCTACCCGCTGCTGGGGATCCTCGCCGGTTGCGTCGAGCTGCAGGACGCGGCGACCCGCCCGCAGCTGTCCGCGCTGGCCGCGTCGATGCCGCCGGGCGCCGCCCGCGACGAGCTGGCCGGGCTGGCGACGACCGACGACGCCGCCCGTGCCCGCTACCGGGAGCGGATCGCCGCGCCGCGACGCACCTTCCTGGAGCTCTGCGAGTCCCACCCCGAGGCCACGCTGGACTTCGCCGGGTTCCTCGACCTGCTGCCCGCCCTGCGCCCGCGGTACTACTCGATCTCCTCGGCGCCCGCGGCGTCGGCGGACGCGTCGTTGACCGTCGGGGTGCTCGACGAGCCCGCCCGCCGCGGCGAGGGCCGCTACCGGGGCACCTGTTCCACCCACCTGGCCGCGGTGCCGGAGGGCGGGACCGTCTACGCGCTCGTCCGCGAGCCCTCGATCGCGTTCCGGCCCCCGGAGAACCCGCACCGGCCCATGATCATGGTCGGGGCGGGCACCGGGATGGCCCCGTTCCGCGGGTTCTGCCAGGAACGCGGGGCCCTCGCGGCGCGGGGGGTGCCGATCGCGGAGTCGCTGCTGGTGCTCGGCTGCCGCGACCCGGAGGACGACCTGCTCTACGCCGACGAGCTGGCCGGCTACGAGAAGGAGGGCGTGGCCCGGCTGCTCACCGCGTGCTCCCGAGTGCCGGGCTATCCGCACCGCTACGTGCAGCACGCCCTGGAGGCCGACGCCGACGCCGTCTGGGACCTGCTGGGGAACGACGCCGTCGTCTACGTCTGCGGCAACGCCGCGACCATGGCGCCCGGGGTGCGCGCCGCGCTGACCTCGGTGTTCCGGGCCAAGACGCTCGCGAGCGAGGCCGACGCCGAGGCCTGGTTCGCCGGGCTGCGGGCCAACGGGCGCTACCTCGAGGACATCTGGGGGGAGACCGCTGTCGTCTGAACCGAGCGGGTGCTCGCCGTCGAGCCGGACCCGGGACGCGTGGTGGTGGTCTGCCGACCTACCGGCGAGGATGGACCACCATGGCGACGACGATCTTCAGCGAGATGTCCGCCCTGGCCGTCGAGTACGACGCCATCAACCTCGGCCAGGGCTTCCCGGACACCCCCGGGCCGCGGGAGGTGGTCGACGCCGCCGTCGCCGCGATGCACCGCGGGCTCAACCAGTACCCGCCGGCGATCGGTGTCCCCGCGCTGCGCGAGGTGATCTGCGCCCACCAGCGCCGCTTCTACGGGATCGAGCTCGACCCGGCGTCGCAGGTCGTGGTCTGCGCGGGCGCTTCGGAGGCGCTCTCGTCGGCGCTGATGGCGCTCGTGGGGCGGGGCGACGAGGTGATCGCGCTCGAGCCGTTCTACGACCTCTACGCCGCGACCTGCGCGCTCGTCGGGGCCTCGCTGGTGCCGGTGCGCATCTCGGCGCCGGACTACCGGCTCGACCCGGAGCTGCTCCGCGCGGCGGTGACCGACCGGACGAAGGTCATCCTGCTGAACTCCCCGCACAACCCGACCGGGGCGGTGCTCTCGCGGGCCGAGCTGGAGGCCGTGGCCGACGTGGCCCGCGAGCACGACCTCCAGGTGATCACCGACGAGGTCTACGAGCACCTGCTGTTCGACGACGAGATCCACATCCCGATCTCGACGCTGCCCGGCATGGCCGAGCGGACGGTCACCGTCTCCTCGGCGGGCAAGACGTTCTCGGTGACGGGCTGGAAGATCGGCTGGGCGACCGGGCCCGCGGAGCTGATCGAGCGGGTGCTGAACGTCAAGCAGTGGTTCTCGTTCGCCTCCGGGACGCCGCTGCAGCATGCGGTGGCGGTGGGCCTGGAGCTGCCCGACGACCGGTTCGTGGCCCTGGGCCGCGACCTCCAGGTCAAGCGGGACCTGCTCACCGACGGTCTGCGCGAGCTGGGCATGGAGGTCTACCACTCCAGGGCGACCTACTTCGTCACCGCCGACATCGCGCCGCTCGGGGAGACCGACTCGCTGGCGTTCTGCCGCGCGCTGCCGGCGCGGGTCGGCGTGGCGGCGGTGCCGAACCAGGTCTTCCATGCGTCCGCGGCGGGGGTCGAGACGCAGGTCAGGTTCGCCTGCTGCAAGCGGGACGAGGTGCTTGCGGACGCGCTGCTGCGGTTGCGCAAACTGTAGGGAGGCAGCGTCGCCACCCCGAGGTCCCGATCGGGGGACCCCGGACTAGTCTTCCTCACTCGGCTTCTACGCTGATGACCTCCGAAGGTGGCCCGTGACGCTGCGGATCGCTGTCCCCGAACGCGGAGTGGTCGCGGCCGCGGCCCGGGCGCTGTTGGACGCCACCGGCTACGGCACCTCGCCGGCCGGTGAGCTCGTCGCCCCGGGCCTCGCCGCACCGCCCGTGAAGATCTTCGCCCTGCCCGAGCGGGACATCCCGATCTACGCGGCGGAGGGCGAGCTGCACCTCGCGCTCGCCGGATCGCTCACCGTGGACGAGGCGTCGATGGCGGTCCCGGTGGCGCTCGACCTGGACGTCGGACGCCACGAGCTGGCGCTGTTCACCTCCGACCCGAGGATCGACACCGAGGGCGACCTCAACGGCGCGCGGGTCGCCACCCCGCTCCCGAACGTGGTGCGCCGCCACCTCGCGACCTCCGCGATCGCCGCCGAGCGCGTCATCCCCCTCGATCCGGCCGAGCACGCGGTCGCCCTCGGCATCGCCGACGCCGTGGCCGCCCTCATCGACCCCCGGGCCGAGATGGCGCGACCACTGCCGGCGATGCGGCGCCTCGCCGGGATCCGCACCGGGCACCTCCTCGTCATCGACGGACGCACCCCCGGCGACCAGGCGACGCTGCGGGTCAAGCAGCAGCTGCTCGCCCGGCTGCGGGCCGCGGGCACGGCCAGCGGGACGGACCTGCTCCAGTACGACTGCCCGACGTCCCTGGTCGAGCGCACCACCGAGCTCGCGGGATCGACCCGCCCGCCGGAGATCAGCACGCTCTCGCCCGGGTGGAGCACCGTGCGGCTGCTGGTCGGGCGGGACCGGACCGAGGCCCTCGTCGAGGAGCTGCTCGACGTCGGGTGCCGTGAGCTGATCACCTTCGTGCCGCGTGACCACCGCTCCGGGCGCCCCGAGGACGACGACGCCTCCGGGTCCCCGACACCGGACGTCCTGCCCGTCCCGCGCGGGCTGCCCCCCGAGGTGGCGGCCTGGACCGTCGCGCGCGGCAGGCACGCGGCGAGGCCCTGAGCGCTTCCCGGGCGGCGCCTCCCGCGGCGGGGTTAGCGTGCACGGGTGGGTGGGCGTGCGGTCGTAGTCGGTGGCGGACCGGGCGGGGTGCTGCTCACCTACCTGCTGGCGCGTGGCGGCGTGGCGGTGACCCTGCTCGAGGCGCGGCACGACTTCGCGCGCCGGTTCCGCGGCGACACGCTCGCGCCCGGGGTGCTGGAGTACCTCGACGACCTGGGGCTCGCGCGGGACCTGCTCGCCGAGGTCCCGCACCGGCGCTCGGACATGTTCCGCTGGCACACCCCGGACCGGACCTACGAGCTCGTCGACTACCGCGGCGCGAGCCGCCGCTTCCCCTTCTACGCGCTCATCCCGCAGGCCCGGTTCCTGCCGTGGCTGGCCGCGCGTGCCGAGGCCTACGGGGCGACGGTCATGCAGGGGGCCCGGTTCTCGTCGCTGGTGGAGTCCGGGACGGGGCGCGTGACCGGTGTCGAGTACACCGTCGAGGCGACCACCCACCGGCTCGACGCGGACCTCGTCGTCGGCGCCGACGGGCGGTCCTCGAAGGTCCGCTCGGCGGCGGGGATCGAGGCGACCGAGCTCGGGGCGAGCCTGGACCTGCTGTGGTTCGCGGTCGAGCGGCACGACGACGACCCCGCGTACTCCGGGCTCGACCTCTTCGCCCGCCCCGGCGGGACGATCGCGCTGCTCGACCAGGGGGCGAGCGAGTGGCAGGTGGGGTGGTCGATCCCCGCCGGGTCGTACCCGTCGGTGCGCGAGGCGGGCGTCGGGGCGCTCGTCGACGCCGTGGAGGCGGTGCTGCCGTGGCTCGCGCCGCGGCTGCGGGCGGCGCTCGGGTCGGTGAACGACCTGACGCTGCTGCCGGTGCGGATCACGACGGTGGAGTCCTGGTCGCGACCGGGGCTGGTGCTGATCGGGGACGCCGCGCACGTGGTGTCGCCGGTCGGGGGGAACGGGATCAACCTGGCGCTCGCCGACGCGGCGGAGCTGGCGAACCAGGTGGTGGACCCGCTGCTGGGCGACGCCGCGCCCGACGAGGTGGACGCGGCCGCCGCGCGGCTGGAGGAGGTCCGGCGGCCGGGGGTCGAGGCCGAGCAGCGGCGCCAGGTGCGGACCGAGCAGGCGGCCGCGCAGCGCAACGCCTCCGGGGTGGTCGGCCCGCCCGCGGTGCTGCGGGTGCTCTCCGCGATCCCCGGGTTCTCCCGGCTCGCGGCGCGGCGTTCGGGGGTGCGGGTGCCCGCCCCGGTGCCGGCGATCGCTGACACAGGGTCCTAGGACATCCGCTCGGACCCGTGCGTCCACTCGCCGCCGCGCAGCGTCGCCACGACCTCGGTGTCGCCGATGCGGTGCGCGTCGACCCGCGTCACGTCGTCACCGAGCACCACCAGGTCGGCCAGCATCCCCGGAGCCAGCGCGCCCCGGCGGTCCTCGTCCCCGGCGATCCACGCGGTGTCCGCGGTCAGGGCGCGCAGCGCGGTCACGGCGTCGACCCGCTCCCCGGGGCCGAGCGCCCGTCCCGACGCCGTCAGCCGCTCCACCATCGACTGCATCGTCCGCAGCGGCGCCCCGTCGGCGACGCACGGCCGGTCCGACGAGGCAGGCACCCGCAGCCCGGCGTTCACGAACGACGCGTGCCGGTAGAGCAGCTCCGCGCGCTCGTCCCCGACCGCGGCGATCATCGAGTCGCCGATCTCGTACAGGAAGCGGGCCTGCGGCACGGGGGTGACCCCGAGCGCGGCGAACCGGAGCACCTCGGAGTCCGAGACCACCGCGGCGTGCTCGATCCGGTGCCGGACCTCCGGGCGCGGGAGCCGGGCCTGGGCGTCGGCGAACGCGTCGAGCGCGGCGGCGACGGCGCGGTCGCCGATCGCGTGGGCGGCGACGGTCCAGCCCGCGAGGTGGGCGCCGACGACCATCCCGTGCATGTGCGCCGGGTCGTCCTGGAAGTAGCCGGCGTGGTCGCGGTCGTGGAACGGGTCGTTCATCGCCGCGGTCCGGGAGCTCAGCGCACCGTCAAAGAAGATCTTCATGGGGCCGACCCGGAGGTCGTCGTCGCCGAACCCGGTGCGCACCCCGAGATCGAGGCCCACCCCGTCCCCGCCCGCGACGTCGTGCAGCGCGCCGTCGACCGGCATCACCACGACCCGCTGGAGCAGGCCACCCCGCTCCCGGGCCAGCTGGTAGGCCGCCAGTTCACGGGGCGTGCGGCCGATGAAGCCGCCCGCGATGCCGCACTCGGTGACGTGCGTGAGGCCCTGCGCGGCGTAGACCTGCGAGGCGCGGGAGAGCGCCTCGGCGACGTCGTCCACGGCGAACGGGCGGAGCAGGTCCGCGAGCAGCGGTTGCGCGGCCTCCTCGACGACGCCGGTCGGGACGCCGTCGTCGTCGAGCACCACCTTCCCGCCCTCCGGGACCCCCACCGGCCCGCGCCGGCCGGACGCGCCGAGGATCCCGGCCCGGCGTAACGCCTCGCTCGACCCGGCGCAGACGTGCCCCGACCGGTGCTGCAGCCGGACCGGGCGACCACCCGCGGCGCGGTCGAGCGAGGCGTGGTGCGGGGAGCCGCCGAGGACGACGTCGTCGTACCCGGCGCCGAGGACGAACGCGTCCCCCGGGAGCGTGGCCGCCCGGGCGGCCACCGCGCCGTAGACCTCGTCGAGGGTCCGCGCATCGGAGAGGTCGATCTCGGCGAGGGTCTGGCCGAACCAGGCCATGTGGTTGTGGGCGTCCCCGAAGCCGGGCACGACGACCGCGCCGCCGCAGCCCGCGCTGCGCCGCGCCGTCACCCCGGCGGGCAGCGACCCGTCGGGGAGGACCGCGAGCACCCGGCCCTGGTGGACGGCCAGCCCGCGGGCGCGGGATCCGGTGCCGGGACCGTCGAGGGTGAGCACGTCCGCGTCGTGGACGTGGAGATCGATCTGCACGGGCGGCCTCCGGGGTCTGGGCATGCACGAGGGGAACCCTCGGCCGTTCTAGCCGACCGAGGGTTCCCCTCGCGCGGGTCGCGGGTGGGCCCGGCGCTCAGCGGTGCCGCCGCACCGTCGTCAGGAGCGCCCCGGCGCCCACGACGACGGCCGCGCCCGCGAGGACCCATCGCGGGTCCACCGAGGCCAGGACCCCGGGGGCGGCGACGGCGAGCACCGCCACCGCGAGCGACACCAGACCGACGAGCAGCGCGAGCGGGTCGAACCGTCGCTGGGACGGGGGCGGCGCGGTGGCCAGGGCGGCGTCCGCGTGCACCGTGTAGGGCGAGTCCGGGGTGTGCCAGGAGGCGGGGCCTGCGCCGGTCCGGTCGGTCGGCTCAGCCACGGGTCACCGCCAGGTCGCCTGCGCCGCTGCGCACCGTGAGGTCGACGGCGGGCCCGCCCGGTCCGTCGGGGCCGAGGTCGACGCGGTTCGTGACGTCCGACGTCGCGCCGAGGCAGTTCATGTCCCCGAGCCCGGTCGAGCAGCTCACGGTGACGTCGGCGGTCGCGGGGACCCGCACCGTCACGTCGCCTGCGCCGCTCTCCACGGTGGTGCGGACCGGCGCCGCCGGGACGGACGGGACGGAGACCGGGGGAACGACGAGGCGGGACAGGTCGAGGTCGATGTCGCCGAGCCCCGTGCGGTACTCCGGCGCGACCGTCGCGGGCAACGTCGGGGCCGCGGTGACGTCGCCCGCACCCCGGGACACGGCGCCGTCCTGGTCGGTCCACGCCGCGTCCCAGCCCGGCTGGGCGGCCGCGAGCGACCCCAGCACGGTCACGACGATCAGCGGGACGGCCGCGATGACCAGGCCGCGGCGCGGTCGGCGCGCCGCGATCGAGGAGACGACGAGCCCGAGCCCGACGACGGCGAGCGCGGCCGCCGGGATCCACAGCGGGTTCGCGCCGGGCACCCCGGTCAGCAGGGCCACCCCGGCGAGCCCGGCCGCGACCAGGGCCAGCGCGAGGGTGACCGGCGTCAGGACCGACCGGGGACGGCGCACCGGGTCGCCGGCGGGGGCGCGGCGCGGCGGCTCGTCGGGCAGGCTCCAGCCGCGGGGGGCGGCGCCGAGCGGGTCCCAGGTGAGGGGGACCTCGTCGTCGGCCCACGGCTCGCCCTCGGGCCCGGCCCACGGCGCGGCGAGCGGACCCGCCGCCCCCGGCGTGCCCGGGACGCCCAGATCGGCCCGCGCGGTGTGCACGAGGTAGAGCGCGAGGCCGGCCAGGCCGAGGGCGACCAGCGTGACGACCCGGCCGGAGAACGCCGGGGCCAGGGTCCCGGCGGCGACGACCACGGTCAGGATGATGACGAGCACGGGCGGGCCCGCGGGCCGTCCGACGTGGTGCGGGTCGTCGTGCGCCCGGCGGGCCGCCCGCCGGCCCGCCGCGCGGTCCCGCCGGGGCGGGTCGGCCGGGTCCGGCGGGAGCACCAGCCAGCCGAGCAGGTAGAGCAGCAGCCCGCCGCCCACGATCGTCCAGACCGCGAACGCGACCCGCACGAGCGTCGGGTCCAGGTCGTAGCGCCGGGCGATCGCTCCGGCGACCCCGGCGAGCTTGCTGTCCTCTCCGCGGCGCGCCGGCCGGGTGTCCCACGCCGAGCGCGCGACCCCCGCCACGTCGGTCCCCGCCCTGGCGCGGTCCCCGCGCTGTGTTCCGGCCGGCCCGCTCATGGGCTCCATCCTCTCCGTCAACCGGCGTCCGTGTCTGCGACGGCGCCGTCCGTCCTCGGCGTCGCGTGACGCCGTCGGGAGTCGAGCGTCGCGCAGCGCGGCCGCCCGGGCGTCCGGGTGCTCCCCGGTCTTCGGCTCGGGGGACCCCGGGTTTTCCCGGGGTCGCCGTCCGGTCGATCCCGAGGCCCGGTGGGGCGTCGTCGTGTGACGATGGCTCCGTGACCACGCCCGAGTCGCCGCGCGAGGCGGGGTCCGGCGCTGCCACCGACACGGAGGCGCCGGAGCCCGCCCACCGGGTGCTGCGCCACCGCCGGGGCGCCGTCGTCGCGGGGGTGGCCGGCGGGGTGGCGGACCACCTCGGAGTGCCGGTGCTGCGGGTGCGCGTGGTGTTCACGCTGCTCTGCGCCCTCGGCGGCGCCGGGGTGCTCGCCTACGGCGGGCTCTGGGCCTGCTGCCCGATGGAGCCGGCGGGCACCGAGCGCGAGGTCGACGACCGCGACCGGATCCGCGGCTACGGGCTCGTCGCGCTCGGGCTCGCGCTGGCCCTGGTGCTCTCCGCGGTCGGTGACCAGATCTCCGGCTGGGTGCTGGGCCCGCTCGGGATCGCGCTGGTCGGCGCGGCCGTGGTGTGGCGCGAGGCCGACGGGGACGCGGCGGGTGGGTCCCGGGGCGGGCGCCGCGGTCGGCCCCGGATCGTCGCCGGCCGTGGCGGGGTCCTGCGGGCGGTCCTCGGTGCGGTCCTGGTCGCCGGGGGTATCACGGTCTTCCTGCTGGGCCGCCTCGACGTGGGGGCGGTGCAGTTCGGGCTGCTCGCGGCGACGGCGACGCTCGTCGGGGTCGTCGTGCTCACCGTCCCGTGGTGGATGCGCCTGGCCCGCGAGCTGACCGCCGAGCGGCGTGAGCGCATCCGCTCCGAGGAACGCGCCGAGATCGCGGCCCACCTGCACGACTCGGTCCTGCAGACCCTCGCGCTCATCCAGCGGCACACCGAGACCGGGGACGACGACGCGCCCGCCGTGCGCGAGGTCCGCCGCCTGGCCCGCAGGCAGGAGCGCGAGCTGCGCGAGTGGCTCTACGGCGAGCGCGAGCGTCCGGCGGGACCGGAGGACACCGGCGAGGACCCGGCCACGGCGACCTGCTTCGGGGCCGCCCTGCGCGCGGCCGCCGGAGAGGTCGAGGACGCGTTCGCGGTGACGGTGGCACCCGTCGTCGTGGGGGACGCCGCGCACGACGCCCGGACCGCGGCCCTCGTCGCCGCCGCACGGGAGGCGATGGTCAACGCCGCCAAGCACGCCGGGGTGGACGAGATCAGCGTGTACGCCGAGGTCGAGGGCCCCGACGACGGCGGTGAGGTGGCGGTGTTCGTCCGCGACCGGGGCTGCGGATTCGCCCCCGACGCCGTCCCCGCCGACCGGCACGGCCTGGCCGACTCGATCCGGGCCCGCGTCGAGCGCCACGGTGGCACCGTGCGCCTGCGCACCGCGCCCGGGGACGGCACCGAAGTGGCGCTCACCCTGCCGCGCGCCGCACCCGCTCCCGAGAACACCGACCGCACGACCAGTGAGGTGGCATGAGCACGCCGGACGACGACGGGCCCGCCCGCGTCTTCATCGTCGACGACCACGCCCTGTTCCGTCGTGGGGTGCGCGCCGAGCTGGAGGGTCCGGCGGCGTCCGGGGTCACCGTCGTCGGCGAGGCCGGCTCGGTCGGCGAGGCGGTCGCGGGCATCGGGCACTACCGCCCGGACGTCGTGCTGCTCGACGTCCACATGCCCGAGGGCGGCGGGGCCGCGGTGCTCGCCCGCACCCGCGTCGACCATCCCGACGTCGTGTTCCTCGCGCTGTCGGTGTCCGACGCCGCCGAGGACGTCATCTCCGTCATCCGCGCCGGGGCCCGCGGCTACGTCACCAAGACGATCTCCGGTCGCGACCTCGCGGACGCGGTCCGCCGGGTGCGGGCCGGCGACCCGGTGTTCAGCCCGCGGCTCGCGGGCTTCGTCCTGGACGCGTTCGCCGAGCGCCCCGGGGCCGCGCCCCCGGTGGACCCCGAGGTCGACCGGCTCACCCGCCGGGAGCGCGACGTGCTGCGCCTGCTCGCCCGCGGCTACGCCTACAAGGAGATCGCCGCCGAGCTCGTGATCTCGATCAAGACGGTCGAGACGCACGTGTCGAGCGTGCTGCGCAAGACGCAGTCCTCGAACCGCCACGAGCTCTCGCGGTGGGCCACCGACCGCAGGCTGGTGTAGGGCTCAGGACCCCGAGGAGAGCGGCCGGTCGGAGTCGATGAGCCACGCCCCGTTGGCGCCGCGCGTCATGCCGAGCTGGTGGGTCTCGCGGATCGCGGAGCGACCGCGCGGGTTGAAGAGCAGCGTCGCGCGCACCGTGGTGTCGTCGACCGCCGTGGCCTGGGTGACCTGGACCGAGTCGATCGTCGACCAGAACCCCTGGTAGGCGGTGTAGCCGCCCGACGAGCGCTGTTGGTTCGGTCCGAGCCGGGCCCAGCCTGCGGCGGCGTTCCCCGCGACGACGCCGTAGTAGTCGCGCACCGCGGCCACCATCGCCACGCGCTCGTCCACCGGCGCGCTGGTGGGGGCGGAGCCGAGGGACGCGCCGGGGGACGAGGAGGACTCCTCCGTGCTCGGCGGCCCGGCGAGCACGACGGCGGCGAGGATGCCGGCCAGCAGCGCCAGGGCGAGGACGGCGACGACGACGAGCGTGGTCGGCCGCCGCCGCGTCCTCGTCGCGGCGGCGGGCGGTGGTTCGGCGCGCACCGGACGGGGCCCCGAGCCGCGCTCGGGCTGCTGGACCGGTCCCCGCGACGGCGGGGTACCCGGCCCGGGGGCCTCGACGGGGCCGGGGACGGGCTCGACGTCGAAGGGGCTGCCGCGCCACGTCGCCGGCGGCGGACCGGGCCTGCCCCGGCCGCCGGGGGTGACGGGGTCCGACTCGGCCGAGCGCCGGGAATCGGGGATGCGCGCGTCGGCCTCGTCGAGGTCCGCCCGGGCCCAGCCCGCCGTGGAGGCGGAGCCCGCGGAGTGCGCGATGCGGCCCAGCTCGCGGCGGGCCTCCGAGGGGGTCGGGCGCTCGCTCGGGTCGGCGCGCAGCAGCCGCATGAGCAGCGCGGTCAACGGGCCCGCCTGCACCGGCGGGTTCACCGCACCGGCCGCGACCGAGTGGAGCAGGGCGAGGGCGTTGTCCTCGGACCCGAAGGGCGGGACGCCCTCGACGGCCGCGTAGAGCGTCGCGCCCAGGGAGAACACGTCGGAGGCGAACGTGGAGTCGTCGCCGCGTGCGACCTCGGGGGCGAGGTAGGCCGGAGTGCCCGCGAGCATGCCGGTGCGGGTGAGCGTCAGGTCCCCGGTGGCGCGCGAGATGCCGAAGTCGGTGATCTTGACGGTGCCGTCGGCCCCGATGAGGACGTTCCCGGGCTTCACGTCGCGGTGGACGATGCCTGCCTGGTGGGCGGCGTCCAGGGCGTCGGCGACCTGGCGGCCGATCCGGGCCACGAGCCGCGGATCGAGCGGGCCCTGCTCGCCGAGCATCGCCGCGAGGCTGCGCGAGGGGAGGTACTCCATGACGAGCCACGGCTCGTCGCCCTCGATGGAGGCGTCGAAGACGGAGATCGCGTGGGGGTGCTGCAACCGGGCGGCGATGCGCCCCTCGCGCAGGGTGCGCTGGCGGACCTCGTCCGCCTCACTCTCGTCGAGACCCTGGTTCAGGAAGACCTGCTTGACGGCGACGACGCGGCCGAGCCGCTCGTCGGTCCCGCGCCAGACGACCCCCATCGCGCCCGACCCGATCCGCTCCTCGAGGCGATACCGCCCGGCGACGACGCGACGAGGTGTCACCGGCCTCCCTCCGCCCGAGCCTTCGGACCCCGAGGGCCCTGTCGAGGGATCAGGGTAGAGGTCACGACCGGAGGGATCCCACGCTCGGGTGAACTGTGTCCCGGTGGGCGCGGCGGCGGGTCTCAGTTTGCGCCGCCGAGCAAGCCGGAGGCCGTGTCGCTCACGGCGCCGACGAGGTCACTCGACCCCGTCGACGAGCCGGAGTCGCTCGAGGAGCCGGAACCGCCCGAGGAGTCGGAGCTGCTCGAGGACCCGGAGTCGGAGTCGCTGGACGAGCCGGAGCTGCTGGAGTCGTCCGACGACGACGACGACGAGGAGCTCGAGCTCGAGTCGTCCGACGAGGCCTTCGTCGAGTCGCCCGATCCGCTGTCGGAGGATTCGGAGTCGGACTTCGACGACGAGCTCGAGGAGCTCGAGGAGCTCGAGGAGCTCGAGGAGGAGGACCCGCTCCCGCCCGTGCTCGTGACGAGGGTGTCGACGAGGCCGCCGACGGTCCCCGTCGTCTTCTTCACCGTGGTGTCGACCGTCGACGCCGCCGTCGACGGGGTGCTGGATGACGCGTTGCCGGATGACGCGGTGCCGGACGTCGACGGGGAGGAGCCCGAGGAGGAGCCCGTCGACCCCGCGCCGTTCACCACGGTGCCCACGAGCCCGCTGACGGTTCCGGTCGTCTTCTCGAGCGTCGGGCCGACGGCGGGGACGCCCGCCGTCGCCGTGCCGACGGTGCTCACCGCACCGGTCACCGGCGTGGTGACCGCCTTCGAGGTGCGGGCGAGGAACTCCGCGGCGGTGCTCGTGACGGTCTGGACCGGCTTCGCGACGGGCGGGGCGAGGGTGCCCACGGTCGAGCCGGTGTCGTTCAGCAGCGTGCCCGTCGTCCCGACCACGCCGGGTCCGGACGGTGCCGCACCGCCTCCGGTGACGATCGTGACGGCGTCCGAGAGCGTGTCCGTGAGGCCGACGGTGGTGCCGCCGACCAGCGGGAGCCCGCCGGTGACGTGGCCCAGGCCGTCCACCGTGCCGCCGATCGTCGCGCCCACCGGAGCGATGACCTGCTGCGCCGCGCCCGAGACGACGCCGCCGACCGCTCCGGTCGCCCCGGTGACGACGCCGCCCACCGGACCGGGCAGCACGCGGCCCACGGTCTCCCCGGTGTCGGTGACGAGCCCGCCCGCGATCGGGGCGAGCGGGACCAGGGGTGAGCCGGCGCCGGTGCCGCCCGCGCCGGACCCGCTCCCCGTCCCGCCGCCACCGGCCCCGCCCGTGCCCGGCAGCACGGGGCCCGACACCACAGGGGTGCCGCCCCCGGCGCCGGCTCCGGGCGTCGTCGTGGCGCCTCCCGCTCCGGCCCCGGAACCGGGGACGGGCGCGGTGGCGGCGGGGGTGCCGGGGAGCGACGTGGTGCCCACGCGGGGCGTGGTGCCTGCGAGCAGGCCGCCGAGCGATCCGCCGGTGGGCAGGCCGAGCTCGGCGGCCACGGTGCTGAAGGCGACGGCGGTGACCGGGTTGGCCGCCCGGGCGGCGCCGAGGCCCCCGAGGACGCCGGGTACCGGGGCGACGCCCGCGGGGGTCTCGCCCGGACCGACGCCGGGGGAGTCGTCGACCCCGGGGCTCCCCGGGCCGACGACGGCGCCGACCACACCCAGCGCGGTCCCGCCGACGAGCACCGCCGCCGTCGTCACGCGGGTGGCGGCGGCGCCGCGGCCCAGGGCCAGCGGAGCGGCGTGCCTACGGATGCGGCCGCCGGAGGTGACGATGGCACCCGCCGCGGAGAACGACCCGGTGTCGTCGCGGAGGACCAGCTCGGAGACGGCGATCCCCGTGGCGTGCCGGCCGGTGCGGCCGCGCTGGTGAGGGCACTCGGGAAGCGGCGGCAGGACGGGGTCGTCGGACCCGGCGGTGCCGTACAGGCCCGCCCACCCGCTCATGCCCCGGGTCCGGCGTTCCCCGGGCCCGCCCATCGACGCGGAGATGCTCACCGGCGTCACTCCCGAACTGTCAGCCCCCGCCGAACGACTCGCTTCGTGAGGTAACTGTCTACTGGGACGCGCGCGGGTGGCCCAGCCGCCGAGTGGCCGCATGGGCCGATCGACCGCTTTCCGTCGCCGTGCGGACGCAGAGCGACACGACTGGGTGTCACACGTCTCAACGAGCCGGACACGGATAGGTGACGGTCGTTCACCGCTTGTCGTCGACCGTCCGGCGACGGACAGGAGTAGTGCGGTGACTGTGCGTCCTCACGATCCGTCGCGGAATCGGCCACCTGTCCGGCCCGAGCTGGCCCGGACGGGGGAACGCGGGACGATCAGACCGAGGATCCCGGGTTCGCGAGGCGGCGCCGGGCCGCCTGCAGCTGGTTGACGGAGAACAATCCGATGCCGCCACCGAGGAGCAGGCCGATGATGTCGGGCGTGATGCCCCCGCTCGTCAGGAGCAGAGCGACGAGCGCGCCGAGGGTGAGCCCGCCCGCCGCGGGCAGGCGCTTGCGCGCGTCCACCGCGAGGTGCGAGGCGCCGGGGCGCTTCGTCGCCACCGACTGCAGCATCAGCAGGTAGCCGCCGTAACCGACCGCACCCAGCAGGCCCAGGATCGCGACGATGGCCGCGATGAGCCCGATGACCGTCTCCATGCGTCCAGAATGCCAGCTCCGGTGCGTGGTGGGCGTCTGTTGACCGTTCGGCTCGCCGGTCAGCGACTCCCGAGCTTCCCCCGGCCGAGGCGCAGCAGGAGCATCGCGAGCTCGCGCCCCTCGGCCCCGAGGTCGCGGAACCGGGCGAGGACCTGCATCTCGCGGTTGTAGACGATCCGCGGTCCGCCGGCGTTCATCCGGGCGAGCCCGACCCGCTGGGAGATCTCGGTGCGGCGCTTGACCAACCGCAGGATCTCGGCGTCGATGGCGTCGATCTCGACCCGCAGGTCCGGGATCTCGTCCGCGGTGGCGGGTGTGAGGTCGCTCGGGACGCCGGCGGTCCCGGAGGGGGTCTCCGGGACGGTGGTGTCGGCCGGCGGGTCGGTCGAGGTCGGGGTGTCGGTCACGGCGGTGGTCCTCCGAGGGGGTCGGAGCCGTCCGGACCCCGGCACGAGAACGCCCCGGGGTCCTCGGACTCCGGGGCGGGTGGTGGGCAGCGAGTCAGTCGCGGTCGACCACGGGCACCGAGGTCCGGTACCCGGAGGAAAATCGCCGCGGCGCGTGCACGGGCGGGAGCCTAGCCCCGCGCGGCTCCCCACGCCACGACCCGGACGGCGGTCCTCCGGGGGCGCGGCCCCGGCGACTCCGCCCGGACACGCCCCGGACCGTCGGGGGTGGCGGGTAGCGTGACCAGGCGATGAGTAGCACTGACACCGGGCCGGCCCGGGGGTCCCGGCCCAGCTCCGGACGGCCCAGCGCGGCGGCCGGGCTGGCAGCACGGCTCGCCGGCGCCGCGGGCACCACCGCGCTGCGCCGCACCGGTGCGGACGGCGCCGAGGGCGGCCGTCCGGAGAGCGCCCCGCCGGACGAGGCCCGCCCCCGGCCCGACCGGCGCCGCGAGCAGGCCGAAGCGCTGCTCGAGGGGATGAACCCGCAGCAGCGCGAGGCCGTGGTGCACTCCGGCTCGCCGCTGCTCATCGTGGCGGGCGCGGGGTCGGGCAAGACCCGGGTGCTCACCCACCGCATCGCCTGGCAGCTCGCGCAGGGTGCCCACCCCGGGCAGATCCTCGCCATCACGTTCACCAACAAGGCCGCCGCCGAGATGCGCGAACGGGTCGCGGCGCTCGTCGGGCGCCGGGCGAACGCGATGTGGGTGTCGACCTTCCACTCCATGTGCGTGCGGATCCTGCGCCGCGAGTACAAGCACCTGGACCTGTCGAGCACCTTCTCGATCTACGACGCGGACGATTCCCGGCGCCTGGTCACCACGATCACCAAGCAGCTCGACCTCGACCCGAAGCGCTACCCGCCGCGCGGCGTGCTCGGCCAGATCTCGTCGTGGAAGAACGAGCTGACCGACCCGATCACGGCGGCCGAGGCCGCAGGCACCGACTACGAGCGACGCTGCGCCGAGGTGTTCGCGGGCTACCAGCAGCGGCTCCAGTCGTCGAACTCGCTGGACTTCGACGACCTCATCGGCCGCACGGTCGACCTGCTGACCCGCTTCCCCGACGTCGCCGAGCACTACCGGCGCCGCTTCCGCCACGTCCTCGTCGACGAGTACCAGGACACCAACCACGCGCAGTACCGCCTGCTGGCGCTCATCGCGGGCGAGCATCGGAACCTGGCGGTCGTCGGCGACGACGATCAGGCAATTTTTGGCTTCAGACAGGCGGATATTCGAAACATCCTCGATTTTCGCGACGACTTCTCCGATGCGTTCGTCGTCCGCCTCGAGCAGAACTACCGCTCCACCCAGACCATCCTCAGCGTCGCCAACGCCGTCATCTCGCACAACCGCGGGCGGATGGGCAAGAGCCTGTGGACCGACCTCGGTGAGGGCGATCCGGTCAAGGTGCGCGAGCTCCAGGACGAGCACGCCGAGGCCCGGTTCGTGGTGGGGGAGATCGAGCGGCTCGTCGACGAGGGGGTGTCGCGCGCGGAGATCGCGGTCTTCTACCGGACCAACGCCCAGTCGCGGGTGCTCGAGGACAACCTGGTGCGCCGCGAGATCGGCTACCAGGTCATCGGCGGCACGAAGTTCTACGAGCGCGCCGAGATCAAGGACGCGATCTCCTACCTGCAGGTGCTCGACAACCCGTTCGACGTCGTGTCGCTGAACCGCATCGCGAACCGCCCTCGACGCGGCATCGGCGACACGTCACTTGCGCGGCTCGCCTCAT
>NZ_DASXJS010000188.1:0-8566 GCF_036497245.1 Actinomycetospora sp. | reverse complement strand
GGCCCGCGCGGGTGTCGAATCCTCGGCGCCCGTAGCGACACTCCGGGAGACGACATCTCCCGGAGGACCCGATGACCGTCCCGCAGACCCTCGACCACACGTTCTCGGCCGTCGTGCAGCGCAGCACGGCCCCGGGTGGCTGGACCTACGTCGTGATGCCGGGCTCCGCCGAGTACTTCGGCACCCGCGGTCGCGTGAAGATCCGGGGCTCCGTGGACGGCCGGCCGCTGCGGACGTCGTTCATGGCGCTCGGCGACGGCACCCACAAGCTCCCGATCACCGGGGCCGTGCTGCGCGCCCTCGGCAAGAGCGCCGGGGACGAGGTCACGGTGCACCTGGAGACGCGGGAGAGCTGAGCGCGTCGACGAGGTCGGTGATGCGCGTCGTGGCGCGCGTGACGTCGGCCGCGGTCGTCGACCAGTTGGAGACCGAGAACCGCAGTGCGGGCCGCCCCTGCCAGGCGGTGGTGCCGATCCAGCAGGTCCCGTCGCGCTGGACGGCGGCGGCGAGATCGGCGACGTCGAGGCCGTCGGGCCGGAACAGGACCTGGTTGAGGACGACGTCGTCGAGGACCTCGACCCGGGGATGCCGGGCGAGTTCCTCGGACGCCTGCCGGGCCAGGACACAGCACCGTTCGACGAGGTCGGCGACCCCGTCGCGACCGAGGGTGCGCAGCGCGGCGTAGATCGGGACGGCACGGGCCCGCCGGGAGTTCTCCGGGGTCCGGGCGGCCGGGTCGAGCTCGCCGAACGGCAGGTAGGCCGCCGAGGTGGTCATCGCCTCGGTCAGCGCGCCGCGGTCGCGCACGATCGCCATCGCGGCGTCGTAGGGCACGTTCAGCCACTTGTGCGCGTCGACGGCCCACGAGTCCGCCCGCTCGACGCCGGCGACGAGGTGACGCCTCGTGGGGGCCGCGGCCGCCCAGAGCCCGAAGGCGCCGTCGACGTGCAGCCAGGCGTGCTCGCGGGCGTCGACGAGGTCGGCGATCTCGTCGAACGGGTCGCTCGCCCCGGTGTTGACCTGGCCCGCCTGCGCGCACACCAGGACCGGCCCGGGGATCGTGGCCAGGACCTCGCGCAGCCGGTCGGCCCGCATGCGGCCGTGGACGTCGACGGGCACCCGCACCGCGCGGGCGGAGCCGAACCCGAGCAGGCGCAGCGCCTGGATCATCGTCGCGTGGGCGTGCTCGCCGACCACCACGGTCGGCACCGGAGCGCCCGCCAGACCGTCGCGCTCGACGTCCCAGCCCTGCGCACCCACCAGTGCCCGCCGCGCCGCCGCCACGCACGCCACCGACGCCATCTGGGCGCCGGTCACGAACCCGACGGCCGCACCGTCCGGCAGCCCCAGCAGGTCGAGCACCCACCGCCCGGCGATCTCCTCGACCACCGCCGCGGCCGGGGACATCACGAAGGTGGCGGCGTCCTGGTCCGCCGCCGAGACCATCCAGTCCGCGCCGAGCGCGACGGGCAGCGCGCCTCCGGTGACGAAGCCGAAGTAGCGCGGTCCGCCGCTGGCCACCAGCCCCGGCTCCAGGGCCGCGGCGAGCTCGTCGAGCACCTGCGCCGGGGGCGGTCCCTGCGCAGGCAGCCGGTCGTCGAGCCGGGCCCGCATCTCGGCCGCGTCGACCGGGACGCCGACCGGCCGGTCACCCAGCGACGCCAGCCAGCGCCGCGACCACGAGCTCGCCCGGTCCAGCGTCTCGTTCCACCCGGTCTCGTCCCCCACGGGAACGGACCCTACGAGGCGACGGAGCTCCGGCCGGGCCCATCGGGGCGGCGCCGGTCGACCTCGGGCTCGCAGGCCCCGGCGACGGTGTCGAGCGGGAGACCCAGCTCGCCGGCCAGTGCGGCGATCGTGAAGAACGCCGGGGTCGGGACACGACCGGACTCGATCTTGCGCAGCGTCTCGACCGACATCCCCACGGCGGCGGCGACCGAGGTCATGCTCCGATGACCCCGGGCGTCACGCAGCACCTCGCCGAGGCGACGGCCTCGCTCGTGCTCCTGGGGAGTCAGCGGCACACGCACCATGGGCGTGATAGTAATACCGGTATAACTATCCCCGCCTCGTGGAGCGCACCGTGATCGAGCTGAAGACCCCCGACGAGATCGACCGGATGCGCTCCGCCGGCCTGATCACCGCCCGGGCCCTCGACGCGGTCCGACGCGCCGCCCGTGTCGGTGTCCGCCTCGACGAGCTCGACGCGGTCGCCGCCGAGGTCATCGCGGCTGCCGGCGCGGAGCCGCTCTTCCTGCACTATCAGCCCGGCCCGGCCCCCTCGCCGTACCCGGGTGTCACCTGCCTCAGCGTCAACGACGCCGTCGTGCACGGCATCCCGAACGGCTACGCGCTCGCCGCCGGGGACCTCGTCAGCGTCGACTGCGGGGCCCGCCGCCTCGGCTGGAGCGGCGACGCCGCGATCAGCTTCACCGTCGGCGAGCACCCCGATCCCACGGTCGCGGAACGGGACGCGGCGCTCATCCGGACGACGCAGGCCGCCCTCGACGCCGGGATCGCCGCCGCGCGGCCCGGCGCCCGGCTCGGCGACGTCGCGCACGCCATCGGCGAGGTCGCCCGTGACGCCGGCTACGGGCTCATGGCCGACCACGGCGGCCACGGCATCGGCCGGGAGATGCACGAGGCGCCGCACGTCCCCAACGAGGGCAGGCCGGGGCGCGGCGTCCCCCTGCGCCCCGGACTGGTGCTGGCGCTCGAGCCCATGCTCATCGCCGGCGGCACCGACGCCTACGTCGTCGACCCGGACGGCTGGACGCTGCGCACCGCCGACGGCTCACGGGCCGCCCACATCGAGCACACGGTCGCCATCACCGAGCACGGTCCCGAGGTGCTCACCGACCAGCGGAACGTCGTCGGCGGTCTCGCCGGAGTGCTCTAGCGTCCGGGCTGGGGTCGGATCCGTCACACCGACGTCCGGCTCAGCCGCCGACCGCGCCGTCCCTGCGGCGCTGCAGGGCCTGTTCGCCCCCGGGACGGAGGGGGCGGGTGGGATCGGGGAGGTCTCGTCTCGGTTACCGTCGAGTCCGTCGGCACCCACACCGCTCCACGGGGTGCCGGCCTCGCCCGAACCGGCCGCGATGTCCTGCCCCGGTTCTCCCCTGGGGCGTGCCGTACTCGCAATCAGGCGGGCAGGACCACACCCGGCCGACGAGGCCGGGATGTGCCGGCGGGCCGGACGGGGGAACCAGATCATGAGTGGACGTCACAGCCGTTCCCGCACGACCAGTCCGCGATCACGGCTCGCCGTGACCGCCGCCGTGGGGGCCGCGGTGACCGCGCCGTTGGCCCTGGCGGGTGTCGCCCAGGCCGCCCCGGCCGCGGCGGCCCAGAAGGACGCCACGTGGGACCGCATCGCCCAGTGCGAGAGCACCGGCAACTGGCATGCGAAGACCGGCAACGGCTACCAGGGCGGGCTGCAGTTCACCCCGTCGACCTGGAAGGCGTACGGCGGCCAGAAGTTCGCCCCGAGCGCTGACAAGGCGAGCCGCGAGCAGCAGATCGCCGTGGCCAAGCGGATCCAGGCCGACCAGGGCTGGAAGGCCTGGCCGAACTGCTCCGGCAAGGCCGGAGCGGCCTGACCCACGCATCGGGTCACCGCCGGTCCGCAGCGCGCTGCTGCGGGCCGGCGGCCTTGCCATGCCCTTCTCGCCGACGAGAGGACCGATCTGCTGATGGGTAAGCACCACAGGACCCGGGCCCCGGCCCCCGTCGCCACACCGGCAGGCGTGCTCGCCGCCGCGGTCGGGCTCGGAGCCCTGGCCGCTCCCGGAGTCGCCGCCGCGGCGCCCGCGACCGCGCCCTCCGCATCGTCGCCGTGCGCCCCGACGGTCAAGGCCTGCGCGTCGATCTCCCAGCACAAGGCGTGGCTGACCGACGGTCACGGACACACCGTCGACGGCCCGGTCGACGTCTCGACCGGCGGGCGCGGTCAGGAGACCCCGACCGGGCAGTTCACCGTGCAGTGGAAGGACAAGAACTTCCGCAGCAGCGAGTACCACGGGGCACCGATGCCGGACTCGGTGTTCTTCGACGGCCAGGGGCGGGCGTTCCACGAGGGCAACCTCGGCCGCACCTCCGGGGGCTGTGTGCACCTGAGCCACGACGACGCGCAGCGCTTCTTCGACCACCTCCAGCCCCGCGACCGCGTCCAGATCGTGCGGTAGCGGGGAGCGGCGGGCAGGGCCGCCACTTTCCGGGTCTTTCCCGGTCAGCGCCCGTACCGTCCGAGGTCGGACCCCGTGCGAGGTGGCGACCATGTCGAGGTATCCGTCCGGCTGCCCGGCACACGCGGCCCACGGGGGCGCCGCCATCGGCGCACGCCGATTCTGATCCGGGTCGGTCGTCGACGGCGCAGGGCCGGTCGAGTCCGGGTCGTGGTGCTCGTCGTGGTCCTGCTGGTGGCCGCGTTCGCCGCGGGT
Source organism: Actinomycetospora sp. (assembly GCF_036497245.1). Classification (GTDB taxonomy): domain Bacteria; phylum Actinomycetota; class Actinomycetes; order Mycobacteriales; family Pseudonocardiaceae; genus Actinomycetospora. The sequence continues at coordinate 4,127 of NZ_DASXJS010000188.1, read as the reverse complement.
AGCGCGAGGGCCGAGCGCCCGCCGTTGCCGTGGGCCCCGGTGGATCCGACGCTCGCCGGGGTGCTGAGCCCGGTTCGGGGCACCAGCATGAGCACGGAGTGCTCACCCGAGCCCGGCCTGTGCTCGCTGCGCCTGCACGCACCCGACGGGCGCGGCGTCGCGGTACGCCTCGCCGCCCGGCCCGATGAGCGCTTCTTCGGCATGGGCGAACGCTTCGGGTCGCTCGACCTCGGGGGCCAGGTCCTGGAGAACCGCTCGCAGGACGGGATGGGCGACGAGACCGGGACCAGCTACTCCCCGACGCCGTTCCTGCTCTCCAGCCGCGGCTACGGCATCCAGGTCGACACCACCGCGGACCTCACCGCCGACCTCGCCACCCCGGGCGAGATCAGCGTCGACATCGCCGCGAGCGACACCGTGATCGACGTGCTGACCGGCCCGGACCCCGCCACGGTCCTGACCCGCCGCGCGGCGCTGATCGGCATGCCGACGGTGCCGCCCGACTGGGGCCTCGGTGTCTGGAAGAGCCTGATCGGCGGTCCCGCCCGGGTCCTCGCCGACACCGACCGCCTCACCGCCGACGGCGTCCCGCTCGACGCCGTCTGGATCTACGACCTCGTCGACCCGGTCTCGGGTCTCGGGTGGTCCTGGCCGATCTACCGGCCGGTTCCGCTCGGGCAGTATCCGGACCCCGCGGCACTGATCGCCGCCCTGCATCGCCGCGGGGTGAAGGTCCTCGGCTACCTCAGCCCGTTCCTCGTCCCCGGAACCCCTGGCTTCGGAGCGGCCGCCGCCCGGGGCTACCTGGTCCGCAACCCGGACGGCTCGATCTACACCGAGCCCTGGATGTACGCGGACCGGCGGGCCTACCTGGACTTCACCAATCCGGCGGCGACCGTCTGGTGGCAGGACCGGCTGCGCTACGCGGTCGGCGTGCTGGGATTCGACGGCGCCATGCAGGACTATGGCGACCAGGCCCCGACGGAGGCCCGCTACGCGGACGGGACACCCGGCGACCTGATGCGCAACATCTATCCGCTGCTCTACGCCCGGGCCGCGAGGCAGGCCGTCCAGTCCGTGAGGCCCGACGCGACCGTGCTCTTCGCGCGGTCGGGCTACACCGGGTCGCAGGCCTGGGTCACCGGTCGTTTCACCGGCGACCAGACCCGGGACTGGGACCCGCACACCGGCCTGCCGTCGGTGCTCGCCGGGATGCTCAACGGGAGTGTCTCCGGATGGCCGTACTGGGGCCCTGACATCGGCGGGTTCATCGACGGGGACGACGGCACCGATCGGGACCGTGGGCTCTGGGACCGATGGGTGCAGCTCGGGGCGCTCTCCCCGACGATGCGCGACATGCTCGGCGTGCAGGCCGACCCCGTCGGCGTCGCGTCCGATCCGTCGACCGTGGCCACCTTCCGGGGCTACGCCCGGCTGCACCAGGCCTTGATCCCCTACCTCTCCCGCCTCGCCGCGGAGGCCGGCGCGACGGGTCGACCCCTCATGCGGCCACTGTGGCTCCAGGACGCCACCGATCCCACGGCATGGACGATCGAGAACCAGTACCTGCTCGGCCCCGATGTCCTCGTCGCTCCGGTCGTGACCGCCGAAACGACCCGGACCGGGGTCTACCTCCCCGCGGGGCGCTGGCGGGACTACTGGACCGGGCTCGAGCATCCGGGGCGGACCTGGGTCACGGTCGACGCCCCCGCCCAGCACATCCCGCTCTTCACCAGGGCCGGGTCAGCTCTGGTCCTCCCGCCGCCCGACGCGCTCGGCCTGCCGACCTCCGGGACCTGACGGCGCCTGTTCCCGTCGAGGTGGTGTCTTCCGCCCCCGAACGAGGCATGCCGGCGCCCTCTCACCGGTGATCCGTGCCACCGTCGCGGCAGCCCGAAGCCATCGAGCGGGTCGAGATTCGCCATCAGGGACGGAGTCAGCGCCATGAGCACCACACGCAGCATCGCGCACGGACAGCGCACCGGCTACGCCAGCCTCGAAGCCGGCCGACTCTCGTTCGACTCGTTCCCGATGCGCCTGTTCACCAAGGGGAACGCACGCCACTGGAACCCCGCGGACATCGACTTCAGCCAGGATGCGCGGGACATGGCTGCGATGACCGACCAGGAGCGCTGGCTCACCTCGGCCCTGGCCGCCCAATTCATGGCCGGCGAGGAGTCGGTGACCCAGGACCTGCAGCCCTTCATCGCCGCCATGGCCTCCGAGGGTCGGCTCGCCGACGAGATGTACCTGACCCAGTTCCTCTACGAAGAGGCCAAGCACACCGAGTCGTTCCGGCGCTGGTTCGACGCCGTGGGCATGACCGATGACCTGCACGAGTTCGTCGACTTCAACGACGCCTACACCCAGATCTTCGCCGACGAGCTGCCGGCCAGCCTGCACGCGCTGCACGCCGACCCGTCACCGGCCAACCAGGTCCGCGCGTCGGTGACCTACAACCACGTCGTCGAGGGCGCGCTCGCGCTGACCGGATACTTCGGCTGGGGCAAGGTCTGCGCCTCCCGCGGGATCCTCCCGGGCATGCAGCAGGTGGTGAAACTGATCGGTGACGACGAGCGTCGGCACATGGCCTGGGGCACCTACACCTGCCGACGTCATGTCGCGGCCGACGACGCGATGTGGTCGGTGATCAACGACCGGCTCGAGGAACTGTTCGCACCCGCCGTGGCCGTGATCGCCAATACCTTCGACCACTTCGGCGACCAGGACCCGCCGTTCGGCATCAGCGTCGACGAGATGACCGAGTACGCCGCCGACCGGCTGAACCGGCGCCTGGGCACCATCGAGTCCGCCCGCGGCGCCGACCTCCGCACCATCGACAGCGACGCCGACCCCGAGCGCCTCGAGGAGACCTTCCACGCCGAGGACCAGGCCGCGTTGCAGCAGGCGGCAGGCTCCGGAGAAGCACCCGTGGTGGCCCAGGCCTGACGTTCCACCGGGCACCAGAGGCGATGGTGGGAAGCAGCGCGAGACCTCCCCGATGAGGTCGCGGTCGGGGTTCAGCGGCCCAGAAGGGTGCGGCGCGGGTGCCGGACGAGGGCCATCGTCTCGTGCCGCCGCATCCAGGCCACGACCGCGACGAGGACGAGCACGACGGCCGGAAGGAGGACCATCGGACCGCCCACCGTGACGGCGGTGATGATGACCGCTCCGGCCATCAGCACGACGCAGCCCGTCGCGGCGACACCCGCGAGACGGGGGATCAACAGCCCGATCGCGGCCGCCAGCTCCACGACGCCGAGCGCCACCGTGCCGACGGGTCCGATGCCCAGCATCGCGAAGCCGGCGACGACCGTCGCCGCGAGCGAGACCTTGCCGATCCCGGAGAACACATAGACCGCGGCGAGCAGCACCTGGAGCGCGCCCAGCGTCAAGCGCCGGGCGCGGGAACGGTCGACGGCCGGAGCGGTTGCGGTGGTCATCTCGGGCTCCTCGGCGCGCCCGAGAATCCGTGCGCCCCGTCGTGCTCGTTTCGCTGGGCGAGGTGCTGCACCTGCCGGTCGTGTACGTCCGGCAGCCGGTCCTCACCATCCGAGCCCGATGGGCCGACCCGCGGGTCGCCGGGAACGTGGCCGTCACGCACGGCGTGCACGTACGCCCGATCCTGGTCGATCCGTGACTGCACCCGATCAGGTCCGCCGATCGACCCGTGGCCGGGGACCACGACATCGACGTCGTGCGCCACGCCCTCGAGCAGTTGCAGTGCGGCGAGGTAGTCCTCGATCGGGTCAGCGGGACCGTTCAGGTCGAGCATCGGAACCAGGACATCGGAGAGCATGTCGCCGGCGACGAGAACCCCGCGGTCCTCGATCACCAGCGCCGCGTGGCCCGGGGCATGCGCTCGATGCTCGACGATCCGGACTCCGGGGCCGTCCCAAGGAATCCGCGCCGTCCCGGCGGGCAGTCCGGTGATGAGGCCGAGCAGCTCCAGCGGTATCTGCTCGACGATGTCCGGGGGCATCATCCTCGCGACGCGGTCCTTCGCGCCCGCGTCCGACAGCCGAGCTCGGGCAGTGGCCGCACAGCCGGCCGTGCCGTAACGGGGCGGCGCGCCGAATCGGGCGTCCCAGAGCAGGTGATCCCAATGCGGATGCGTCGAGAAGCCC
>NZ_DASXJS010000187.1:0-35532 GCF_036497245.1 Actinomycetospora sp. | reverse complement strand
GGCCGCCGCTATGGCCCGGGCAGCGTGCCGGTCACGGTGGCGACCAGGTCGGCCACCACTCCGCCGGCGGCGGCCCGGTCCGCGAGCCAGACCGCCTCGGTCGTCATCTTGAGCCGGGCGTCCTCGACCGCCAGCCGCACGACCGGCTCGCCGGCGAACGTCCTGGCGGTCATCCCGCCGCCCATCCCGATCAGCGTGAACGCCTGCCCGGTGGTCACCACGTGCGCCAGGCCGCCCAGGTTGTGGCCCTCCAGGACGAGCCGCTTGCGCACCCCGAAGCTGTTCAGCAGCTCGTCGGTGCGCCGGTACAGCTCCGGGGCGGCGTCGTAGCCGATCGAGGCGTACGGCAGCGTGGCCAGCTCGTCCAGCCGTACCGAGGTCCGCCCGTCGAACCCGGCGCCCCTGCCGACCACGACCGCCACCTGCTGGCTCTCCAGCCAGTGGCTGCGCAGCCCCCGCCCGCCGACCGGGCCGTGCGCGAGCGCGAGGTCGATCTCGCCGGCCCGCAGCGCGCGCAGCAGCGGCTCGCTGCTCGCCGGATGCAGCCGCACGTCCAGATCCGGGTGCTGGGTGCCCAGCGCGGCGAGGAACCGGGTGCGCAGCTCCCCGGACACGTCGGGCGCGATGCCGACCAGCGCCGCCCGCCGGCCGCCACCGGGCTCGCCGCGGACCAGCAGCGGCAGCGCGTCGAACCGCTCGATGGTGTCCCGGGCCGCCGGCAGGAAGCGCTCACCGGCGGCGGTCAGCTCCACCTTGCGGCTGCTGCGCCGGAACAGTGGGGCGCCGAGCTCGCGCTCCAGGTCGCGGATCCGCTGGCTCAGCGGCGACGTCGCCATGTGCAGCCGCTCGGCCGCCCTGGTGAAGTTGAGCTCCTCGGCGACCGCGACGAAGTACCGCAGGTGCAGCATCTCCACCCGCTCACCGTAGGCCGGCTCAGCGTGACCACACCGGTCAGGCTGACGTTCGGACATCGGTCGTGGTTCTCGGCGTGATCGCGCCGTAGGTTCGGATCCAGGGCAGGGGACCACAGCCCGCGAACCACAGCCCGGAACCACAGCTCGGAAACCACGAAGAGGACCACAGTGAGGTGTCCACGATGAGCCAGCCGGAACAGCGTCGACCGATCCGCATCGCCAACTTCTCCGGTTACCTTGGCGATCGGTTCACCGCCGTCGACGAGGTGATGGCCGGCGACCCGGTGGACGTGCTGATGGGCGACTACCTGGCCGAGATCACCCTGGCCGCGCTGTCCTCGCGGCACCGCCAGGACCCGGCCAAGGGCTACGTGGACTACTTCATCGACCAGCTGCGCCCGCACCTCCCCGAGCTGGTGGAACGGGACATGAAGGTGGTGGCCAACGCGGGCGGGTTCAACCCCGCCGGGCTCGCGGCGGCGCTGCGGGCCATCGCCGCCGAGGACGGCGTCACGCTGCGGGTGGCGCACATCGAGGGCGACAACGTGCTGGCCAGGCTGCCCGAGTTCGCCGAAGCCGGGTACCAGCTCGAGCACCTGGACACCGGCGCGCCACTGTCGTCCTGGGGCAGCGAGCCGATCGCCGCGAACGCCTACCTCGGTGGCTGGGGCATCGCCGCCGCGCTGGCCGAGGGCGCCGACATCGTGGTCTGCGGCCGGGTCACCGACGCCTCGCTGACCCTCGGGCCGGCCGCCTGGTGGCACAGCTGGCGCCGCGACGACTGGGACGCGCTGGCCGGCGGGTTGCTGGCCGGCCATCTGATCGAGTGCGGGCCGCATTCGGTGGGCGGCAACTTCGCCGGCTTCACCCGGATCCCGAACATGCTGGTGCCCGGGTTCCCGATCGCCGAGGTCGCCGCCGACGGCAGCACCGTGATCACCAAGCACGGCCGTGACGGCGGCGCGGTCACCGTCGACACGGTCACCGCGCAGCTGCTCTACGAGATCCAGGGCCCGGCGTACCTCAACTCCGACGTGACGCTGCACCTCGACACCATCGATGTCACTGAACAGGGGCCGGACCGGGTGCTGGTCAGCGGGGCGACCGGCTCGCCGCCGCCGCCCACCACGAAGGTGGCGGTGTTCGGCCAGGTCGGATTCCAGACGGTGAACACCTGCTACGTGACCGCGCCGGACGTGGCGGCCAAGGTGGAGCTGCTGCGCGCCCAGTTCAGCCGGGACACCCCGGACGGCGTCGAGCTGGACATCACCCGGATCGGCACCGCCGCCGAGGACCCGGAGACGCAGTGGGACGCCACCGTCGGGCTGCGGGTGATGGCCACCGCGCGCACCCGGGAGCCGCTGGACCGCTACAACCTGGCCGGCCGCCTCGGCAGCCTGTACCTGCAGACCATCCCGGGCTACTTCCACGACGGCGCCAGCACACTGCGGGCCACCGCCCGGCCCCGGATCGACTACTGGGGTGCGCTGCTGCCGCAGTCCGCGTTGGCGCACCGGGCGGTCATCGAGGACCGGGTGATCGACGTCCCGGCGCCGGAGCAGACCGCGGCGACCAGCCAGCCGGTGCATCCGGAGCCGTCGGCGGCCGCCGCGTCCGGCGTTGTGCGCAGCGCCGCGCTGGGTACCGTTGCCTATGCCCGCAGCGGGGACAAGGGCGGCAACTGCAACGTGGGTATCTGGGCGCCGGACGAGCGCGCCTGGCCGTGGTTGCGCGACGCACTGTCCACCGCTGAACTTCGCCGGCTGATGCCGGAGATCAAGGAGCTGGACGTGGTGCGGCACGAGTTCCCCCGGCTGCGCGCGGTGCACTTCGTGCTGCGTGGGTTGCTGGGTACCGGCGGATCCTCCAACCTGCGCATCGACCAGGTCGGCAAGGCGGTCGGCGAGTACCTGCGCGCGAAGCACCTGCCGGTGCCGGTGGAGCTGCTCGGCGCGGCGGGTTCGGGCCCGCGCACGGCGGACGGGGTCGGCGCGTGACCGGGCTGGCGGTCGGGCTGACCGAGCGGGTGGCGGCCGCCGTGGCGCAGCCGGCCACCGGCGACGAGTTCGACGTGCCGGCCGCGCTGGCCGAGGTGCTGGACGGCGTCGGGCTGAGCCCCGGTGACTCCGGCGGCCGGATCGACTTCCTCGGCGTCGACCCGGTGGTACCCAGCACGCTGCGCCTGGGGGCCGCCTCGGCGGTCGCGCTGGCCGCGAAGGCGACGGCGGTGGCCAAGCTGTGGCAGCTGCGCGGCGGCGGTGGGCAGGACATCTCGGTCGACCTGCGCGCCACCCCGCATCGGCTCTGCCCGTTCTACGACCGCCGCTGGGAGCTGCTCAACGGCTACCCGCTGGGCTCCGGGAACGTCACCCAGGCACTGGGCTTCAACTTCTACCGCACCGCCGACGACCGCTGGATGATGCCGCTCAACCCGTACCCGAAGATCAAGGTGGCCGCCCAGAAGCTGCTCGGGGTGCCCGAGGACACGGCCGCGGTGGCCGCCGCGATCGGCCGCTGGCAGGGCCGTGAGCTGGAGCGGGCCGGCGTCGAGGCGGGCTGCGTGATGCCGATGCTGCGGTCCGCCCCGGAGCTGCTGGCCGAGCCGCACTACCGGGAGGTGCTGTCCGGGCTGCCGCTGATCGAGGTCACCAGGATCGGCGACAGCGAGCCGGAGCCGCTGGCCGCCGGCGTCCCGGCACCGCTGTCCGGGGTGCGCGCGCTCGGCATGGGTCACGTGATCGCCGGCGCCGGCCTGGGGCGGGCGCTCGCGCTGCACGGCGCCGACGTGCTGAACCTGTGGCGTCCGCTGGAGCTGGAGCACGACGTCACCTACGCCACCGCGAACGTGGGCGTGCGCTCCGCCCGGCTGGACCCGACCGCACCGGAGGGCGCCGAGCGGCTGCGCGCGCTGCTCGCCGGCGCCGACGTGTTCTACGCCAACCGCCGGCCCGGTTTCCTGGACCGCATCGGGCTGTCCGCCGAGGAGGCGGCCACGGTCCGCCCCGGCATCATCCACGCCACCGCCTCGCTCAACGGCACGCACGGCCCGTGGGCGGACCACCTCGGCTTCGACCAGACGGCCGGCAGCCTGGTCGGCATGATGAACCTCGAGGGCGGTCTGGGTACCGGTGGTGACCGTCCCGCGCTGCCGCCGATCCTGGTGGTCAACGACTACATCGTGTCCTGGCTGTTGGCGGTCGGGGTGCTCGAGGCACTGATGCGGCGGGCCGAGCACGGCGGCAGCTACCGGGTGCACGTGTCGCTGACCAGGGCCGCGCTGTGGATCCTCAGCCTCGGCGTGTTCGACCGGGAGTACGCGGCGGCCACCGCCGGGCGCGGCGAGCTGCACGCCTACCACGACCCCAAGGTGTTCACCGCCGATACGCCGCTGGGCCGCTACCAGGGCGTCACCGAGCAGATCCGGATGTCGGCGACCCCCGGCGGCTACGACCCGGTACTGGTGGCCCGGGGCTCCTCACCCGCCGAGTGGCTGCCCCGCTAGGTAGCCCGTGAGTGGCGAGTGGTCCTCCGAGGCCACTCGCCACTCACGGGGTCAGCTGGCCGGCGCGTCGCACAGACAGCGGACGCAGGCCTCGGCGAACACGCGTACCGCGTCCCGGTCGTCGCGGGTGCGCCAGGCGACCGCGAGCTCGCTGGGCGGCAGCCCGCTCACCGGCCGGCACACCACGTCGGGGCGCTGGTAGATGGCGACGTTGCCCTCGGAGAGCAGCACCACGCCGAGCCCGGAGGCGACGGCCTCGAAGGTCTCGTCGGCGGTGGCCGCCTCGGCCGCGACCCGGGCCGGCGTGCTCCGCTGGTCGGTGGCCAGCCAGAACTCGCGCAGTGGCCCGGCCGAGGCGGGCAGTGCGATGAACGGCTCGTCGGTGAGCTCGTCGAACGGGATCACCGCGCGGTCCGCGAGCCGGTGCCCGGCGGGCAGCGCCACCCAGCGCTGCTCCGAGGCCACCGCCTTCCAGCTGAACTCCGCGCCTGCCGGGAACGGCAGCCAGGCGACCGCCACGTCCACCTCGCCGCTGGCCAGCCCGGCCGTCGGGTCCGCCCAGGACACCTGGCGGAACAGCAGCTTCCACTCCGGGTGCAGGCGCTCCAGCCGCGCGGTGACCATCGGGATCAGCCCCCGCCCGATGCGGGTCTGGAAGCCGACCGTGAGCGTGCTCCGCCCGGCGGTACCGACCAGCTCCCGCTCCGTGGTGCCCCACTGCTCCAGCAGCGCCCTGGCGCGGGGCAGCAGCGCGCTGCCGGCCGGGGTCAGGGTGACCGTGCGGCGGTCCCGCTCGAACAGCGCGACCCGCAGGGTCAGCTCCAGCTGGCGGATCTGCTTGCTCAGCGTCGGCTGTGCGATGAACAGCCGGTTGCTGGCCGCCCTGGTGAAGCTCAGCTCCTCGGCGACTGCCACGAAGTAGCGCAGGTCCCGCAGGTGGATGTCCATAGCCAGAGGCTATTACAGCCGGTCTTGGACGGGCACCTGGTTCCGGCCCGACCATGGCTGGTGTGGAACTGGGTGTGAGTGGACTGAACGCGAAGGCGACGCTGGGCCCGGCCGAGACCGTGCGGCTGGCCAGGCTCGCGGAGGAGCTGGGCTACCGCTCGTGGTGGGCTGGTGAACACGTGGTGCTGCCCAGCCCGAGGGTGGCCGACTCGCCGATGGAGCCGACAGACCCGATCCTGGACCCGCTGGTGCACCTGAGCTACGTCGCCGCGGTGACCGCGCGGATCGAGCTGGCCACCGGGATCGTCATCCTGCCGCAGCGCAGTCCGCTGGTGTTGGCCAAACAGGTGGCCAGCCTGGACGTACTCAGTGGCGGGCGGGTTCTGCTCGGGGTCGGCGCCGGTTACCTGGAGCCGGAGATGACCGCCGTCGGGGTGCCGATGGCCGGGCGCGGTGCCCGCGGCGACGAGTACCTGGACGCCATGACCGCGCTGTGGACCCAGCCGGCGCCGGAGTTCCACGGCCGCTACGTGTCGTTCGACCACGTCGACGCGCACCCCCGGCCGGCCCGCGCGGGCGGGGTGAAGATCGTGGTCGGCGGGCACAGCCCGGGTGCGTTCCGCCGCGCGGTGAGCCGGGGGCACGGCTGGTTCGGCAACGGCGCCGGGGTCACCGACCTGCGGCGGCACCTGGTCGGCCTGCACCGGGCGGCCGCCGAGGTGGACCGGCCGGCCAGGCTGGGCCGGCTGGAGATCAACTGGATGCAGCTGGACCCGGTCGCGGTGACCGCCGCCGACGCCGGCCGCTACGCCGCGCTCGGTGTCGACCGGCTGGTGGTCTACCCGCTGCCGCTCACCGACCCCGCCGAGGTCGCCGCCTTCCTGGAGCGGCACGCCGACCTGCCGTACTGAGCGCAGGCCCCGCCACCCGGGCCGCCGACCCGTGGCCGGTACATCGCCGCGCTAGTCCGCCCCGTGCTCGGTGTTCCACCGGCCGGCGCGCTCGTACAGCGGGCGGAGCGCGGTCAGGTGCTCGCGCATGCTCTGCTCGGCGGCGTGCGCCTCGCCGTGCGCGATGTGCTCGGCGATCTCCAGGTGGTGCTCGTCCACCCGGTCCCACTCGGCGCGGTCCACCCCGCCGCGCTCCAGCTTGGTGCGCAGCACGTCGCTCACCGGCTGGCCCATCATGGTGAACATCAGGTTCCCGGTGGCCATCAGGATCGTGGTGTGGAAGTCCAGGTGCGGCACGAACCCACTGGGGTCCCTCGGGTCCCGGGGCGCCGCGGCCGCCGCGCGCACGGCCTCGACCGTCTCGGCGTCGGCCCGCTCGGCGGCCAGCCGGGCGGCGGCCGGCTCGAGCAGCAACCGGGCCTCCAGCAGGTCGTCGAGCCCGAGCCTGGGCGTCATCACCAGCACGCCGAGCGCGCCGCCGATGTCCTCGACCATGCGGGCCGGGTCGGGTGCCGCCACGAACGACCCGCCGCGCACCCCGCGCAGCGTCTCGATCAGGTGTTGGCTGGTCAGGACGCGCAACGCCTCGCGCACCGTGCTGCGGCTGACCCCGAACGCCCGGCTCAGCTCGGCCTCGTTGGGCAGCCGGTGGCCGGCCGGGAGCAGGCCGGCGACGATCTGGTTGCGCAGCTCGTCGGCCACCTGCCGGTAGGCGGGGCGAACCCGCTGCACCTGCAGTCGGGCCTGGGGTGCAGCGGCCCGTTCGGGCGCTGGTGGCGAGGGCACCGGGGCAGCCTACCGAGCGCCGGCCGGCCGGGCCGCTGAAATGTCTGATGTCTCCGATTTCGCCGTCCGCACGGGCAAGTGGCGGATTGCTCCGACTCGAGGATTGTTCGTCAATCCATTGACTCGCTGCAGGATGCATTTTACGTTCGACGTGCTGCAGCTCACACCCAGAGGTGCGCTGCACGCGGGCCCCGCAACGGTGCGGAAGCGGCCACACCCCCGGCCGCGGTCAGGAGGAAGCATGTCCGAGTCCAGCAACGGCCACCCCGCTCCCGTCGAGGCCACCGATGTGGCGGACGCCGTCGTGGTCGGCGCGGGCGTGGCCGGGCTGTACCAGCTCTACCGGCTGCGGGCGCTCGGCCTGCGCACCCGGGTGATCGAGGCCGGCGCGGGCGTCGGCGGCACCTGGTACTGGAACCGCTACCCGGGCGCGCGCTGCGACGTGGAGAGCCTGTCCTACTCGTACTCCTTCTCCCCGGAGCTGGAGCAGGAGTGGACCTGGAGCGAGAAGTACGCCACCCAGCCCGAGATCCTGCGCTACCTCGAGCACGTGGCGGACCGGTTCGACCTGCGCGGCGGCATCACCTTCGACACCAGGGTGGACAGCGCCGCCTACGACGAGCGGCGCCGCCGCTGGCTGGTGGCGACCGACACCGGGGAGCGCATCGACGCCCAGTTCGTGATCATGGCCACCGGCTGCCTGAGCGTGTCGAAGGCGCCGGAGATCCCGGGCGCGGAGAGCTTCCGAGGGCCGATCCACCACACCGGGCACTGGCCGCACGAGGGCGTCGACTTCACCGGTCAGCGGCTCGGCGTCATCGGCACCGGGTCGTCCGGCATCCAGTCCATCCCGATCATGGCCAGGCAGGCCGTCGACACGACCGTCTTCCAGCGCACGCCGAACTTCTCCATGCCGGCCGGCAACCGCCCGCTGCCGGTCGAGGAGGTCGACGCCATGAAGGCGAACTACCTCGCGTGGCGGGAGGGCCAGCGGCACTCCGGTTTCGGCGTGCCCATCCCGGAGCCCACCCTGGCCGCGTTCGAGGTGTCCGAGGCGGAGCGCAACGCGAAGTACCAGGACGGCTGGGACCGGGGCAACCTGGTGTCGATCCTGGCGGCCTACACCGACACGCTGACCGACGCCGAGGCCAACGACACCGCCGCCGAGTTCATCCGGTCCAAGATCCGTTCGATCGTGCACGACCCCGAGCTGGCCGAGACGCTCTCGCCGCGCAGCTTCCCGGTCGGCACCAAGCGGCCCTGCCTGGACAGCGGCTACTACGAGACCTTCAACAAGCCGAACGTGCACCTGGTCGACCTGCGCGCGACACCGCTGGTGGAGATCACCGAGCGCGGCGTGCGGACCTCGGAGCGGGAGTACGAGTTCGACGCGATCGTCTTCGCCACCGGGTTCGACGCGATGACCGGCGCGCTGACCAGCGTCGACATCCGCGGCGTCGGCGGGGTGTCGCTGAAGGACAGATGGGCCGACGGGCCGCGCACCTACCTGGGCATCGCGGTCGCCGGGTTCCCGAACCTGTTCACCATCACCGGACCGACCAGCCCGTCGGTGTTCAGCAACATGATGGTGTCCATCGAGCAGCACGTGGACTGGGTCACCGACCTCATCGCCCACCTGCGGGACCGGGGCGTCCCCGCGGTCGACGCGACGGAGCGGGCCGAGCAGGAGTGGGTCGCGCACAACATCGAGGTCGGCGACGGCACGCTCTACCCGACTGCCGAGTCCTGGTACATGGGCTCCAACGTGCCCGGCAAACCCCGCGTGCTGATGGCCTACATCGGCGGCGTCGGGGTGTACCGGGACAAGTGCGACGAGGTCGCGGCGAACGGCTACGAGGGTTTCGCGTTCGTCCCGGAGCCGAACCTGACCCGCGCCTGACCACTGGTTTTCCGTCCGCCCGGCACAGCGTGGTGCCGGGCGGGCGGATCTCGACCCGCGCCGACACCGGAGGTGTGCAATGCCCTTCGTCGTCCCGTTGACCCGGCGCGAAGCCGTGGAACGGCAGCTGCGCGAGGAGATCGTCAGCGGCATGCTGCCGGCCGGCACGGTGATCAAGGACGCCGAGGTGGCGGCCCGCCTCGGCGTGAGCATCACCCCGGTGCGGGAGGCGATCGCCCAGCTGGCCGCCGAGGGTCTGATCGACATCGCGCCGAACCGCACCCGGCACGTGACCCGGGTGACCCAGAAGAACGCGCTCGAGCTCATCGACGTGATGGGTGTGCTGGCCTGCGCGGGGTTCGAGTGGGGCGTGCACAACCTGACCGGGTCGCACCTGGCGCGGCTGCGGGAGCGGCTCGGCGAGTTCGAGGCGAACCTGCGCGCTGGCAACGTGACCGCGGCCGGCGGGGCGGGCGCCGACTTCAGCACCATCGTCATCCTGGCCAGCGGCAACCGGGAGCTGCAGACGCACGTCGACCTCGTGGTGGCGCGCACCCTGCGGCTGCTCGCGCTGACCGCGGACAGCGCCGCCTGGCAGGTCTGGACCCAGGGCTACCGGGAGACCCTGGCGTGCCTGGAGGCGGACGACCGCCCCGGCGCGGTGGCCCGGTACCGGCAGATCTTCGTCGAGTACCGCGCCGTCGTGGAGACCATGCTCTTCGACCAGGACAGTGCCCAGGGCTGACCGCGTGACCCCGGGCTTGACGTCGGCGATAAAACGTCAGACATTTACCTGAGTCGAACGGCGAGGGAGTGGCTGATGGCGGTGCGGCCGGGCTGGCAGGGCAGGTTCTACGAGGACTTCGAAATCGGTGACGTGTACCAGCACCCGCTGGGCCGCACCATCACCGAGACGGACAACACCTGGTTCACCCTGCTGACCATGAACACCAACCAGGCGCACTTCAACGCGCAGGTCGGTGCCTCCTCGGAGTTCGGCCGGATGCTCGTCGCCTCGCCGCTGACCATCTCCATCGCGATGGGCCAGTCGGTCACCGACACCACCCAGAACGCGTTCGCCAACCTCGGCGTCGACGAGCTGAAGCTGACCGCGCCGGTGTACGCGGGCGACACGATCTGGTCGGAGTCGATCGTGCTGGCCAAGCGGGAGTCGGGCAGCCGCCCGGCCGCCGGGATCGTCACCATCCGCACCCGCACGCTCAACCAGGACGCCGTCGAGGTGCTCACCTTCAAGCGCACCTTCTACGTGCACCGCCGCGGCGCCGAGCGGGCGGCGTCGCTGTTCCCGGTCGCCGCGGTGCCGCTGTCGCTGGACAACGGGTGAGGCCGCTGGCGGACGTCCGCATCGTCTCGCTGGAGCAGTACGGCGCCGGGCCGTTCGGCTCCATGCACCTGGCCGAGCTGGGCGCCGACGTCATCAAGATCGAGGACCCGTCCACCGGCGGTGACGTCGGGCGCTACGTGCCGCCGTACGCCGACGGCCGGGACTCGCTGTTCTTCGAGTCGTTCAACAAGAACAAGTCCTCGGTTACCCTGGACATCCGCACCCCGGCCGGCCGCGAGGTGTTCCACGACCTGGTGCGCACCGCCGACGCGGTCTACTCCAACCTGCGCGGCGACGTACCGGCCAAGCTCGGCATCCGCTACGCCGACCTCGCGCAGGTCAACCCGAAGATCGTCTGCTGCTCGCTGACCGGCTTCGGCATGACCGGGCCGCGCTCGGCCGAACCCGGCTACGACTACGTGCTGCAGGGGCTGGCCGGCTGGATGTCGCTCACCGGCGAGCCCGGCGGCGCGCCGCAGAAGACCGGGCTGTCGCTGGTGGACTACAGCGGCGGTTTCGTCGCGGCCATCGCGCTGCTCGCCGGCATCCACGCGGCGCGCCGCGACGGCGTCGGCACCGACTGCGACCTGAGCCTCTACGACACGGCCGTCAGCCTGCTCACCTACCCGGGCACCTGGCACCTCACCGAGGGCTTCCAGCCGGTCCGCACGCAGCACTCCGCGCACCCGTCGCTGGTGCCGTTCCAGGTGTTCGAGGCCGCCGACGGCTGGCTCGTGGTCGCCGCGGCGAAGGAGAAGTTCTGGCGGCGGCTCACCGTGGTGCTCGGCCGCCCCGAGCTGGCCGACGACCCCCGGTTTGCCACGTTCGCCGAGCGGGACCGCAACCGGGACGTGCTGGTACCGCTGCTGGCGGGCATCCTCCGGGGGCGCACCGTGGCCGAGTGGCTCGCGCCGATGTACGCCGCGGCCATCCCGTGCGCGCCGATCAACGACGTGGCCGCCGCGCTGTCCGACCCGCACGCGGTGGAACGCGAGCTGGTCGCGCACACCGCACACCGCCGGTTCGGCACGGTCAGCTCGCTGCGCTCGCCGGTGCGGGTGGGACCGCCGGGCGCGGACACCGCCCCGCTGCGCGCCGCGCCGGAGATGGGCGAGCACACCGGGTCCGTACTGCGCGGGCTCGGCTACGACGACGAGCGGATCGCCGGGCTGCGGGCGGCCGGGGCATTCGGGGAGGGGGAGTAGATGGACTTCCAGCTGAACGACGAGCAGCGGCTTTTCCGGCAGACCCTGCGCGACTTCGTGGACCGGGAGATCGTGCCGGTGGCCCGGGACTGGGAGCGGTCCGGCCGCTACCCGACGGAGATCGTCGAGGGGATGCGCAAGCTCGGGTTGTTCGGGCTGCTGGTGCCGGAGGAGTACGGCGGGCTGGCGGCCGACACGGTGTCCTTCGCGCTGACCTTCGAGGAGATCTCCCGGGGTTGGCTGGGCATCGCGGGCATCCTGGGCAGCCACTCGGTGTCCTGCTGGCTGCTCGCGCACCACGGCACGCCGGAGCAGCGCGCCCGCTACCTGCCGGAGCTGGCGACCGGGGCGCGGCGTACCGGCATCGCGCTCACCGAGCCCGGCGCCGGCACCGACCTGCAGGGCATCAGCACCACGGCCCGCCTCGATCCCTCAGGTGCCTCGGGTGACTACATCGTCAACGGCACCAAAATGTGGATCACCAACGCGCGCTACGCCGACCCGCTGCCCGTGCTGGTCAAGACCGACCCGAAGGCCCAGCCGGCCCACCGGGGGATGAGCATCCTGCTCGTCGAGGCCGGGACGCCGGGCATGGAGGTCACCCAGGACATCGGGAAGCTCGGCTACAAGGGCACCGAGTCCTGCGAGGTCGTGCTCGACGGCGTGCGGGTGCCGTCCTCGCAGCTGCTCGGCGGCATCGAGGGGCGCGGCCTGCAGCAGGCGCTCTCGTCGTTGGAGACCGGGCGGATCAACATCGCCGCGCGCTCGGTCGGCATCGCCCAGCGCGCCTACGAGGAGGCCCTGTCCTATGCGCGGGACCGCACCGCGTTCTCGCAGGCCATCGGGGACTTCCAGGCCGTCCAGCTGCGGCTCGCCGAGATCGCGGTCCAGCTGCAGGCCGCGCGCCTGATGACCTACTGGGCGGCGTCCCGGATGGACGACGGCGTCCGCATGGACACCGAGTCGGGCATGGCCAAGATCTTCGCCTCGGAGACGGCGCTGCAGTGCGCCACCGACTCGATGCGCATCCACGGCGGCTACGGCTACTCCACCGAGTTCGAGGTCGAGCGGCTCTACCGTGACGCCCCTCTCATGTCGATCGGCGAGGGCACCAACGACGTCCTGCGCACCGTGGTCGCGAAGTCCCTGTTGTCCGGGAAGGCGACGGTCGGCTGACCGGCCGCGCGGCTCCGACCTCTTCCGCCCGATAAACATCCGACGTATTGTCTGTGGCTCGCGCCACACGCTGACGTCGGCCACGTCCGGTGCCTCCGGAGACCGCCGATCCGCCCCCCTCGCACTCGGAAGGTGTGATCCGCCGTGGACTTCGGCGTCTTCATCCCGATCGGCAACAACGGCTGGCTGATCTCGGAGAACTCACCGCAGTACAAGCCCTCGTTCGACCTCAACCGGCGGGTGGTGCAGGAGGCGGAGGCGCAGGGCTTCGCGTTCGCCCTCTCGATGATCAAGCTGCGGGGATTCGGCGGGAAGACCGAGTTCTGGGACCACAACCTCGAGTCGTTCACGCTGATGGCGGGGCTGGCGGCGGTCACCGAGCGGATCAAGCTCTACGCGTCGACGGCGGTGCTCACACTGCCACCCGCGCTGGTCGCCCGGATGGCCTCGACGATCGACTCGATCGCGCCGGGCCGGTTCGGCGTCAACATCGTCTCCGGGTGGGCCAAGAACGAGTACGACCAGATGGGGCTGTGGCCGGGCGACGAGTACTTCGGCTACCGCTACGACTACTCCACCGAGTACGTCCGGGTGCTCCGCGACCTGTGGGACACCGGGCGCTGTGACCTCGACGGGCAGTACTTCCAGATGAAGGACTGCGTCCTCTCCCCGCAGCCGACGGGGAAGGTCGACGTCGTCTGCGCGGGCCAGTCGGAGCGCGGGATGCAGTTCTGCGCCGAGTACGGCGACTACAACTTCATCCTCTCGCCCGGCATCAACGACCCTGAGGTGTACCGGGAACCGACCGAGCGGCTGGCCAAGGCCGCGTCGGCGAGCGGTCGCGACGTCAAGGCCCTGCCGCTGTTCATGGCGATCATGGCCGACACCGACGAGGAGGCCCGCGCGAAGTGGGACTCCTACCGCGAGGGGGCCGACCTCGCCGCCCTGGGCTACATGTCCGACGAGGGCAGCGCCGACGCCACCGCCGACGCCTCGGGCACCGCGCGCACGATCAACCTCCCCGAGGGCGCGGTCAACTTCAACATGGCCACCCTCGTGGGCTCCTACGAGACGGTGGCCCGACAGATCGATCAGGTCGCGGCCATGCCCGGGGTCGAGGGGTTGATGTTCACCTTCGACGACTTCGAGCAGGGCGTCCACGACTTCGGGACCAAGGTCAAGCCGCTACTGGGATAGGTGCGCTCCGCGCTCGTGAGCACTTTCGGTGGCTATAGCCACCGAAAGTGCTCACAAGGCCGGAGGCCACCTTTCGGAAGGAGAGCCACATGTCGATCGACAGCCCGCCCCGGACCTCCCTCGCCGCCGCCGTCGGGGACTTCGTGTCCCGGGCCCGGCCCGAGGACGTCCCGGACGAGGTCCTCGAGCGGGCCCGCTACTTGGTGCTCGACGCCGTCGGACTGGCGTTCGCCTCGACCGGCTACGACTTCCCGGCGAAGGCCCGCGACGCGCTGGGGCGGCTCGGCGCAGGCGAGCACCCGGTGCTCGGCATGCCCGACCGGCTCTCGCCCCGCGACGCCGCCACGCTCAACGGCGTCCTCGTCCACGGCATGGACTTCGACGACACCCACATCCCGGCCGTCACCCACGTCTCCGCGTCGGCGCTGCCCGCGGCGATCTCGGCGGCCTGCACGGCGGGGCCGGCGGGTGCGACGACGCGGGATCTGCTGCTCGCCTACGTGCTCGGCGTCGAGGTCTCCGCCCGGGTCGGGCTGGGCGGGGCGGGCGGTTTCCACGACGTCGGGTTCCACCCGACCGCCGTCGCCGGAGCCTTCGGCGCGGCGGTGACCGCGGCGAAGCTCTGGGGCCTCGACGCCGCGGGCATCACCGCCGCGCAGGGCGTCGTCGGGTCGATGTCGGCCGGCCTGCTCGAGTTCCTCGAGGACGGGTCCTGGACCAAGCGCCTGCACCCGGGATGGGCCGCGAGCTCGGGCATGACCGCCGCAGCGTTCGCCGAGCAGGGCTGGAGCGGGCCCGCCGCGGTCTACGAGGGCCGTTTCGGGCTCTACGCGACCCACCTGCAGCAGCGCGAGTCGGACGCGTCGGCGGTCGCGGACGGGCTGGGGGAGCGGTGGGAGCTGATGCGCACCGCGGTGAAGCCGTATCCGATCTGCCACTTCATCCACGCCTTCGCCGACGCGGCGCTGGCCCTCCGGGCCGAGCACGGCCTGACCGCCGACGACGTCCGGTCGGTCCGGTGCGCGATCCACCCGGTGCCCGGCAAGGTGGTCTGCGAGCCGGCGGCGAACAAGTGGGAACCGCGCGACGAGTACGACGCCAAGTTCAGCCTGCCCTACGTGGTCGCCACGGTCCTGGGCCGCGGCCGGTTCGGGCTGGCGGAGCTGGAGGACGACGCGCTGCGCGACCCGGCGACGCTCGACCTCGCCCGCCGCGTCGAGGTCGTCGAGGACCACGACGGCGCCTTCCCGCGCGCCTACTCCGGGTACGTGGAGCTCGAACTGACCGACGGCAGGCGGCTGACGCGGCGCGAGCAGGTCAACCGCGGGCACGACGAGCGCCCGCTGTCGAACGAGGACGTCGCCGCGAAGTTCGCCGGGACCATCGGGACGGTGGCCGACACCGCGACCGCCGACCGGGTGCGCACGGCGGTGCTCTCGCTCGGGGACGACACGCCCGCCCGGGAGTTCGCCGAGGCCTGCCGTGGCTGAGCGTTCCGTGGCCGAGCCTGCCGGTGCCGAGCGGGGCGGTGCCGAGCCGCCGGTGAAGGTCGGACTGCACCTGACCCATCAGCGCCGTCCCGAGCAGGACCCCGTCGTCACCCTCGACGAGCAGCTCGACCTGGTCCGGCGCGCGCGGGACGAGGGCCTCGACTCGGTGTTCGCGGGGCAGCACCACCTCGCCGAGTCCTTCGCCCACATCCAGCCGCTGCCCTGGCTCGCGCGGCTCGCCGCGGAGGCGGGGGAGATGACGGTGGGCACCGGCTGCCACCTGCTGGCCGTCCACCACCCGGTGGACACCGCGGAGGCCTACGCCGGCCTCGACGTCGTCTGCCGGGGCCGGTCGGTGCTCGCGGTCGGGCTCGGGTACCGCGCCGAGGAGTACGCCGCGTTCGGTGTCCCGCCCGGGGAGAAGGTGCGGCGGTTCACCGAGAACCTCGCCATCGTCGACGAGCTCTGGCGGGGTGGGACGGTGACGCGCGACCTGCCGTGGGTCCGGCTGGACGAGGCACGGCTGCTCCAGCGCCCCGTCGCGGACCCGCGCCCACCGATCTGGATCACGGCGAACGCCGACAACGCGGTACGGCGGGCCGCGCGCCTCGCCGACGCATGGATGATCAACCCGCACGCGACGGCGGCGACGGTGCGCCGCCAGCTCGAGCTCTTCGACGCCGAACGGGAGGAGCACGGGCGCCCACCGGCGACGTCGCGGCCGCTGATGCGCGAGGTGTTCTGCGCCGACACCCGGGAGGAGGCGCTCGAGCGCGCCCGCCCGTACCTCGCGGGCAAGTACGAGGTCTACGCCGACTGGGGCCAGGACCGCGTGATGCCCGACCAGGAGTCGTTCCGCATGGGGTTCGAGGCCCTCGCCGACGACCGCTTCGTGATCGGGACCCCCGACGACTGCATCAAGGGGCTCGCGGTCTGGCTCGACCTCGGCGTCGACCACTTCATCCTGCGGACCGACTGGCCCGGCATGCCCGCCGAGTACGCCGCCCGGTCGATCGAGCTGCTGGCCCGGGAGGTGGCGCCGGCCCTGAGGTGCGCTCCGCGCACGTGAGCCGGAGGCACCTACGCTGCCCGCCATGCCGGTCTCCCTGGGCGACGCCTACCGCGGCGCGTTCACCCGCCTCGACACACGACTGCGCGCCGTCGCCGCCACCGATCCCGCCACGCTGGACACCCTCGTCCCGGCCTGCCCCGGGTGGACCGTGCACGGCGTCGTCTCGCACCTCTCGGGGCTCGCCGTCGACATCCTTGCCGGGCGCCTGCCCGGGATCCCCGACGACGAGTGGACCGCCGGGCAGGTCGACGCGCGCCTCGGCGTCCCCGTCGAGGAGGTGCTCGAGGAATGGGCGCCGCACGTCGACGCGATCGCCGCCGGGCTGGACTCGCGGACGATCCCGCCGCCCGCCGCGGCCGACGCGCTGACCCACGAGGGCGACGTGGCCGAGGCGCTCGCCGACCCGGTGCCGCCGGAGGAGGGCTGGCGCGACGGGGCGAGGCTGCTGTGCCGCGGGAAGGTGCGGGGGATCGAGCGCCCGGGGACCCTCACCGTGCGCTGCGGCGACGACGAGTGGACCGGCGGGTCGGGCGGGGACGGTCCTGCCGCCGCGGTGGAGGTCGACCCGTGGGAGTTCTTCCGCGGCGTGTTCAGTCGCCGCAGCACCGATCAGATGCGCGCCTGGGCGTGGGACGGCGACCCGGAGCCCTGGCTGGCGTCCCTCACCGTGTTCGGTCTCCGCACCGACGACCAGCCGAGGTGTGCAGGCACCTAGCGCACAGGCACCTCACTGCGGAACCGCTCCCGGTAGGTGTCCCAGTCGAAGGTGTCCAGGAACGCCGTCGCCGCGTCGTAACCGCGCTGGTAGAGCGCCTCGCGACGCGTCTCGGTGATCCCGAAGTCGAGCAGCCCGACCTCGGCCGCCTCGATGTGGATCGTGCGCGCCTGAACCCACGGGCGGTTGAGGTAGGCCTGGTCGCGGCCGAGGATCATCGTCGTCAGCAGCTGCTCGAGCAGGCGCAGCGCGGCCGGCTGTGGCCAGTCGAACATCCGCGAGTGGAAGAGCGCCACGCGGTCGCCGATGCCCGGCTTCGGCGCGGTCGTGATCGTTACCCCGAACGTCGGCCAGCCCGGTGACCCGCCGTCGGTGCGGTCCAGCGAGTCGATGGGGAAGTTGGACAGCAGGCCCCCGTCGACGAGCGTGGACGTCACGTCCGGATCGGCGTGGGTGAGCGTGGTCGGCTCGAACAGGAACGGGATCGACATCGAGGCGCGGACGGCGTCGGCCACCGGCTGCGAGTCCGGGTCGAGCCCGTAGACGCTGCGGTAGTCCCACGGGAACCGGACCAGCTGTCCGAGGGTGAGGTCCGAACAGGTCACGACGAGGCGGTAGCGCTGCTCGGGCGGGAGGGCCGGGTCGTCGAGGCGCAGGTCCCGCCAGGTGCGGACACCGAGCGCCTCGAGCTCGGTGGTGATCCAGTCCAGCAGGTACTCGCCGCGGTAGAGCCCGGTGCCCGACAGCAGCGCGAGGCCCGGACCGACCAACGGGAGACGGCCCAGACCGTGGCGGTCGGCGACCGACCGGAAGTCCAGCCTGCGGGTGATCTCGCCGAGCTGCGCGCCGTGCGCCCCGGCCGCGGCGATGGCCCCGACGAGCGCGCCCGCCGACGTCCCGGAGATCCGCTGCGGGCGGTAACCGGCGTCGGTGATGGCCGCGACGGCACCGGCGAGGCCGATCCCCTTGACCCCGCCGCCTTCCAGAACCAGGTCAGCACGCATCACCGCCGATGATGCCCCTCCGCTCGCAGCACCCGTCACCCGGACGGCCGCCACCACCCGCATGGGACGCTCCCACGGTGCTGACGCCGGTCGGGCTCTGGCTGACCCTCCTCCGGCGTGCCGCGGCGGGAGCGGGCGAGCGCACCCTCACGGTGCCCACGGCCGCCGGCGACGTCGGGCTGCGGGTCGCCTCGGTGAGCGTCGGGTCCGGCGGGTCGGGACTCGCCCTCGGCCGGCTGCGCGAGGTCCACGTGTCCGCGGTCGACGTCACCTGGGAGGGACTGGTCGCCCCGCACGTCCAGGCCACGGTGGACGTCGTCGACCTGCGCCCGTCGGGGAGCCTGGCCGCCTCCGGCATCACGCTGCGGGCCACGCTGCCGCGCAGCGCCGTGCAGGAGATCGTCGACCGCAGCGGCGCCGCGCTCCTCGTGGAGATCACCGACGGGTCGCCGCGGGTGCGCTGGGCCCGCGCGCCACGGCGGTGGTCGCTGGAGGTGCGGAGCGAGGTCGTGGCCGACGGGCTGGTGCTGCGCGCCGTCGCGCTGCGGTCACGCCGGTTCCGCTGGCGCCTGCCCTCACGGCTGCCCGCCCTCCCGGGAGGGGCGCTGCGACTGCCCGGCGGGCTGCGGCTGGTGGACGTGGTGCCGGGGCACGACGACGTGGTGGTCACCGCGACCCTCGCGGGGCCCGTGACGGTGACCGCGACGCCCGGCCAACTGCTGCGGGGCGCCTTCGGCCGGTGAGCGGACGCCGCAGTCAGGGGCGCGTCGGCTCAGACGCCGATCAGGCTGCTGCGCTGCGGGAGGGCCTCGTGCTCACCGACGCGCTGGACGGGGATGCTCACGGTCGCCGCGGCGACCAGCGCCTCGCGGTGACGCGCCCGGCGGATCGCCTCGGCGCGCAGGCCCTCCTCGCGCATCGCGGCGCGGGAGCGGCTGTCCACCGTGCCCCGCCGGGCCATCGAGACGAAAGGCGCGACGAGCCAGGCCCCGAGTGCGGCGCTTCCGACGACGACGGTGC
This sequence comes from Actinomycetospora sp., assembly GCF_036497245.1. GTDB lineage: Bacteria > Actinomycetota > Actinomycetes > Mycobacteriales > Pseudonocardiaceae > Actinomycetospora. Next base: position 16,308 of record NZ_DASXJS010000187.1, on the reverse strand, counting down.
TGAACATGATCTCCCCCGAGAGTCCTCGACGCTCCCCGACGAAGCGTGTCGGATGAGTCGTCGCCCTACGGCATCCGGTCGTTACGAGAGTCACCCGATTGGATGAGCAACCTTCACCCGGTGCCCGCTGCGGCCGCGAACCCGATGACGAGCGCGGCCCCGAGGAACCCCACGACGACGAGCACCCCGACCACCTGCCCCGTCGCGGACTCGCCCAGCCGGCCCTGACGCAACGCCGGAGGCAGCCCGGGCGCGATCACAGCACCGAGCAGCCCCCCGACCGCGCCCCAGCCGAGTCCGAGCACGACGGCGGGCGCGAGGTCGAGCCGGACCCCGAGCGGTCCGGCCGACAGCTCCGTGACGACGGCGACCAGGGCGAGCGCCGCGGCCAGCGCCGGACCGAGCGTCCACCCGCGCCGCAGCGCCTCCTCGGGCGACGGGGCGTGCAGCGCCGCCGCCATCCCGCCGAGGACGCAGATCAGCGCGCCCACCAGCGGCGCGAGCCACCACGACGGCCCGTCACCGAGGAGGTGCACCAGCCCGAGGACGCGCTCGCCGGTCGGGCCACGCCCGACGAGCGGGACGCCCAGACAGAAGGCGAACGCCCCGAGCAACGCGGTCGGCGCGAACATCACGACGGCGGCCACCGCCACGACGCCCGCCGTGGCCGACCCCGACCCCGACGAGGTGACGGCGCCGGTGACCCCCGGCGGCAGCCAGGTGGTCGGCTCGACCGGTGTCCCGGTCGCCGCCCGCGCGAGGACCCCGGCGACCACCAGGGCCAGCCCGCCGAGCCAGCACGAGCCCAGCACGGCGCCGGCCCCCGCCACCGGGCCGGCCAGCACGTCGCGCATGCGACGCAGTCCGGGAGCCAGGACGTCCGGACGTCGCCAGGCCGTCACGAGCGCGAGCGCCCCGGCGAACCACAGCGCCCCGCCGAGCAGGGTCGGCGCGACGGCGACCGTGATCGCCCCGCCGGTGGTCGCCACCCGTCCGGTCAGTGCGACCGCGGTGAGCCCGGCGAGAAACGCCACGACGCTGCGCGCGGCCTGGACCGGGACGTCCGCGGCGGGCCGGGCGTCGCCGACGACGAGCGAGGCACCCGTGGCGACGGCGACCGCGGTCACGAGCAACGGCGTCCCCGCGACGACGCTGTCGAGACCGCCGAGTGTCCCGAGGTCGAGCTGGACCGACACCGACCCGCCCACGCCGAGCGCGATCGCGACGGGCACGAGCATCAGGGGGGACGCCGCCGGCGACTCGCTGCCCGCGACCACCGCGAGCAACGCGCCCGGGACGGCCAGCACGGCCAGGGTCGCGGCGGCCGCGGCCAGGGCGCCGAGCCAGTCCCGGGGAGTACCGATCAGGGGGACCGGGGCTCGGGCGGTGCCGCCGCCCGGGGTGCGTCGGGGAGGTCCGTCGCCGCGCACCGGGACCCGCGCCCGGGCGGGACCGCCCGCGGGGGTGCGCCGGCTCGGTGGTCGGGGAGTGGGGCGCGGTCCGGTGCGGGAGACCGGCGGCGTCCGTCGCGGCGGGACGGCGCGGTCCGCCGGCACCGCCTCGTGGGCGGCCGGCACGGCCTCGGGGCCGGTGGGCACCGCGCCACGGCCCGCCGAGACCCGTTGGTGCTCGCGCGCCGCTGCCGGGGCCTCGTCGTCGACTGCCGGACGCGGCGCGGGGAGATCGACCGCCCCGCACGCTCGGCAGAACGCCCAACCGTCGGTCCGCGTCGCCCCGCAGCGCGAGCACTGTCCAGCCGCCACCGCAGCCCACCCCCGTCGTGCCGCCTCCCCGTGGGCGACGACCCGATCTCACGCAGTCGCCGTACCGGCGTCGAGGTGCACGAACGGTGGAGGTAGCCGGGCGGTACGGCCGTCCGGGCGATGACGGGACGGTGCTGGGGGAACTGGCGCGTCCCGCACACACGTCGGTTCTCGCGGGCGGCCAGCACGGGCGCGAGTGATCACCCGGCGCCCCGCCGTCGTCCGGTATATCGTTAGCCTCAGCAACGAATCCGCGACGACGGAGGTGGTGGTCGTGACGGCGACGCTGGACACCGAGGCAGCGCAGGACCCGGAGCAGGACCCGCAGTACCCGATGGCGAGGCAGTGCCCGTTCGATCCGCCGCAGGAGCTGACCGACATCCAGGCCGAGGAGCCGGTGCGGCGGGTGGCGCTCTGGGACGGCAGCCACCCCTGGCTCGTGACCCGGCACACCGACGTCCGCGCGGTGCTCGCGGACCAGCGGTTCTCCGCGGACACCACCAAGCCCGGCTACCCGCCGTCCTCACCGGGCCAGCTCGCCCGGCGCAAGGACTCGCCGTCGTTCATCTCCATGGACGACCCGGACCACGCCTTCTTCCGGCGCATGCTCATCAGCGAGTTCAGCGTCCGGGCGGTCACGGGGCTGCGCCCGATGATCGAGGAGGCGGTCGACGAGCTCCTCGACGCCATGGCCGCGGGCCCGCAGCCGGCGGATCTCGTCGAGGGGTTCGCGCTGCCGCTGCCCTCGCTGGTGATCTGCCGGATGCTCGGCGTGCCGTACGCCGACCACGGGTTCTTCCAGGCCCACTCACACACGATCATCGACACGCGCTCGACGGTGGAGCAGACACTCACTGCCTCCGACGAGCTGCGCGGCTACCTCGAGGGCCTCGTCGCGCAGCGCGAGGAGGCGGCCCGCGCGGGCGGGGAGGTCGACGACCTGCTCGGCCGGCTCGCCGCGCGCCACGTCGTCCCGGGGGAGATCACCCGCGAACAGGCGGGGTCGATGGGTCTGCTGCTGCTCATCGCGGGCCACGAGACCACCGCCAACATGATCGCGCTCGGCACGCTGACCCTGCTGCGCGACCCGGAGCAGGCCGCGCGGGTGCGCGCGGGCGAGGCGGTGTCCGGCGCGGTGGAGGAGCTCCTGCGGCTCCTGACGGTCGTGCACTTCGGGCGACGGCGGGTCGCGACGGAGGACGTCGAGATCGGCGGCGTGCTCATCCGCGCGGGGGAGGGCGTCATCGCGGCGGGCGAGATCGCCAACCGCGACCCGGAGGCGTTCCCGTCGCCGGGCGAGCTCGACGTCGAGCGCAGCCCGAACCACCATGTCGCCTTCGGCCACGGCGTGCACCAGTGCCTGGGGCAGCAGCTGGCGCGCGCGGAGCTGCAGGTCGCCTACCCGGCGCTGTTGCGCCGCTTCCCCGACCTGCGCGTCGCCGCACCCGTCGAGGACATCCCGTTCCGCGACGCGATGATCGTCTACGGCGTGCACGAGCTGCCCGTGCGGTGGTGACGTGCGGCGCCCGTTCGGGTTGTCGTGAGAAACGCGGCACCGGCCCCTCACGAGTGTTTGGCGGACCGACGGGGACACTGTGACAGCGCGATTCGATCGCGCTGTGGCAAAAAATGTCCGAAATGATCGGGTCTGGGGTCGATGACGGCGAAGGTGCGGCTGCTGGCCGTGACGGTGATCGCGGGGATTCTCGTCGCCGGGATCACGTTCCCGCTGGTCGGGGGCATCGGACTGCTCTCCAACCAGGCCATCCAGGGAGCCCAGGACACGTCGCCGGGCGTGATCGGCGGCGACATGCCGTCCATCACGACGGTGACCGACGATTCCGGTGCGCCGCTCGCGTACCTGTATGACCAGAATCGTCAGATCGTCCGTTCCGACCAGATCGCCGTCACGATGAAGGCGGCCATCGTCGCCATCGAGGACCGACGGTTCTTCTCCGAATCCGGACTCGATCCGCGCAGTATCGCCCGTGCGGTCGTCAACAACGGGTCGGGCGGCTCGACGCAGGGCGCCTCGACCCTGACCGAGCAGTACGTCAAGAACTACGACGAGTACGTCGCGGCGAAGACCCCGGCCGAGCAGCTCAAGGCCACCGAGGCCACGCTCGGGCGCAAGCTGCGCGAGGCGCGGGTGGCCGAGCAGCTCGACCATCAGCTCTCCAAGGACGAGATCCTCACCCGGTACCTCAACGTGGTCTTCCTGGGGAACCAGTCGTTCGGCGTCGCCGCGGCCGCCCGCACGTACTTCAACACCACGCCGGACCGGCTCACCGTCCCGCAGGCCGCGATGCTCGCCGGGATGGTGCAGAGCCCCTCCGCCTTCGACCCGGTGAACCATCCCCAGGCCTCGACCGGCAGGCGCAACGTCGTCATCGACCAGATGCGCGAGCAGGGTGAGATCAGCCCGGAGCAGGCCGCGGCCGCCCAGGCGGCCCCGCTCGGCGTGCAGGCGCCGCTGCACGGGCTCTCCAATGGCTGCGTCGGCGCCGGCGACGCCGGGTTCTTCTGCAGCTACGTGCTCGACTACCTCGACCAGGCGGGGATCACCCCGGAGCAGTTGCGCGCCGGCGGCTACACCGTGAAGACGACGATGAACCGCGCCGCCATGGCGTCCGCGAAGCAGGCGGTGGACGCGCAGGTGCCGCCCACCCAGCCGCACGTGGCGGACACCCTCGCCGTCGTCACCCCGGGGGCGGCCGCCCATCCGGTCACCGCGCTCGTCGCGAACCGCGGGTACGGACTCGACGCGTCGCAGGGTCAGACCACATACGACCTGCCCGCCGAGCCGGAGAACCTCGGCGCCGGGTCGACGTACAAGATCTTCACGTCGGCGGCCTATCTCATGGGCGGCGGCGGGATCTCGAACATCATCCCGGTGCCGCCGAGCGGGTACGCCTCGCCGCTGACCCCCGGCTTCGTGGTTGCCAACGACGGCAACTACCCAGGGCAGCTGAGCCTGCAGGACGCCCTCGCGCAGTCGCCGAACACCGCGTTCGTCAAGCTCGAGGAGACCACCGGGGTCGCCCCGGTCGTCGACATGGCCGTGAACCTCGGGATGACGTCGCTGGCCAAGCCCAGCGAGCCCGGCGGCCCGTCGATCGCCGACACGGTCAAGGCGCAGAACCAGGCCTCGTTCACCCTCGGCGTCGCGCCCACGAGCCCGTTGGAGCTGGCGAACGTCGGTGCCACGCTCGCCTCGCACGGCACCTGGTGCCCGCCGAACCCGGTCACCTCGGTGACCGACGCGACCGGCTCCCCGGTCACCGTCCCGGCGACCGCCTGCCACCAGGCACTGCCCGGCCCGCTCGCCGACACCCTGATGACCGGGATGTCCAAGGACGACCAGCCCGGCGGCACCTCGGCGGCGGCCGCGACGAACGCCCAGTGGAACCGCCCGACGGCCGCCAAGACCGGGACCACCCAGACGTCCGAGTCCGGGGCGTTCGTGGCGGCGACCCCCCAGGAGTCCGGCGCGTCGATCGTGTTCGACGACTCCTCCAACCCGCGCCCGATCTGCAACGGCTCGCCGCCCACCACGTGCTCCACCGGCAACCTGTTCGGTGGCAACACGCCCGCGCAGACCTACTACCAGGCGATGACGCAGATCCTCGGCGCCCAGCCCGTGCTCCCGCTGCCTCCGACCGACCCCCGCTACGTCTCCGGTGGCAACCGCCTCGCGGTCCCGCAGGAGATCGGGCGGCCTCTCGACCAGGCCACGTCGGCACTGCGCGGCGCCGGGTTCGTGGTGACGACGTCGACGGTCGACAACCGCGCGCCCGCCGGCACCGTCGTGGGTCAGACCCCGGCCGGCGGGAGTGGGCAGGCGATCCAGGGGCAGACGATCTCGCTGGTGTCCTCCACCGGGAAGGTCTCGGCACCTCCGGCGGCTCCGGCGGGCTGATCCGGGGGAGGCCGCCGGTCACGCCCACCCGACCGCGCCGCGGTGGTGTGTGGCGCGCGTCGGTTGCGGCCCGCATCGGGTGAATCCCGGGGATGCGGCGACACGAGGCCCGCGGGGCGACGTCCCGCGAGAGGCGGCCCGACCGGTCGCCGCAGCCGTCCCCGGTCCCGGACAGCACACCAGGCCCCGATAGAGAGGAACGCCGTGAGCTCACCGCAGCGGACCGCCGTCATCACCGGGATCACCGGTCAGGACGGCTCCTACCTCGCGGAACTGCTGCTCGCGAAGGGCTACGAGGTGCACGGTCTGGCCCGGCGCGTGTCGTCGGGCGCCACCGCGCGCATCGATCACCTCCTGGCCGACCCGGACGAGGGCCTGCCCGGTGTGGTGCTGCACGAGGGCGACCTGACGGACGCGTCGCGCCTGGTCTCGCTGCTCTCGACGGTGGCGCCCGACGAGATCTATCACCTGGGTGGCCAGTCGGACGTCGCCGCGTCGTTCGCACAGCCCGAGTCGACCGGTGACTCCACGGGGCTGGGCACGATCCGGCTGCTCGAGGCGGTCCGGATGATCGACCTGGACGTCCGGGTGCTCCACGCCGCGTCGGCCCAGATGTTCGGGTCCACGCCGCCGCCGCAGCACGAGGACAGCCCGTTCCACCCGCGCTCGCCGTACGCCCTGGCCAAGGTCACCGCGTACTGGGCCACCCGGTCGGCCCGCGAGATCCACGGGACCCACGCGGTCAACGCGATCCTGTTCAACCACGAGTCGCCGCGGCGGGGGGAGACCTTCGTGACCCGTCGGATCGCCCGCGCGGCCGCGGGTGTCGCGCTCGGTCGCCGGCGCACCGTGACCCTGGGCAACCTCGACGCGGTCCGCGACTGGGGCTTCGCGCCGGAGTACGTCGAGGGCATGTGGGCGATGCTGCAGGGCGACGAGCCCGTCGATCACGTGCTCGCGACCGGCACGGCGTACACCGTCGAGGACTTCGCCCGGCTCTGCTTCGCCCACGTCGGCCTCGACTGGACCCGCCACGTCCGGTTCGACGAGCGCCGCCTGCGCCCGGGCGAGGTGGACACACTCGTGGGCGACCCGTCGAGGGCGGTGCGCGAGCTGGGCTGGCGGCCGCGGACATTCGTGACCGAGCTGGCACGGATCATGGTCGACGCCGAGCTGTCGACGATCGAGGGACCGGTCTCCGGGCTGACGTCGCTGGCAGGATGACGGGCATGTCCGTCACGCACGTCGTCACGTTCACCTGGGTCGAGGGGACCACCCCGGAGACCGTCGAGAACATCCGCGCCCGGTTGCAGGGGTGGATCGACCGTGGAGAGGGGCTCGACGGGCTCACCGCGTGGCACGGCGGCAGCGACCTGGGCCTGGCGGCAGGCAACGCGGCCTTCGGCGTCTCGGCGACGTGCGTCGACCGGGCGGCGTACGTGCGCTACCGCGACCACCCGGAACACCGGGCGATCATCAGCGAGCACATCGCGCCGCACATCGCCACCCGCTCGGCGGTCCAGTTCGAGCACGCGAGCTGACGACGAAGGGCCCGGCCGCTCCGGGAGGAGCGAACCGGGCCCTGGGGAAGTCGGTCGTCGGTCAGGCGGCGCCGGCGGTCGGGGTCGGCTTGGGCCCGTCCGGGAGACGCGAACCGCCGCCGCCTCCACCCGGGCCGTCGTCGTCGGGGCTCTCGTCCGAAGGCGGACCCGCGGCCGGGTCGTCGACCCAGATCGAGATGGTGTCGCCCGGGCTCGCGGTCGCCCCGGCGCGTGGGCGCTGGTTGGTCACGGTGCTGCGCCCCGCCCCGGTGTGGGCCGCGTTCTGCGGGACGGCCAGGAGTCGCGCGTCGAGCGCGGCGTCGTGGGCGTCGGCCGCGGCGAGCCCGACGAGTTCCGGGACGGAGGTCGTGTCGGTGAGGCTGTCGGCCATGTCCCCGACCGTACCGATCGGCGTCGCGGCCTGTGGGCGGTGGCTCCGGGACGCGGCGGATCTCACTGCTCGCAGATAGTTCCCGGATTCGAGCGCGTCACTCGAAAGAAGGAGGACTCGCGCCATCATGTTGGACGTAGAGTAACCGATCGCGCGACGTCCTCGGCAATGCTGGACCAGTGGGCCCGTGGCGGCTGCGCACCCACCACCGAACGTGAGATTCCGGGGAGTCCCGATGCGCGCCACCTATCGTGTCCTGGCCTACCTGCTCGCCCTCGAGGTCGTGGTGCAGGCCGCGGCGATCGCCTGGGCCGTGTTCGGCCTCTCGACCTGGATCGAGAACGGCGGCGTGCTCGACAAGGCGGGCATGGAGAGCGACGCCGTCGTCTTCGACGGCGTCACCGGCTTCATGGTCCACGGCCTCAACGGCCAGATCATCGTCCCGGTGATCGCGCTCGTGCTGTTCATCGTGTCGTTCTTCGCCCGGTTCCCGCGGGCCGTGGCCTGGGCGGGCGCCGCGCTCCTCACGGTGATCGTCCAGGTGGCCCTGGGGATGTTCGCGCACGCGGTGCCCGCGCTCGGGATGCTCCACGGCGCCGTCGCGCTGGTGCTGCTGGTCGTCGCGCTGATCGCCGCCCGCAAGGCGTCCGGCCCGGCGCCGGCCGCGACGAGCACCGAGGCGTCCACGGGCGCGCACGCCGCCCAGGTCTGAGCAGAGGCGGGGCGGGAGGACGGTCGTGCTCGGAACGGACGGAGCCCGCCCCTCGGGTGGGCTCCCCCCGCTCGCACCCCCTCCCGCCCCGGTACGGACCCGGCGTCGTCGGTGGCGCACCCTCGTCGGCGTCGTCGCCGCCCTCGTCGTCGTGGCCCCGATCGCGTGGTTCTGGGCCGCGAGCCTGCCCGCGGGCACCTGGTCGGTCACGGACATGGGCTATCCCGACGACGGCGGCGGCGCCCCGCTCAGGACCGACCACGGATCGATGGCGGGCATGACGGGACGGTCGGTCGACACGCTGCGCCTGCCCGACGGCCCGGCGGACGTCCAGGTCACCCTCGTGGCCCGCGCGCAGACGGTGCGGCTCGCCGGAGGGCAGGTCGTCACCGGGTACACCCTCAACGGCGTCACGCCCGGTCCCGAGATCCGCGCGGTGCAGGGACAGACCGTCCGCGTCCGTCTGGTCAACGCCGACGTCCCCCGCGGGGTGACCCTGCACTGGCACGGCATGAACGTCCCCAACGGTGAGGACGGCGTCGCGGGCGTCACCCAGGACGCGGTCCTGCCCGGCGGGGAGTACGTCTACCGCTTCCGCGCCGACCAGGTCGGCAGCTTCTGGTACCACTCGCACCAGGTCGCCGACGCGCAGGTCCGCGGCGGGCTCTTCGGGGCGCTCGTGGTCGTCCCGCGCGGCACCTCGGCCGCGCCCTCACCGACCGACGTCACCGCGCTCGTGCACCTCTACGACGGACGACGCACCGTGAACGGGGTCGGCGGCGACCTCGCCGTCCCGGCCGCGCCCGGCGCCGTCGTGCGGGTGCGGGTGACGAACACCGACAGCGGACCGATGCGCGCGTGGTCGTCGGCCCCGTACCGGGTGCTCGCCGTCGACGGCAGCGACGTGCGCGGGCCCATCCCGGTGAGCGGGTCCGCGACCCAGGTGACCGCGGGCGGGCGGGCGGACCTGGAGGTGACCGGCCCGGCGCGGATCGAGCTCGGCGGGTCGGCGGTCGTCGTCGGGAACCCCACGACGGGAACGACGCAGCTCGCGCCGGCGCCGAGGACCGCCGTCGACCTGCTCACCTACGGCACGCCGACCCCGCTCGACCGGTCGACCCTCGGCTTCGACCCGAGTGCCCCGACGCGCGTCTTCGACTACGCCATCGGCCGGCGCCCCGGCTTCGTGAACGGGGTCCCGGGGCTGTTCTGGACGATCAACGGCGGCATGTACCCCGACGTGCCGATGTTCATGGTCCGCGAGGGCGACGTGGTGCGCATGCGGATCAGCAACTCCTCCGGCGAGGTCCACCCGATGCACCTGCACGGGCACCACGCCGTCGTCCTCGCCCGCGACGGCGTGCCCGCCACCGGAAGCCCGTGGTGGATCGACTCGCTCGACGTCCCCGACGGCGCCTCGTTCGACGTCGCGTTCGTCGCCGACAACCCGGGCATCTGGATGGACCACTGCCACAACCTCGCCCACCCGGGCCAGGGCCTCGTCGCGCACCTCATGTACGAGGGGGCGACGACGCCCTACCGGGCCGGGTCGGACACCCCGAACGATCCGGAGTAGGTCGGCCCTTCCGATACCCGGGCTGTGTCAACGATGCGGCACCGCTGACGCTGGACGTCAGCAACTCCACATCCTCGGCGCGGGGGATCAGCCGGCCGGTGCCCACAGGTCCCGGGAGATCGCGAGGTCGACCGCCGCGATGCGCACCCGCTCGGCGACCGGCCGGCGGCCCGGCGCGGAGCAGACGAGCAGGTAGTCGCCGGGTCGGGGCACCTCGAGGGCGTACGAGCCGTCCTCGGCGGTCCGGGCCCGCCCGACCTGCGCGCCGTCGGAGGCGTCGATGAGGGTCACGGTGGCGGTGACGCTCGCGGACCCGGCGGCACCGTCGAGCACCCGCCCGACCAGGCCTCCCTCGACCGGCCGGGCCAGGGGAGCGGGCGCGGACACGGTGTCCGGTCCTCCCCAGGGGTCCTGGCCGACGGGCAGCTCCCGAGCCGACGTCCCGAGCCCGCTCGTGCTCGCGGTGGCCGGAACGGCGTGCGGGCGTCCCGCGGGCACGATCGAGGCGCAGACCACGGCGCCGATCACGAAGATGATCGAGGCGACCACGAACGCCCGGTCGTAGCCGGCCAGGGCGGCGGTGCGCGGCGAGGTGCCCGCGACGGCGAGGGCGGCCGCGGTGGCCGTGCCCGCGATCGAGGACAGCAGGGCGGTCCCCACCGAGCCGCCGACCTGCTGCATGGTGTTGACGGTCGCCGACGCGACGCCCGCGTCGGCCCGGTCCACGCCCAGCGTCGCGGTGTTGATCGAGGTCGACATCGCGGTGCCCATGCCGAGGCCCATGAGGATCAGCGGGCCGAGCACGCTGCCCGCGTAGGTCGAGTCGGGGGACAGGAACGAGAACCAGAACAGCGCGCCCGCCCCGAGGAGCAGACCCACGAAGATCAGCGGCTTCGGGCCGACCCGGGGCAGGAGCAGGGCAGGCATCGTCGTCGACGCCGACATGATCGAGGCGACCATCGGCAGCATCGCGACCCCGGTCAGCACCGGCGTGAGCCCGAGGTACTGCTGCAGCACGTAGGCCAGGAAGAGCGTCACCCCGAACATGCCGGTCGTGAGCACGAGGATCGTCAGGTACGACCCGCCGCGGTGGCGGTCGAGCAGCACCCGCAGCGGGAGCAGCGGTGCCGAGACCACCCGCTGGATCACGACGAACGCCACGAGCAGCACGACGCCGACGGCGAGGAACGCGTAGACGACGCCGGACGTCCAGCCGTCGGTCTCGGCGGTCGCGAACCCGAAGACGATGCAGAAGAGGCCACCGGACGCGGTGAGCGTGCCCCAGATGTCCAGGCGCGGGCGGCGCTCGGACGGGTGCGCAGGCAGCAGGAGGAGGGCGCCGACCATCGCGATGAGCGCGAAGACGACGTTGACGTACATGCACCAGCGCCAGTCGAAGTACTCGGTGAGGGTCCCGCCGAGCAGCAGCCCGATCGCGGCGCCCGACCCGGCCAGCGCGGAGAACACCCCGAACGCGCGGGCGCGGTCGCGACCGGCGGGGAACGTCGTCGTCAGCAGGGACAGCGCGGCGGGCGCGAGCAGGGCGCCGAACGCGCCCTGCAGGGCCCGGGCCCCGACCAGCAGTCCGAAGCCGGGCGCGAGCCCGCCCAGCACCGAGGCCACGGCGAACCCGATGAGCCCGACGACGAACGCGGCCTTGCGCCCGAACAGGTCGGAGAGCCGCCCGCCGAGCAGCAGCAGGCTGCCGAACGCGAGGGCGTAGGCCGTGACCACCCACTGCCGTTGGGCGTCGGAGAACCCGAGGTCCGCCTGGGCGGAGGGCAGCGCGATGTTCACGATCGAGTTGTCGAGGATGACCATCAGCTGGGCGACGCCGATCACGGCGAGGATCCACCAGCGTCGCGTCGGGGCGAGCGATGCGACGGGGGATGGTGGGGATGCGGTCACGAGCACCACGCTATGACCTGAAGTGCACTCGACGTCCAGTGTGATCCACGACGCCGACGGTGATCTCGCGGGCGAGAGGGCCGACGCCGTCGAGCGGCGGCTGCCGCAACACCGCTGCAACCCTTGCCGCGCACGCTCCGGCGGGTGACGGTGGTCACCGGATCACACGGGGCCCGCTCCGGGCCCCGCACGAGGAGAAAGAGGTGCGCCGTGACCCAGACCCTGGACCGTCCCGGGAGCGATGTCGGTGCCCGCGTCGAGTCGTGGGTGTCGGCGTTCCAGGACGCCCTGACCGCGCGGGACGTCGATCGCGTGGTCTCGCTGTTCGCGAGCGAGTGCTACTGGCGCGACCTGGTCGCGTTCACCTGGAACATCAAGACCGTCGAGGGCACCGACGAGGTCGCCGACCTGCTGCGCTCGGTGCTCGACGGCGTCGACCCGACGAAGTTCGCCGTCTCCGGCGAGGCCAGCTCGGCCGACGGTGTCGACGACGCCTGGCTGACCTTCGAGACCGCGGTGGGCCGGGGGACCGGTCACGTCCGCCTCGTCGACGGCAAGGCCTGGACGCTGCTCACCACCCTCGACGAGCTCAAGGGCCACGAGGAGAGCCAGCGCGAGAACCGCCCCAAGGGCACGCTGCACGGCGCCGACCCCGACCGCGAGACGTGGAAGGAGGAGCGCGAGCGGGAGGCGGAGGAGCTGGGCTACTCGCGCCAGCCGGAGGTCGTGATCGTCGGCGGCGGCCAGGGCGGCATCGCGCTGTCCGCGCGGCTGCGCCAGCTCGGCGTCGAGGCGATCGTCGTCGAGCGCAACGAGCGCCCCGGCGACTCCTGGCGCAAGCGCTACAAGAGCCTCGCCCTGCACGACCCGGTCTGGTACGACCACCTGCCCTACATGCCGTTCCCGGACAACTGGCCGGTGTTCGCGCCCAAGGACAAGATCGCCGACTGGCTCGAGATGTACGCGCGGGTCATGGAGATCAACTACTGGGGCTCGACGACGGCGGAGTCGGCGACCTTCGACGAGGCCGAGGGTCGGTGGACGGTGGAGGTCCAGCGTGACCGCGGCAACGGCCCCGAGGAGGTCGTGCTCCGCCCGCGTCAGCTGGTCTTCGCGATGGGCGTCTCCGGCAAGCCGAACAAGGTCGAGTTCCCGGGCATGGACCGCTTCCGCGGCGAGATCCAGCACTCCTCGGAGCACGCCGGGCCCACGGGCTACGAGGGCAAGAAGATCGTCGTCGTCGGCTCGAACAACTCCGCGTTCGACATCTGCGGCTCGGCCTGGGAGGCCGGCGCCGACGTGACGATGGTGCAGCGCTCGTCGACCCACATCATCAAGTCGGACACGCTGATGGAGCTCGCGCTCGGGGGGCTGTACTCGGAAGAGGCGGTGCGGAGCGGGATCACCACCCGCACCGCTGACCTGGTCTTCGCCTCGCTGCCCTACCGGATCATGGCGGGCTTCCAGAAGCCGGCCTACGACGAGGCCAAGGTCCGCGACGCCGAGTACTACCAGCGGCTGCGCGACGCCGGGTTCGACCTCGACTTCGGCGACGACGAGTCCGGCCTGTTCATGAAGTACCTGCGCCGCGGCTCGGGCTACTACATCGACGTGGGTGCGGCCGAGCTGGTCGCGGACGGCCGGGTGAAGCTGGCCAAGGGCCAGGTCGCGGAGTTCACCGAGACCGGGGTGCGCCTCGACGACGGCACCGAGCTCGAGGCCGACCTCGTCGTGCTCGCCACCGGGTACCGCTCGATGATCACCTCGGTGGCCGACCTCATCGGCTCCGACATGGCCACCAAGGTCGGGAAGGTGTGGGGCCTCGGCTCCGACACCACGAAGGACCCCGGCCCCTGGGAGGGCGAGCAGCGCAACATGTGGAAGCCCACCCAGCAGCAGAACCTGTGGTTCCACGGCGGCAACCTGCACCAGAGCCGCCACTACTCGCTCTACCTCGCGCTCCAGCTGAAGGCGCGTCAGGAGGGCATCGACACCCCGGTGTACGCCCTCCAGTCGTCGCACCACGCGGAGTAGGACCGGGTACCGATGTCAGAAAAGTCCCGTTGCTGTCGCTGGACGTCAGCAACGGGACTTTTCTGACATGTGGCCACGGGGTCCCGACGGCGGGTGCGGGGCCCGCGGCACCGGGGTAGGCAGGGGGCATGGAGTACACGAAGCTCGGCTCGACCGGCCTGGACGTCTCGCGGATCTGTCTCGGGTGCATGAGCTACGGCGAGGCCAACGACCGCTGGCCCTGGGCGCTGCCCGCCGACGACGCCAAGCCGTTCTTCTCCGCCGCCCTCGACGCGGGCGTCAACTTCTTCGACACCGCGGATGTCTACTCCGGCGGCACCTCGGAGGAGATCACCGGCCGCTGGCTGAACCAGATGGCGAACCGGGACGAGACCGTCGTCGCCACCAAGGTCTTCAACCGGATGCGCCCGGGACCCAATGGCGCGGGCCTCTCCCGCAAGGCGATCATGACCGGGATCGACCACTCGCTGCAGCGCCTGGGCATGGACTACGTCGACCTGTACCAGATTCACCGCTTCGACCCCGAGACGCCGCTGGAGGAGACGCTCGAGGCGCTCCACGACGTCGTGAAATCCGGCAAGGCCCGCTACATCGGGGCGTCTTCGATGTTCGCGTGGCAGTTCGCGAAGGCGCTGCACCTGCAGGACGCGAACGGCTGGGCGCGGTTCGTGACGATGCAGGACCACTACAACCTGCTCTACCGCGAGGAGGAGCGGGAGATGCTGCCGCTGTGCGCCGACGAGGGCGTCGGGTCGATCCCGTGGAGCCCGCTCGCGCGCGGCAAGCTGACCCGCGACTGGGACGCCTCGACGACCCGGGGTGAGACCGACGAGTTCGGCAAGACCCTCTACCAGGACTCCGACCGCCATATCGTGGAGAAGGTCGCCGAGATCGCCGACAAGCGCGGTGTGTCGAGGGCCCAGGTCGCGCTCGCGTGGGTCATGGCCAACCCGGTCGTGGACTCGCCGATCATCGGGGCCACGAAGCTCGAGCACCTGCACGACGCCGTCGCCGCGGTGGACCTGCAGCTCGACGACCGGGAGCTGGCCGAGCTCGGCGAGCGGTACAGCCCGCGCGGAATCGCGGGACATCGGTAGGTGGCCTGCGGCCTCGTGAGCACCAATCCGTGCTATAGCACGGAGTATGGGGAGCACGCCGATAGGGCTCACGAGCACGGAGCGCACCTCACCGGAAGGGGGCACGACATGGGCCACGTGATCGTCGGGGCGGGTCTGGCCGGCGCCAGAGCCGCGGAGGCACTCCGCGCGGACGGGTACGAGGGCCAGGTGGTGCTGCTCGCCGCCGAGGGCCGGCGGCCCTACGAGCGACCTCCGCTGTCCAAGGAGTACCTCCAGGGAGCGGCCGGCCTGGACGCGGTGTACGTCCACCCGCCCGACTGGTACTCCGAGCACGACGTCGAGCTGCGCGTCGGCGCGGAGGTCGGCGAGATCGACCGGTCCGCCGCCGAGGTGGTCCTCGCCGACGGCGCCCGGGTGCCCTACGACTCCCTGCTGGTGGCCACCGGCTCGTCGCCCCGCCGCCTCGGTGCCCCCGGCGCCGACCTCGACGGCGTGCACTACCTGCGCACCCTCGATGACAGCGACCGTCTCCGGGAGGCGCTCGGGAGCGCCGCGCGGGTGGCGGTCGTCGGCGCCGGCTGGATCGGCCTGGAGGTGGCGGCCGCGGCCAGGACCGCGGGCAGCGAGGTCACCGTGCTCGAGGCGGCGGAGGCGCCCCTGCTGGCGGCCCTCGGCCCGGAGATCGCGGCCGTGTTCGCGGACCTGCACCGCGAGCACGGCGTGGACCTGCGACTCGGCGTCCACGTCGCCGAGATCGTCGGCAAGGACGGCGCCGTCGCGGGTGTGCGCTTGGCCGACGGGGCGGTCGTCGACGCCGACGTGGTCGTGGTCGGGATCGGCGCGACCCCGAACACCGGGCTCGCCGAGCGCGCCCGCCTGCCGCTGGACAACGGCATCGTCGTCGACGAGCACCTGCGCACCGGCGACCCGCGCATCTTCGCGGCGGGCGACGTCGCGAGCATCCCCTACCCGGCGCTCGGGCGACGCCTGCGCGTCGAGCACTGGGCCACCGCGGAGCACAGCGGTGCCGCGGCCGCGCGCGCCATGCTCGCGCCCGAGGACCCGGCCACGGTCTACGACCGGCTGCCGTACTTCTTCACCGACCAGTACGACCTCGGGATGGAGTACACCGGCTACGCCGCCCCCACCGACCCGGGCCACTCAGTCGAGCTCGTGGTCCGCGGTGACCTGACCGGGCGGGAGTTCATCGCCTTCTGGCTGCGCGAGGGGCGGTTGGTGGCCGGGATGAACGTGAACGTCTGGGACGTCACCGAGGACATCGAGCGCATGATCCGCTCGGCGGCCCCGCTCGACACCGGGCGCCTCGCCGACCCCGACGTCCCCCTGGGTGCCTTCGGCACGTGAGCACTTCCGGGTGTCCGGAA
>NZ_DASXJS010000186.1:0-3061 GCF_036497245.1 Actinomycetospora sp. | reverse complement strand
ACTAGCCGGTCGGCGGGATCGGACACACCGCTTTTGCGCGGGCACCGGTCGCGGGCACGTGGGACCCATGAAGTACACGAGATTGGGCCGCACCGGGCTCGAGGTCTCCCGGATCGCCTTCGGGACCTGGCAGGTCTCCGGCGAATGGGGCTCCTACGACGTCGACGCCGCCCAGGGCGCGATCCGCCACGCCCGCGAGCTCGGCGTGAACTTCTTCGACACCGCCCAGGCCTACGGCTTCGGCGAGTCCGAGGAGGTTCTCGCGAACGCCCTGCGCCACGAGCTCGAGCACGACCGCGACTCCGTGGTCATCGCCACCAAGGGCGGTATCAACCCGGGCACCGACCGTCCCCGCGACTCGAGCCGCGAGTACCTGCGCTCCGGGGTCGAGGCCAGCCTGCGCGCGATGAAGATCGACCACATCGACCTCTACCAGGTCCACTGGCCGGACGAGCGGACCCCGTTCGCCGACACCGCCGGCTACCTGCAGGAGCTCGTCGACGAAGGCAAGATCCGCCACGTGGGGGTCTCCAACTACGACGAGAAGCAGTTGGCCGCGTTCGACCTGCGCCGCCCCGTCGAGACCCTCCAGCCTCCGTACCACCTGTTCCGCCGGGGCATCGAGGCCGACGTGCTGCCCTACGTCCGCGAGCACGACATCGGCACGCTGGTCTACAGCCCGCTGGGCTCCGGGCTGCTCACCGGGACGATGGACGAGAACACCACGTTCGAGGACTCCGACTGGCGTGCCCAGGCCACCGCGTTCAGCGGCGAGACCTTCCGCGCCAACCTCGCCGTCGTCGAGCGCCTCATGTCGCTCGCGGCGGACAAGGGCATCGAGGTCTCGCAGCTCGCGATCGCCTGGGTCCTCGCCCAGGACGGCATCGACACGGCCATCGTGGGCGCCCGCTCCGAGCGCAACATCGAGCGCTCGCTGGCCGCGGTCGACGTCGAGCTCACCGCCGACGACCTCGCCGAGATCGAGAAGATCACCGCCGACGGCATCCAGGTCACCGGTGCCTCGCCGGAGGGCGTGGCCTAGGGCCCTGCCCTACAGCTTCTGCATCGGCACGCCGCCGATGAGCATGAGGCGCACGGTTCCCGCCGACCCGAAGTCGATCGTCGCCGTGGCCCTGGACCCGACGCCGTCGACCACCGTCACGAGGCCGAGGCCGTACTTGTCGTGACTGACGCGGTCGCCGATCTCGAGGTGCAGCGTCGCCGCGCCCGACCCCGCCGAGCGCATCGGCGACGGCCGGGACGCGGCGCCCGTGAGGTCGCGTCCCCAGCTGCGGCCCGAGCCGAAGCTCGTCCGCGCGCTGGGGGCCGACCGCTCGGGCCCGCTGCGCCGCCAGTCGACGACGTCGTCGGGCAGCTCGTCGAGGAACCGCGACGGCGGGTTGGCCTGGGGCTGGCCGAACGCCGAGCGCATCAGGGCCCGCGAGACGTAGAGCCGCTGCTGGGCGCGGGTGATCCCGACGTAGGCGAGCCTGCGCTCCTCGGAGAGCTCGGTGGGGTCCGCGAGGGCCCGCTGGTGCGGGAACACGCCGTCCTCCCAGCCGGTGAGGAACACGACGGGGAACTCGAGCCCCTTCGCGGTGTGCAGCGTCATGAGGGTGACGACGCCGTCGCCGCCGTCGGGGATCGAGTCGGCGTCGGCCACCAGCGACACGCGCTCCAGGAACGCCTCGAGCGAGCCCGGCTCGGGCAGCCCGTCACCGGGGGGCACCACACCGGCAGGCACCTCGGCCGCGCCGTCGGCCTGGGCCTCCTCGGCGACGGCCGCGGCGGCCCGCGCGTCCCCGACGAACTCCCGCGCGACGCTCACCAGCTCGGTGAGGTTCTCCAGGCGGGACTGCTCCTGCGGATCCTCGGAGTGCTCCAGCTCGGCGCGGTACCCGCTCTTGGCGAGCACGGCGTCGAGGGTGTCGGCGACCTCCTCGCCGCTCGCGACCCCCGCCGCCAGCGCGTCGAGCATCTCGACGAAGTCGGCGATGTTGCGCTGCGAACGCGTGGCCAGGCCGTGGACCTCGCCCGCGGCGGCCCGGCGCAGGGCGGCGGCGAAGGTGACGTGCTCGCGCTCGGCGTGGTCGGCGACCACCGACTCCGCGCGGTCCCCGATCCCGCGCTTGGGCACGTTGAGGATGCGCCGCAGCGAGACGGTGTCCTCGGGGTTGGAGAGCACCTTGAGGTAGGCCATCGCGTCGCGGACCTCGCGGCGCTCGTAGAACCGGACCCCGCCGACGATCTTGTACGGCATGCCGAGGCGGACGAACACGTCCTCGAAGACCCGAGACTGGGCGTTGGTCCGGTAGAAGACCGCCACCTCGCCGAAGCGGACCTCGCCGCCGTCGACGAGCCGGTCGATCTCCGAGGCGACGAACGCGGCCTCGTCGTGCTCGTTGTCCGCGACGTAGCCGACGATCTTCTCGCCGTCGCCGGAGTCGGTCCACAGCCGCTTGTCCCGGCGGTCGGAGTTGCGGGCGATCACCCCGTTCGCGGCCGTGAGGATCCGCTGGGTGGAGCGGTAGTTCTGCTCCAGCAGGATCGTGCGCGCGTCGGGGTAGTCCCGCTCGAACTCGACGATGTTGCGGATCGTGGCGCCGCGGAAGGCGTAGATCGACTGGTCGGCGTCGCCCACCACGCACAGCTCGGCGGGCGGGGTGGCCCCGTCCTCGGAGCCCGACGACAGCGCCCGCACCAGCATGTACTGCGCGTGGTTGGTGTCCTGGTACTCGTCGACGAGCACGTGGCGGAAGCGCCGCCGGTAGTGCTCGGCGACGTCGGGGAACCGGGTCAACAGGTCCACCGTGCGGGAGATGAGGTCGTCGAAGTCCAGCGAGTTCGACGACTGCAGCCGCTGCTGGTAGGTCGCATAGACCTCGGCGCAGCGCCGCTCGTAGTCGGTGCCCGCGGCGTCGGCCGCCGTGACCGGGTCGGTCAGCTCGTTCTTCCACGCCGAGATCTGGCCGAGCAGGCCACGGGGCGGGTAGCGCTTCGGGTCGAGGTCGAGCTGCTTGGTGATCGTGGTGACCAGGCGCCGGGAATCGTCCGCGTCGTA
>NZ_DASXJS010000185.1:0-1755 GCF_036497245.1 Actinomycetospora sp. | reverse complement strand
AGCGAGTGCACGCGGTCGACGAGGGCGTCCAGCGCGTTCTGCTCGAGCACCGAGCACATCAGGAGCACCAGGTCCGCGCCGTGGGCCCGGGCCTCGTGCACCTGGTAGGTGCCGACCACGAAGTCCTTGCGCAGGACGGGGATGTCGACCGCCGCGCGGACCTCGTCGAGGTCGGTCAGCGAACCCTCGAAGAGTCGCTGCTCGGTGAGGACGCTGATGATCCGGGCGCCGCCCTCGACGTACTGGCGGGCGAGCTTCGCGGGGTCGGGGATGTCGACCATGTGACCCCGCGACGGCGAGGCGCGCTTGACCTCGGCGATGACGCCGATGCCCTGCCCCTGCAGCGCGGCGAGCGCGTCCTTGGCAGGAGGCGCTGCGACTGCGGCGGCCTTGACCTGGTCGAACGGGACGGCGGCCTCGCGGACCGCGAGGTCGGCACGGACCCCCTCGAGGATCTTCTCCAGGACGCTCACGCGGATGCTGCCCCCATTCCTCGGGCGATCTTCGGTCGTGCTCACCGGCCCTCTGGACCCCCCGCCCGATCCCGCCGGCGGAGTTCGTTCCATGTTAACCCCGGCCTCCTTCCGCCCCGTCCGGTGCCCTCCCCGCGGAGGGGCCCGCCGGGCTCTCGTCGTCGCCCCGGTGCCCGGGCACCGGGGGGTCGTGCGGGGGCGTTCCCGTGGTCGGGTCCTCCCCCGCGTCGAGCGCCTCCCAGAGGCTGCGCTCGTCGTCCACCGGGCGCGTCCGGGCAGGTCCGGTGGGTGCGTCGTAGCGCGCACCGAGCCGCGGCATGATCGATCCCCGGGCCGCCACCAGGGCGCCCGTGGCGACGAGCAGCAGCCCACCCACCGCCGCGAGCAGGGGCCAGACGGGCGTGACCGCGACACCCAGCGCCCGGCCGGCCTGGCGGGCCGAGGTGGGCAGCAGCGCCGGGGCGGGGGCGGCGAGCCCGGACACCGCCCGGAGCAGGGCCCACAGGCCGGCGACCCCCACGATCACCCCGACGGCGCGCCTGCCCCAGCCGGTCGTCGCGAGCAGTCCGCCGATCGCGGCGAGGGCCAGGAGCGCCCACGGCACGAGGACCGGCTCGGTGTCCGCGCCGTTCGCCGTGGCCACCACGGTGCCGCGCAGCGGCACCTCCCACGTCGCCGTGAGCCAGGTGCCGCGCGAGGCGCCCCAGAGCGCGAGCGCGCCGAGCAGCAGGCCGACGACGGCGAGCCCGAGCAGCCGGGAGCCGGGACGGCGGGGTGCCGGCCCGGCGGGGCCGGTCACGAGGCGTCCCGTCCCGGGTCGCGGGCCGGTTCGGGGACCCCGAGGGTGCCCGCGGTCGCCACCGCGGCCAGGACCGCGCGCGCCTTGTTGGAAGCCTCGGTGTCCTCGGCGACCGGGTCGGAGTCGGCCACGATCCCGCCGCCGGCCTGGACGTGGGCGACGCCGTCGCGCAGCAGCCCGGTGCGGATGGCGATCGCGGTGTCCGCGTCCCCGGCGAAGTCGAGGTAGCCGACGATGCCGCCGTAGAGCCCGCGCCGGGTGGGCTCCAGCTCCTCGATGATCTCCATCGCCTTCGGCTTCGGCGCACCGGACAGCGTGCCCGCGGGGAAGCAGGCGGTCACCGCGTCGAAGGCCGTGCGGCCCTCGGCGAGCCGCCCGGACACCGTCGAGACCAGGTGCATGACGTGGCTGTACCGCTCGATGTCGAAGAACCGGTGCACCTTGACCGTCCCCGGCTCGCAGACCCGCCCGAGGTCGTTGCGC
>NZ_DASXJS010000184.1:0-12327 GCF_036497245.1 Actinomycetospora sp. | reverse complement strand
ACGAGGCCCGCGAGGGAATCCGGGCCTTCGTCGAGAAGCGGGCGCCCGAGTATGGGTGAGGCCGACGTGACCGGGGCGACGATCGGCGCGGACGGGGACGTCGCGTGGGGGACCGAGATCGTCCGGCGCGACGCAGGCGTGCCGTTCCTCGGCTACGAGCCCCGGCGCAGGCACGCCGCGGATCTGTTGCTCGATGCCCGCCGGTGGGCCGACCGGGTGCACCTCGTTCAGGACGGGCGCCGGCTGACGTTCGCCGACGTCGACCGGGCGTCGGCACGGGTGGCCACCGGGCTCGCGGAGGCCGGGCTGGCCCGGGGCGATCGGCTCCTGCTGCTCGCGGCCAACTCGCCGGAGTGGGTCATCGCCTTCTGGGCCGGCATCCGGGCCGGTGCGCTGGTCTGCCTGGGCAACGCCTGGTGGGGTGAGGTCGACGTGGCGCACGCCGTCGACCTGCTCGAGCCGGCCGTCGTCGTCTGCGACGGGTCCTCCCGCGGGCTGCTGCCCGGGGGCGGGAGCGCCGTCGCGCTGGACGTCGGGACCGTCCGCGCCTGGTCGGAGGACCCGGCCCGGGACGAGCGGACGCGACCGGAGCCCGACCCGGAGGCGGGCGAGGACGACCCGGCCGTCGCCATCTTCACCGCGGGCACGACCGGGCGGCCCAAGGCGGTCGTCCTGCCGCACCGGGCGATCGTGGCCAACGTGCACAGCCTGCTCGCGGTGGCCGGGCGGCTGCCCCACCAGATCGACCCCTCGCGACCCGGCGCCGTCGTGCTGCAGAGCGGGCCGCTGTTCCACGTCGGCGGCGTGCAGTCACTGCTGCTGGCGCTCGTCGGCGGCAACCGGATCGTCTTCCTCGCCGGCCGGTTCGACCCGGCCGAGGTGCTCGACCTCATCGAGGGCGAGCGGGTGACGGTCTGGGGCGGCGTGCCCACGATGGCCTCCCGGGTGCTGGCCCACCCCTCGCTGCCCGAGCGCGACCTCAGCTCGGTCCGCTCGATCACCATGGGCGGCTCGCGGGTCGACCCCGACCTGCTCGGGCGCATGCGGGCGGCGTTCCCCCGGGCCGGGCGGGGGATGTCCACGATCTACGGCATGACCGAGACCGGCGGCACCGTGGCCTCGGCCTCGGGGGACCTGATGGCCGAGTACCCGGAGACCTCCGGGCGCCCCGGCCCGCTCACCGAGATGCGCATCGCCGACCCGGGACCGGACGGCGTCGGAGAGATCCTGGTCCGCACGCCGGGGCAGATGCTCGGCTACTGGCGCCGCCCCGACGAGAACCTCGTCGACGACGACGGCTGGGTGCGCACCGGCGACCTCGGGCGGCTCGAGGACGGTCTCCTCTTCGTCACCGGACGCTCCAAGGATCTGATCATCCGCGGCGGCGAGAACATCGCCGCCGCCCAGGTCGAGGCCGCCCTGGTGGGACACCCGGCCGTCGCGACGGCCGCCGTCGTGGGCCGGCCCGACCCGGACCTCGGCGAGCGGGTCGCGGCGGCGGTCCAGCTGCGCCCGGGGAGCTCCGCGACCGCCGACGAGCTCAAGGCCTTCGCCGCCGAGCGGCTGCCCCGGTACGCGGTGCCCGCGGACTGGTGGCTCGGCGAGGCGGACCTGCCCGCGACCGACGTCGGCAAGATCGACAAGGCGGCGCTGCGGGCGACCTGGCCCAGCGATGGTCAGGAATAGTCTAATGCCCTACTATCGAGCCGTGGATCAGTCAGCCGTCATCGTCGAGGCCGTCCGCACCCCGCTGGGGAAGAAGGGCAAGGGCCTCGCCGCCGTTCACCCGGTGACTCTGCTCGGTGCGGCCCAGCAGGGTGTCATCGAAGCCGCGGGCATCGACCCGGCCGAGGTCGACCAGGTGGTCGGGGGCTGCGTCGCCCAGGTCGGCGAGCAGGCCTTCAACCTGACCCGTACCGCGTGGCTCGCGGCCGGCCTGCCGCAGTCGGTGGGCGCCTCGACCGTGGACGCCCAGTGCGGGTCCTCCCAGCAGGCCTTCACCTTCGCCACCGCGCTCGTGTCGTCCGGTCTCGCGGACGTCGTGGTGGCCTGCGGCGTGGAGTCGATGAGCCGCATCCCGATCGGCTCGAACTTCCGCAAGGACTTCGACCTCGGGCGCCCGGTGACCAAGGACTACCTGCGTCGCTACGAGTTCCTCAACCAGTACCAGGCCGCCGAGCGGATCGCGTCGCGGTGGGGGATCACCCGGGACCGGGCCGACGCCCTCGGCGCGTCCTCGCAGGAGCGGGCGGCCCGTGCCTGGTCCGAGGGCCGGTTCGACGGGCAGATCCTGCCGGTCACCGTGCCCGGCACCGACGACGCCCCCGCCACGGTCGTCGACCGCGACGAAGGCCTGCGTGAGACCAGCGTCGAGAAGCTCGCCTCGCTCGACGCCGTGGTGCCCGAGGGCATCCACTCCGCGGGCACCGCGTCCCAGGTCTCCGACGGCGCGAGCGCGGTCCTGGTCCTCAGCGAGCGCAAGGCCCGCGCCCTCGGCCTGACCCCGCGGGCCCGGGTGGTCGACACGATGACGGTCGGGGTCGACCCGGTCACCATGCTGACCGGCCCGCACGAGGTGACCCCCGCGCTCCTCGAGCGCAACAAGCTCACGATGGACGACATCGACCTCGTCGAGATCAACGAGGCCTTCGCGTCGATCGTGCTGTCCTGGGCGGACGAGGTCGGCGCGGACCCGGAGCGGATCAACCCGAACGGTGGGGCCATCGCGCTCGGCCACCCGCTCGGGGCGACCGGCTGCGTGCTGCTGACCAAGGCCGTCCACGAACTGGCCCGCTCCGGCGGGTCCCGAGCACTGGTGACGATGTGCTGCGGCGGTGGGCTGGGCACGGGCACCGTGCTCGAGGCCCCCTGACCGGACCCCCCGGTACGACCGCCCCTCGAGGAGGAGGAAATCCCCTGATGTCTGCTGACTCCGACCAGGCCGCGACCTACGAGGACGTGCGCTACGAGGTCGACGGCCCGAACGCCGTGATCATGATCGACCGCGAGAAGCGGATGAACGCGTTCCGGTCGAAGACCATCGAGGAGCTCATCCACGCCTTCAAGCGGGCCTGGGCCGACCCGGCGGTGCACGCCGTGATCTTCACCGGCGCCGGGCAGAAGGCGTTCTGCGTCGGTGGTGACGTCAAGCAGCGCGCCGAGACCGGCAACTACGGCCCGAGCGAGAACGGCCTGTTCGAGGCGACCTACCTGCAGCGGCTCATCCGGGACATCCCGAAGCCCGTCATCGCCGCCGTCAACGGCATCGCGATCGGGGGCGGCCACGTGCTGCACGTGATCTGCGACCTCTCGATCGCCGCCGAGCACGCGACGTTCGCCCAGGCCGGCCCGCGTGTCGGCTCGTTCGACGCCGGCTTCGGCTCGGCCTACCTCGCCCGCGTGGTCGGGGAGAAGCGCGCCCGCGAGATCTGGTTCCTGCTCGACCAGTACTCCGCCGCCGACGCCGAGCGCTGGGGCCTGGTCAACAAGGTGGTCCCCGCCGACGAGCTGCTCGACGCGGCCAAGGAGTACGGCAACAAGATCGCGCAGTACAGCCCGACCGCGCTGCGCTTCCTCAAGCACTCGTTCAACGCCGACACCGACCACCAGGGCGGGCTGTCGCTGATGGCCGAGGACGGGCTCAACGTCTTCGTCCAGACCGACGAGGCCAAGGAGGGCGCTGCGGCGTTCGCCGAGAAGCGCAAGCCCGACTTCGACAAGTACGTCCAGCAGCACTGACGACCCCCCGCGGCGACGGGCCCGCGGCGATTCTTCGTCGCCGGTCGGGCCCGTCGCCCGCGAGCGAGAGGTGGAGGCAAGGAAGATGAGCGTGCAGATCGATCTCTCCGGTGACATCGCCCTGGTGACCGGAGGTGGCAGCGGGATCGGCGAGTCCATCGCGCTGACCCTGGCCGAGGCCGGGTCCGCCGTCGCGGTCGCCGACCTCAACGCCGAGTCCGCCGCCCGGGTCGCGGAGGCCATCACCGCGAAGGGCGGCCGCGCGGCCGCTGTGACGATGGACATCGCGGATCCCGCCGCGGTGGCCGCCGGCTTCGAGACCGTCCACGCCCAGCTCGGCCAGGTGTCCACCCTGGTCAACTGCGCGGCGATGTGGGTGATCAAGTCCTTCGCCGAGACCTCGGACGCCGAGCAGGCGAAGGTCGTCGACGTAACCCTGAACGGGACCATGACGGTCACCCGCGCCGCGCTGCCCGACCTGGCCGCGACCCGGGGACAGATCGTGACGGTCGTGTCCGACGGCGCGAAGGTCGGCGAGCGCGGTCTCGCGGTGTACGCCGCCGCGAAGGCGGGCCTGCTCGGGATGATCAAGAGCGTGGCCCAGGAGCACGGGCGCGAGGGCGTCCGCAGCAACGGTGTCGCCCCGGGCACCACGGTGACCCCGGGCAGCGCGGGCTTCGTCGACGCGATCGGTGCCGACAAGCTGGCCAAGGCCTACCCGCTGCGGCGCCTGGGTGAGCCCCAGGACATCGCCAACGCCGTGCTGTTCCTCGCTTCGCCGCTCTCGTCGTGGGTCACGGGCCAGGTCCTGTCGGTCAGCGGCGGCTTCTCGATGGTCTAGACGATCGTCGACCCCAAGGGAGACTGATGAGTTCCGAGCAGATCCGGTTGGACGGCGACGTCGCGCTCGTCACCGGGGCCGGCCGTGGCATCGGGCGCGCACACGCACTCGAGCTCGCGCGCCGCGGCGCCCGCGTGGTGATCAACGATCTCGGCGACCCGAACCCGGCCGAGGACGTGGTCGGCGAGATCCGTGCCGCGGGTGGCGAGGCGCTCGCCCACCACGGCAGCGTCGCCGACCCGGCAGCGGCCGAGGAGCTGGTGACCGCGGCCCGCGACACCTTCGGCCGGGTGGACGTGGTGGTCAACAACGCCGGCATCCTGCGTGACGCGATGTTCCACAAGCTGGACACGGCCGCGTGGGACGACGTGCTGGCCGTGCACCTCACCGGGACGAAGAACGTCACCGCCGCGGCCTGGCCGCACCTGCGCGAGCAGAAGTACGGACGGGTGGTGAACACGACCTCGGCGACCGGCCTGTTCGGCAACGTCGGGCAGGCGAACTACGGCGCCGCCAAGGCGGGGCTGCTGGGTCTGACCCGCAATCTCGCCGTCGAGGGACGCAAGGCGGGCATCCTGGTCAACGCGATCTCGCCGATGGCGGCCACCCGGATGAACGCCGAACTGCTGGGCGACAAGGCAGACCTGCTTGATCCGGCCCTCATCGCGCCGGTGGTGGCCTACCTCGCGAGCCGCGACCTGACCCGCACCGGGCAGGTGCTGTCCTGCGGCGGCGGGCACGTGTCCGCGGTGCTGCTCACGGTCACCCGGGGCATCACCGATCCGACGCTGTCCGCCGAGACGGTCCGGGACCGGCTCGACGAGGTCTTCGCGACCGAGGACGCCATCACCCCCCGGCACCTCGGGGACGAGATGGGCATGTTCATCGAGGCCATCAAGGAGGCGGCCCCGGTGGGCACGAGCACGCCGTGACCCGGTGACCGCTCACGACCCACGTTCCGGGCGGGGCCGCTCCGGCGGCCCCGCCCGGACGTGTGCCCGACCCGGTCAGGCCCTCGCCTCGCCGTGACGGCGGACCTCTGCCGCCACCGTCGCCTCGAACGCGACGTAGCGGGCCCGGAGATCGTCCGCGGGCCAGCCGGCGGGCTGCAGCGCGGGTGGCAGGAGCGGATCGACCACGAGGTGCCGCAGGACCTCGGAGGCGAGCACGAACCGCTCGGCCAGGCTGAGCTCCGGGTCGTCGAGCTGCGCCCGCAGGCGGTGCGCCTCCTCGTGCCACGCGGGCAGGTTCCAGAGCGTGCCCGCCAGGTCGACCGGGGTGTCGGTGCCCGTGGTGAAGAACCGGCACTGATCCGCGGTGCTGGCGTCATCGGCGGGGGATCGCCCCACGTTGCGGGGGCGCATCCACACCCCCTCGCGCAGCTCACCCATCCGGGCCTCGAGCATGACCTTGCGCAGGGCCACGCGTTCGGCCTGCGGACGCGCGGTGGTCGTGACCACGGCCATCGCCCAGGTCCCGTCCCAGTCCGTGATGACGGGCCAGCGGACCTCGTCGAGACGGGCCCGGCGCCGCGCCAGGCGTCGGGTCAATCGGTACACGCCGGCCTCGGCCGTGAGGTCCCCGTCGGCCACCATCCGCGTCAGCGCGACCCGGGTGGTGCGCTCCGCGACGCCGAACAGGTCCCCGATGCGCACCAGCGAGCTGACCGGCAGCGCGGGCGGCCGCATACCGAGCAGGGCGTTGAGCACCACCGACCGCGCCGTGAGCGGGGTGACCGGCGGAAGAACGCCCTCGGGCACGGCGGGTCCCCCTCGCTGTCGGTCGCGGGACGAAGCTTGCGTGATGACCTGGCCTTGATACAGTACGGCATCAAGCGATTCTGACTAGTAACACTGGTTGGGCTCGACGTGGTCGGTCGGCGACGCCGCAGGACCGGCCTGGAAGGGGTTGTGGCTGCCGTGGTCTCGTTCGCTTTCACCGAGGACCAGGAAGATTTCCGGCGCTCGCTCGCGGACTTCGCCCGCAAGTCGCTGCTGCCGGAGTACGTCCGCCGGTCGTCGTCCACGGAGTTCTCGTGGGACGCCCACCGTGAGCTGGCCAAGACCGGGCTGCTGGGCATCGGGATGCCCGAGGAGTTCGGGGGCACCCCCGACGATCCGGTGATGCTCGGTCTGGCCGCCGAGACGCTGGCCTACGGGGATGTGAACGTCGCCGCCGCCCCGGTGAACATCGGACTCATCGGTTCGCAGTTGCTGCACGGCACCCGCGAGGTGCAGGAGGAGTACCTTCCGCCGCTGATCAACGGCGACATCACGGTCGCGATCGCGCTCACCGAGCCCGGCTCGGGGTCGGACGCGAGTGGCCTGCGCACCGTGGCGACCCCGGAGCCGGGCGGATGGCGGCTGCGCGGCGAGAAGACCGCGATCACGTGGGCGATGAACGCCCAGGCGGCGCTGGTCTACGCCCGCGAGCCGGGCAGCGAGCGCTCCCGCGGGGTCAGCTGCTTCCTGGTCCCGCTGGCCCAGGAGGGCGTGACGGCCAGCCCGACGCTGGGCATGGGCTGTCTGCCGTTGGGCTGGGGGTCGTTGCACTTCGACGACGTGTTCGTGCCCGAGAACCATCTCATCGGCGAGGCGGGCCTCGGTTTCCACGCGGTGATGAACCACTTCGACTTCAGCCGGGCCGCGCTCGGGCTGCTCTGCCTCGGCGCGGCCCGGGCCAGCCTCGACGAGGCCGCCCGCTACGCCCAGCAGCGCCAGACCTTCGGTCGTCCGATCTCGGACTACCAGGGCGTGACCTTCCCGCTGGCCGAGCACGAGACGTACATGGAGGCGGCCCAGGCGCTCTGCTACAAGGCGCTGTGGGCCCGCCAGGAGGGCCTGCCGCACACCGCGCTGGCCTCGATGAGCAAGTGGTGGCCCCCGCTGGTGGCCAAGGACGCGATCGAGGGTGCGATGCGCATCCACGGCAACCTGGGCTACTCGGCGGAGTTCCCGCTGCAGCAGCGGTTCCGCGACGTCATGGCCTACCTCGTCGCGGACGGCACCTCGGAGATCCAGAAGCGGATCATCGCGTCCGACCTGCTCCGGCGGGTCGGGTCGGCATGACCGGCCCGGGCGCCGTCAGGGTCGGTGTCGACGTCCACGACTGGGTGCTGCGCTCCGGTCCCGCCGAGCGCCGGGACCTGCTCGATCACGTCGCGGACGCGGGGCTCGACCATGTCGGCGTCGGCGACCACGTGTCGTTCCAGGGCGGCGGCGGATTCGACGGCATGGTGTCCGCCGCCGCGGCGCTGGCCGCGACGGACCGGCTCGACGTGTGGATCGCCATCTACCAGGCGGCCCTGCGCCACCCGCTCACCGTGGCGCGCCAGCTGTCCTCGCTCGCCGAGATGGGCCCCGGGCGCCTCGTCCTCGGCGTCGGGGTGGGCGGCGAGGACCGCCGCGAGGTGAGCAACTGCGGTGTCGACCCGCGGACCCGGGGACGGCGGCTCGACGAGTGCCTCGAGGTGCTCGCGGCACTGGGCCCGGGCGAACCGGTCGATCACGAGGGCGAGTTCTTCCGGCTCGAGCAGGCGGCGGTCGTGCCCGCCCCGCAGCCGCCGGCGCCGATCGTCGTCGGCGGGACGTCGGAGGCCGCGATCGAGCGGGCCGCCCGCTACGGGGACGGCTGGCTGGGCATCTTCTGCTCCCCGCGCCGCTTCGGTGTCACGGCCCGGTCGCTGGCCGAGCGGGCTGCCTCCCACGGGCGCGAGGTGGGCTGGCTGGGCATGCAGCTGTGGTGCGGTCTCGACGACGACCCCGCCCGGGCCCGCGAGATGGTGGCCGACCGGATGACCGGGCTGTACGGGCTGCCCTACGACAAGCTCGAACACCTCGCGCCCGCAGGCACCCCGGAGCAGGTCGCCGACTTCCTGATGCCCTACGTCGAGGCGGGGGCCCGGCACATCACGGTCCTCGGGGTCGCCCGCGACCCCCGGGCCGGCATCGACCACGCCGCCGAGGTGCGGCGCCACCTGATCGAGGCGGGAGCCGCATGAGCACCGAGGCACGTTCCGAGAGCACCGGGACCGGGATCGACCCCGGAGCCGTGGGATCGCGGTCCACGCCGCGCGAGGTGTCCTGGACCGACCGCGACACGATGTTCTACGCGCTGGCGGTCGGCGCCGGGACCGACGACCTGGCGCTGACCACCGAGAACTCGCGAGGGGTGGCCCAGCAGGTGCTGCCCAGCTTCGCCGTCATCCCCGCGACCCGGGTGTCCCTGCTGCGCAAGCTCGGGGACGTCGACATGGGCAAGGTGCTGCACGCCTCCGAGGCGGTGCGGCTCTTCCGCCCCCTGCCGCCCGCCGGGTCGCTCAGCGTCGAGTTCGAGATCACCGGGCTGTCCGACAAGGGCCCGGGCAAGAACGCGTTCGTCACCATCACCGGCCGGGGCACCGATCCGGAGTCCGGCGAGCCCGTCGTCGAGACGGAGATGGGCCTCGCGCTCCGCGGCGCGGGCGGCTTCGGAGGCACGAACTCCCCGACGGGGACGCGGGTCGAGATCCCGGACCGCGACGCGGATCTGCGCCGCGAGGACCGCACCCGCGCGGACCAGGCGCTGCTCTACCGGCTGACGGGTGACCGGAACCCGCTGCACAGCGACCCGACCTTCGCGGCGAAGGTGGGGTTCGAGCGCCCGATCCTGCACGGGCTCGCCACCTACGGCTTCGCGACCCGGGCTCTGGTCCGTGAGCTGGCCGACGGCGATCCGGACCGGCTCCGGACGATCTCCTGCCGGTTCGCCGCGCCCGTCCTGCCCGGCGACCTGCTGGCGACCCGGGTGTGGCGGACGGGGACGGGGAGTGCGCTCTTCCGGACCGAGGCCGTGACCGACGGCGCCGAGCCGCGCACGGTGCTCGACGACGGCGTCGCCGAGTACCTCTGACCGGCCCGGTCGGTCAGGTCGACGGTGAATGCCGCTCGACGCGGTGGATGAGCTCGGCCCGGTTGGTGGCGCCCAGCTTGCGCAGGATCCGTTTGACGTGGCTCTTGATCGTGTCGACGGTGAGGACCAGCTCCTCGGCGATCTCCCGGTTTCCGGCGCCCTCGAGCAGGTGCTTGAGCACGACCCGCTCGCGGGGGGTCAACGACCGTCCCCGCAGCTCGTCGGCCCGCCGCTCGTCGGGCCGCCGCTCGTCGGGCCGGCCGTCCGGCTCGGACCCACCCTCGCCGGCGTCGAGCATGCCGAGATCCTCGTCCGGCCCGACGGTGAGCCGGTCGAGGTTCTCGGTGACCGATTGCTGCAGGGCGAGCAGGTGGTCCCGCCACGAGCTCTCGATGGCGGCGCAGTACCAGAGTGCGCTCAGCATCGAGGCGAAGGCGGAGAGCCCGGCGACCGCGGCCTCGTCGACGCTGCGCCCGTCGTCGTGGGCGGCGTGGAGGAGACCGATCACCTTCCCGGCGTGCACGATCGGCGCCACGACGTGCGGATGTCCCAGGAACGACCCGACCGTAGGCTCGGCCGGGGTCGGCGGCGTCTCGACCATGACCGGAGCCGCGCTGTCC
The DNA here is from genome assembly GCF_036497245.1 of Actinomycetospora sp. Lineage (GTDB taxonomy): Bacteria > Actinomycetota > Actinomycetes > Mycobacteriales > Pseudonocardiaceae > Actinomycetospora. Next base: position 2,238 of record NZ_DASXJS010000184.1, on the reverse strand, counting down.
ATGGCCTCGAGCTCGGCGCGGCCGGGGTCGTAGCCCTGATCATCGCGCCGGTGGCCGGTCGCGAGGTCGTCGACGCCGTGCGCGGCGTTCACCGTCAGGCGGCGTGGCCGGTCGGTGACGCCCGAGATCACGGTCCGCTCGAGGCCGGACACGGTCGCAGCCTCCTCGGCGCCGACCGCGAGCATCGTGGACGTACGGCCGACCTGGCGGAGGCGCCGTGATGCCTTGGCCAGATCGACGAGGGTCGGCGCGCCCGCACGGTGACCGGGCCCGCCCTCGCGCCGGCGTCGCAGCGAGGCCACTAGTTCCTGGGCGGCTTCGCGGCGTCGCTCGGCGGTCATGCCGTCGTCGAAGACGTCGAGGGGCAGCTCAGGGGCGCTGACGGGGTGGTGGCCGGTCATCCGACGCGACGCCCCCCGGGCACGGAGCGGTGCCGCTTGAGCTGGGCCGCGGCCGCGGCCCGGGAGGGGACGTCGAGCTTGCGCAGGACACCCTTGACGTACGACTTCACGGTTCCCTCGGAGACCCCCAGCCGGACCGAGATCTCGGCGTTGGTGAGGCCCGAGGACATCTCGACCAGGACCTCCGACTCCCGCGGGGACAGCGTGGCGAACGGGCCGGCCGTCTCACCGCCGTCGCGTGGGGAGGGGAGGTCGCCGCCGTGGTGCGGAGAGGCCGCGGACGAGGACGGCGAGGCGGCCGCGAAGGCGTCCGCGACGCTGTCGATCTCCCCGTCGAAGGCGGCGACCCGGGCGCCGGCCGAGATCAGCGCCTCGCCGTGGTCCATCGCGAGTCCGCGGAGCCGGGTGCGGAGCAGAGACGTCTCCGCCGCGGCGCCGAAGCACTCGGCGTACGCCTCGACGCGGCCGACGTCCTCCGGGGAGACCGGCTCGCCCCAGCGGTCGGCGTGCAGGAGCCCCACCACCCGCCGGCGGACCCAGACCGGGGCGACCACGTAGCTGCGGGACTCGGTCACCTGCATGAGGGGCTTGAAGGTCTGGTCGCTGTCCTGTGCCTCGCGGACGAGCCGAGGGCGCCGGCGCCGCACGACCTCCGACTCCAGGGGTGCTGCGTCGAGTCCCCAGGCCGCGTCGGCGAGGAACGACCGCAGCGGGCCGGTGCCCTGGTCCAGCGCGGGGTCGATGAACAAGGACCGCGGCCGCCAGGTCGATGCGGTCACCGTGGAGAACAGGCTCCGGTGGAACCCCATCGAGCTGCACAGCTCGAGGGCGCCGTGCTCGATCAGATCCGGCGGGCACAGCCGGTCGAGGCGGCGGGCGAGCTCGGAGAAGGCACCGAGCTCGGCGACCCGCGTCAGGCGCTCTGCCTCCACCCGGGCCCGCTGCAGCTCGTCGAGGCGCAGCAGGGTCGCACACGCCCGCGAGACGGTGGCGGTGGAGGCCCGGGCGTCGGCGATGAGGTCCTCGAGTCGGCCACGGGCGCGTTCGGCCGCATCCTCGAACTCGGGATGGCTCCATTGCGGGAGCTGGATGTCGGTGAGGGAGGCGACATCCGACGCCGGCGCCGCCGACGCCGGACCGCGCTCACCCGTGGACCGGAGCGTCGATCTCACCATCGCGATCGAGTCCTTTCCGATAGTCGAACTCGGAACGGGCCAAGCCCGCAATTTACCATTGCGATCTCACGCGTCACAGGGTGCGCGTGGCGACCTCGGCGCTCCTGGGGAGCTGGTGCGCGGACCTGGGAGCCGGGTCGCACGCGACCTGGCCCGGCAGGAGAAGACGTGACGGCGGGCTCGTGGGCGAGCGGGACGTCACGGGCGATCGCTGTGGGCGCGATCACTGCTTCCAACGACGATCGGCATGTGTGGTGACGGTCAACCTGGGGGACGCCCTGCAGGTCACCGTTTCGGACGGACCAGGACGACCACCCGCTTGACGTGGCCAGGTTCACCCTGATGGCCGCCGACGAGGGGGTTGGTGCGGCCACCTCCGCAGCCCCCCGTCGGGGTCAGGTTCCCGCCGTTCTGCTGGGTATCTCGTTCATCTGCCGGCAACCCGGCGACTTGCACCCTGCGTCACGTCCGACGCGGCCTCGGCCGGTGTCAATGGCCCACGTAGGTCTGGCAAGAACGGTTCGCGACTCTTCGTGATCACTCTGTGATCGCAAACGCCAGCGTTCGGTTGACAGTCGGATCCGCGGCTCCCTACGTTTCGAGCCATCGCTGTGGGCGGCGATGTGCACGTGACCATGACCGCCCTCGACTCGCCGCTCCCC
>NZ_DASXJS010000183.1:0-40390 GCF_036497245.1 Actinomycetospora sp. | reverse complement strand
CCGGCCCCCGTCGGGTCGTGGCCCTGCGGACCACGTCCCGGCCGCAGCCGGTGGCGCCGGCGTGGGCGGGCCCGGGCGACGAGACCGGGTGGGACCCGGACCCCCCGCGCGGCGCCTCGGCGTCGGCGCTCGCGGAGTCCGTGTTCCCCCGCGAGGGCGACCTGCCCTTCGAGCCCGATGCCGAGGCGGCGGCCTTCCTCAACGCCCCGCGGCGTCCGCTCGGCTTCTACGTCGCGCCGTTCGGGACCCCGCCGTTCGGCAACCCGCCCTCCGGTGGTGCCCACTCGGTCTACGGTGGCCCGCCCGGCCCGGGTGCGGGCGACGAGCACGGCAGCGGTCGATCGGGCTGGGGCCCGGCCTACCCCGCGGGAGCCTGACGGCGGGTGCCGCCCCGCCGCGCGTGACAGGCTCGCCCCGTGGTGGGCGGCGCGGAGGACCAGTCGCTCGACGCCGTCGTGGACCGGCTCACGACCGCGCTGCTCGTCGACGGCCCGTACCGCCCCCCGACATCCGGTGAGGACGCGGCGGTCGACCGGTTCGTCGGCGCCGTGGTGGCCGCGTGCACGCACCGGACCGGGACGGAGCTGGCCGCGGCAGGCGCCGCCCTCGGGTTCGGCCTCTGCGCCGTGGGCGGGCGCACGCTGCTCGCCACCGACCCGCGCGACCCGCGCGCCTGGGGCGTCGTCGTGCTGCCCGCCGTCGTCGGGGACCCGGCACCGGAGGTCGTCGTCGAGATCCCGCACCCGCACTCCGACCTGCGGACCGAGCAGGTCGGTCTCGGCGTGCTGGACCGGCTCGACGGGGCTCTCCTGCTGCAGGCGGGGGCGCACCGGCACGCGGGGGCGCCCGCGTGGGCCCGGCGTCGGGCGGACTTCCCCGCCGACGTGTCGCACCGGCCGGACTCGGTGTTCGCCCGGCTCGCGGCGGGGATCGTCGCGGCGCGGGGGACACCCCAGGTGCAGGTGCACGGGTGTGCCGACCGGGAGGGCTTCGACGTCGTGGCGTCGTCCGGGGCGGCGGCGCCGTCGGCTCTGCTCGAGGACGTGGCGCGCGGGCTGCACGCCGCGGGGGAGCGGGTGCGCGGGGGCGGGGAGCCCGGCTGCGAGAAGCTCTCGGGCATCCGCAACGTCCAGGGCCGCCTGGCCGCGCGCCTCGGCACCCCCTTCGTGCACCTGGAGCTCTCCCGCTCGCTGCGCCGCGATCCCGCCCGCCGTGCCGCCGTCGCGCAGGTGGTCGCCGACGCCGTCGTCGCCTCCCGTGCCCGGGACGGGGACGTGGCCACGGGGACCTGACGGCGGATCCCTACCATCGGCGGACATGAGCAACCGGCTCCTCGTGCTCGGCTGGCACAACATCGACCCGACGCCGGGGTTCCCGGACCCGCCGGGGGTCGGTCGGCTCGGCTTCGCGAAGCAGTTGCGGACGCTCGAGCGCTTCGCGAACGTGCTGCCGCTGCAGCGGGCCCTGACGTTGATGGAGCTGGGCGAGCCGCTGCCGCCGCGCGCGGTCGCGCTGACCTTCGACGACGGGTACCGGGACAACCTCGACCTCGGCGTGCCGATGCTCGCCGAGCACGGGTTCCCCGCGACGTTCTTCCTCGTGCCGGGGTTCCTGTCCGGGACCGTCGGCGCCTGGTGGGAGGACCTCTCCGCGGCGTTCGAGCGGGCCCGGGCCCCGCGGCTGACCGTCGGTGGGCTGACGCACGACCTCACAACCCCGGCGGCCCGCCAGACCGCGCACGACGCGGTGCGCGTCTCGGTGAAGGCCCTCGACCACGCGGACCGGGTCGCCGAGGTCGCGCGGGTCTCGGAGGAGCTGAACCCGGCGCCGACCTCGGTGGGCGAGGGGCTCTTCATGGACTGGGCCGGCGCGAAGTCGCTGCTCGCGGGCGGGCACGAGATCGGGTCGCACACGGTGTCGCACGCGATCCTGGAGCGGGAGACCGAGGCGGCGCAGCTCACCGAGCTCGCGGAGTCCCGCACCGCGCTGGAGTCGGGGCTCGGGATCTCGGTCGACACGCTGGCGTTCCCGAACGGTGCGGCGTCGGACTACTCGGAGACGACGACGCGGCTGGTGTCCGAGCTGGGCTACCGGTGCGCGGTGACGACGCGGGCCGGGCTCGCGGGACGGTCGGACTCCCCGTACGAGATGCGGCGGGTGGTGCTCACGCCGACGACCGATCTGTCGAGCGTGGCGTCGAAGGGCTGGCGGAAGGCCCGCAAGGTCGTCGGGGGCCGGTTGTCGTCCCTGGCTCGCGGTTGATCTTTCCCCGCTGCCGGCCCGGGTTGTCAGCGATGCGGCATCGCTGACGCCCGACGTCAGCAACTCCACTTCCTCGATCCGCCGTCACGCGCGGCGCGGAAGATCCGGGAGCCACTGGGCTGTGGACAGACGACGACGGCAGACGTACCAACCTGCGGTACGCCTGCCGTCGTAGTCGTCTCGGTGCGGGGCCGGTCACGAGGATGCGGAGTTGCTGACGTCCAACGTCAGCCACGCCGCATCGCTGACAGAGCCCGGGCGGGTCACCTCACCGCTTGATGCGGAAGATGCCCCACGAGAGCTGACCGGACTTGCCACCGTTGACCCAGTTGCGCAGGCCGGTCTTCATGTTGGAGATGTACTCCTCGGAGATCTTGCCGGAGAAGGCCTTCTCCGCCTTCTCGAGCTCCGAGAGCACCCGACCGTAGTGGGTCGTGAGCTGGTCCGTGTGGTCCTCGAACGCGTAGTCGGTGAACCCGTGCTTCGCGAACTCGGACTTGTAGAACCCGGGCGAGCCCAGGGTGTCCAGGGACAGGCGCGCCAGGATCGGCGACAGCTGGGCGGTGTCGGCACCGTCGGCCGCCATCGGGTCGGTGAACACGACCTGGCCGCCCGGCACGAGCACGCGGGTGATCTCCTCGACCACCGTCGAGCGCTCACCGGAGTGCAGGAACGCGTCCTGCGACCACACGAGGTCGTAGGCGTTGTCCTGGATCGGCATGGCCTCGAAGGAGCCGTCGACGACGTCGACGAGGTCGTCGAGACCCTGCTCCCGGGTCTTCTCCCGGTTCCGCTCGTTCTCGACCTCGGAGAGGTTCAGGCAGGTCACCTTGCAGCCGTACTTCTTGGCGAGGTGACGCGCCGCGCCGCCGTAGCCGGCGCCCATGTCGAGGATCCGGGTGTCCGCGGTGATGCCCGCGGTCTCGGCCATCCGCTCGACGGTGCGCGCCGAGGCGGGCGCGATCGGCTCGTCGGGCGAGTTGTAGAGGCCGACGTGGATGTCCTCGCCGCCCCACACCTCGTGGTAGAAGGTGTCGGCGTCGGTCGAGTTGTAGTAGTCGCGGGCGGTGTGGACCGCGGTGGAGTAGGAGTCGGTGAGCTCCTCGTCGGTGCGGTAGGTCTTCTCAGCCACGTGGATCCAGTAGTCGGGGGTGTCGTTGCCGTAGGTTTCCTGGAAGTCGCCGTAGGTGTCGATCTTCTGGAACCCGACCTCACGCATGAGGCGCCGCACGTAGTCCTTGCGCAGCGGGAACATGTTGAGGTGGTACACGGACCCGTCGTCGTGGAACGTGTACCGGAACCGGGCCAGACCGTCGTCGAGGTACTCCGGCTCAGCGGTGACGGTGTCGCCGCTGTAGTAGTACTTGTGCTTCGACGAGAACTCGCCGTCGAGGATCTGGTCGTAGTTGCGCTGGTCCAGGATCAGCACGCCGTCGTGCGAGAGCATCGCGTAGAACTCGGCGAGGGCCTTGCGGCGGTCGCGCTCGGCGAACAGGTGCGTGAACGAGTTGCCGAGGCAGATGATCGCGTCGTACTCGCCGTGGACGTCCCGGTTGAGCCAGCGCCAGTCCGCCTGCACCACGCGGAGCACGTGTCCGTGCTCCCGGCCGTTCGCGAAGGCGCGGGCCAGCATCTCGGCACTGCCGTCGGCCGATACCGTCTCGAAGCCCGCCTTGAGCAGCTGGACCGAGTTGTAACCGGTGCCGGTGGCGACGTCGAGGACCTTCTCGACACCACGGCTGCGCAACTGGTCGATGAAGAACGAGCCCTCGCTGGCGGCGCGTCCCTCCCACCCGATGTAGTCGTCCCACTTGTCGACGAATCCCTTGATGTACTCGTCTTTGTAGTGGTTCGTGTCGCGCACCTCGTTGGGGTTCTCGCCGAACTCCTGGTGCACGTCGGCCTCGGTGTAATCCTCGAGGCCAGCCGCGGTGTCGGGGCTCCGGTCTGCGGCTGTCGTCATCTGGTGTTTCCCTCCGGACGTCGGGTGGTGACGCTTCCGGAGAGAAGACGTTAGGGGGCTGAGCCCGGACTGAACACCGCCGCCCGTGACGCAGCGTGTCTCGATCGGTTCAGACCTGCCGCCCGCAACCCCCCGCGATCCCCCGGTCGGCCCTGATAGGAGGGGTCGTCGGCCGGGCTACGGGAAGGTTGCCGAAACGTGAAGAGATACCGGTCACGTTACCGGGAGGGACGGTTCGGGCATACGGCGGGGTCCGGTGCCCGGTCAGGCGCTCGGTATGACGATCACCGTCCGATTCGTCGACGCCGGCCCGGGTAGCTGCTTGCCGTCGGGCCCCACGTCGTTCACGTAGCCCGGGAACTGGCTGCCGACGCCCTTCGTGGCGATCTGGTCGGGGGAGGCCCCCAGTTCGACGAGCAGCGCCTTCACGGCCTCCGCGCGCTGTGTGGACAGCGCGACTTGGCCGGCGAGGGTTCCGGCGCGCGCGCTCGTCCCGGTCAGCGCGATCCGCCGGGTCGGTCCCTGCTTCAGGAAGGCCGCGAACGGGGTGAGCACCCCGCGTGCCGCGGCGCGGTCCCGGAACTCGGCGGTGTCGGGCTGGAACCCGACCGACCCGTCGTCGGGGAGGGTCGTCGCCGTGCCGGGGGTGATCGTGGGCGGCGGCGGGACCGGCACCGCACTCACCGGCGGGACGTCGGTGGGCGCGTCGCCGGAGCGTGGTTCGTCGACGACCGCGACGCAGCCCGCCCCGGAGGCCTGCGCGATCCCCTTCCACAAGGCCACCAGCCCGCTGCGCTGCGCGGTGTCCAGGGGAGTCTGCGGCGCGGCGGTGTCGCCGAGCCCGGCGAGGACGACGGTGGCCCCGTTCAGCGCGGGGAGCGCCTGGTGGGAGCGCAGGAACTCCACGGTGTCCTGCGCGGGGGCGTCGAGCAGGCCCTTCTGACGGAAGTCCAGGGGCGCGACCGTCGACAGACCGGAGTCGACGAGGACGACGGTGCCCGGGCGGCCGCCCTGCACCGAGCGCCCGGCAAGGCTCATCGCCCCCAGCACGTCGGCCTCGGGTGACTGCGCCCGGACCTGCGAGATCGCCTTGCCGAGCCCGGACAGGAAGGCGTTCTGGTCATCCTGCGCGGCGATCCCGTTCCCGGCGTCGGTCCGGTAGGTGTCGCTGCCGGCCACCGTCGGGCGCCCGTCGAGGTTCACGACGGTGAACTTCGGCTGCGCCTTCTGGTCCGCCGCCCCGGCGACGACCGAGATCGCGGCCTGTTGCACCGAGCTCGGCAGGCCCGGCTCCGGGCTGGCGGCGCGCCCGGAGACCGCGATCGCCATCGGGCCCACCGGGACCGGGCAGCTCAGCGGTGCGCCGCCGCCCGCGGCGAAGCCCCCGGCCGCGTCGTCGCCGGAGGAGCACGCGCCGAGCGCGAGCAGGGCGGCCGCCGCGACGGCGAGGCGTGAGCTCGCCCGCCCGGTCCGGGTACCGGACGGGCGCGCCGCCGCGTCCCGGGGAGCGGCGGTTCGGGTCGTCACGGACGGTCTCCGTTCGGGGTGATCGGGGGACGGGAACCGGTGCCGTTCGGCGTGCCCGGGTGGGGCGGGGCGTCGTGCTCCGGCCGGACGGGCGGGGTGGTCTCGCGGCCCGGCTCGGCCGACCGTGCCGGGGTGAACAGCGGGTAGGGCGCGGAGCTCGCGAGCCCGTCGGTCACCGAGGGGTTCTGCTTGCGCGAGGCCATCAGGCTGCGGGCGTAGTTCTGCAGCTCGAGCATCTCGGCCGCGATCTGCTGGCGCGCCGCGACCCAGCGCTGCTCCTCGCGGTCACGCTCGTTCTCCTGCTGGCGCAGCGCCTCGCGGGAGCGCTCCAGCTCGGCGCGGCTGAGCCGTTCCGCGGCGCCTGCCCGGCCGAGCCTGCGCTCGGCCCGCCGCAGGGCGCCCGCCACCGGGTTGAACGAGACGAAGGTGGCGACCATCGCGGCCACGCCACTGGCGAGGAAGAGCGCACCGAACAGCACGGCGGGCAGCGCCGCCGAGAGCTCCACGCCGCCCGACGACCCGAAGCCCCCGCCGCCGCCCGAGCCGAAGCCGCCCGACGACCCCCCGAAGCCTCCGCCGCCACCGGACCCGAAGCCCCCGGACGACGACCCGAACGGATCCGACGACGTCGTCGACGGAGTGAGCAGCCGCGTGACGAAGGCCGCGACGCCCAGCACCAACCACACCGCGAGGGCGACGACGGTCAGGGTGACGCTCGAGCGGGGGTCCCCGCAGCGGCGCCGGGCGAGGCCCTGGCCCACGAGATGGGCGAGCCCGACGGCGGCGGCCGCGAACCCGACGGTGCCGATGACGATGAGGAACGGGGAGCCGCGGAACACCCGCGCGAGCACCACGTAGAACGCCGCGATGTCACCGCCGATGGCCAGGAGGATGATGCCGAGCGCGAGGTAGTCCTCCCGCGAGCGGCCGAGCAGCAGCGTCGGGTCCCGGTACGAGCGCGGCGACCGACCCGGGCTCATCGCGACTCACCGGTCCGCTCGCTGAGGGGCACGCCGGGCCCGGTCCGCCCCGGGAGCGGACGGTCGGCACCCGGCCCGCGCTCGAGGGGCCGGTCGGGCTGCGTGGTGCCGTACGAGCCGGGCGGGATCCGCACCGGGCCGGTGGTGGGCTCGGGTGACGGGTCGGCGGCGCGCGCCTCCCGGCCCCGTCGGCGGAGCAGCCCGCGCCGCCCGGTCCCGGCGTCCGACCCGGCCCCGGCGTCCGACCCGGACCCGGGCCGGGCCGGATCGGGAGCGGTCTCGGTGAGGCGGTCCCGCGCGTCGGCGTAGTCGCGGCGGGCGATCTCCAGGGCGCGGCGATCGCGCTCGTGCGTGGCCTCCGCGTCCGCGAGCTGCCGGCGGGCTCCGCCGATGAGCCGGTCGATGACGGCGTGGTGGTCGGCGTGCTCGGAGTCGGTGCGGGCGAGCCAGCCCGAGGCCCAGGAAGCGATCAGCGGGTCGAGCGCGCCGCCGGTGCCCTCGTCGACCCCGCCCGGCAGGAGGTCGTTGACCAGCGCGCGCACGCGCCCGCGAGCCAGGGCGACGTCGGGGCTGGCCTGGTTGGGATAGGGCATCGGGCCGACGCGGTCCTCGGCGTAGACCTGCGAGAACCGTCGCTCCTCGGGCGTGCCGGGTGCGCGCGGGCCCCCAGCGGTCGGGGTCTCGGTCGTCCCGCCCGCGCGGGAGCCCCGGGCGCCGGGCTCGGGCGGGGCGCCGCCGACGGCCCCGAACCCGGAGCCACCCGTACCGCCCGGGGTCGGCGGGACGGCCGGGTCCCGCCGGGAGCGGGAGCCGACCGTTCGGCGCCACCGGGCGCGCAGGGACATCAGGCCTCCTCGGCGGGGCCGGCGTGCCGGCCGGCGGGCCCGGACGGCACGTCGGGCGACGGTGCCGGCGATCCGGACGGCGGGGTCGGCGGTGCGCCGCCCGGAGCCACCCCCGGGTTCTCGGCGGCGAACACCCACCTCGGGACGCGCGGGTGCTGCGCGGCGAGCATCGGTCCGACGCGGTCCCCCGCATGGTGGCGGCGCACCAGGTGGCGCTCGTAGGCCGAGATGCGACGCATCGCCTGGGCGTGCAGTCGCCGCACCCGGGTGGCTCCGACGACCTCGCGGGCGCGCAGCGCGGCGCGGACCCGGGCCAGGTCCTCGTGCGCGGTCGCCACCGCGCGGCGCAGCCCGTCGACCTCCTCGACCATCGGCCTGCGCAGGGCGTCGTACTCGCGGGCCCGCCGCGCGCGCACCACGTCGTCGGCCGTCCGGGACTCGCCGCCGCGGCGCAGGCCGAGCTGGTCGTCCTCGAGCAGCATCGGCCACGGGTCCAGACGTTCCCCCGCCCGGACGGCGGCCTGGTCGGTCTGCTCGATCCGCACGACCAGGGCTGCCTCCGCCTCGATCAACGGAGCCAGTTCGACGTCGAGCCGTAGCCGCTCCCGGTGGCTGCGGGCGAGGAAGTCCTGGGCGAACTCCTCCAGCGCGGGCGTGCCCTGCGGGCGCCCCGGCTCGACGCCCGGGAGCCCCGCGCGGCCGTCGGCGCGGCCCCGGCGCCAGTCGGTGAGCCTGCGGCCCAGCGAGTACGGCGGCAGCCCGCCCCCGGTGCCTGCGACCGGCGGGATCGGGGTCGGCCCCGCCGCTCCCGGGTCCGATCCGCGGCGACGCGACCGACCGCGCGACGACCGTGCCCCGGACGACCGAGCCCCGGACGACCGAGCCCCGGACGACGGGCCGTGCGACGAGGAGTCGCCCGACCCTGCGCCCGCGAGCGGGGCCTCGGGAGACGGCGACGGGGCCGGGATGCCGGTCATGGGGGTGGTCGGCCCGAGTGCGGGCGTGGTCGCGCCGCCCGGTGGCGCGCTTCGGCGTGCGTCGGCGGGCCGGCTCATGGGACCTCCCGCTCGTGGTCCTCCGGGACGGGCACCGAGGTGCGTCGTCGTCGTGCGCCGGCCGCCCCTGCGCCCGCGCCGGGACCCCCTCCGGCGCCCCCGCGCGCGAGTCTAGGACCACCGCGGCCCCGTCGGCGCCGGTCGTGGCACCCCGGAAGAAGACCTTCTTCGACACGTGCGCACCCCGACGCGCCGGGCGACCGTGTCACCCGACGGCATGAAGTTGGCCGGCGAATGCAGGGACTCGATCAGAGCAGCGACACGCCTCCACCAGGTACGACGGCCGCAGCTAGTCCAGATGGTCGCGAAGCAAAGGGGTTAGTTACTGGGCTGAACGTTCGATGCTGACGGGCGGGCGCCCGGTGTCGTCGACCCCGGTTACGCCGCCGTGCTGCGCGCGAGCGTCACCCGCTGCCACGACGCCGGGGTGCGCGTCGTGCCGGGCTCCGGGCTGCAGTACCCGCCGGCGTGCGGATCGGCACGTCGACCGCCGGCGAGCTCGGCTACCCCGGCCCCGAGGCGTCCGGCGCCGCCTTCGACAGCTGGTGGGCCTTCGGCGACGCCCCCCAGCGCGGGACCGGGCTCGCGCCCGGGCAGACCCGCTCCCCGCTGCCGGGGTGGGTGCCCGGCGCGCGGACCTGGCAGGGCCGGGACGTCTCCGCCGCGCTGACAAGGGCGGGCAGCGCTCGACTCCTGGCCGAACCAGCGCGTGGCCGCGGCCGCGGCGGCACGCGCCGGGCTGCCGACGGTGGGGGAGAACCCGGGCCCGCCCGCCCCGGAGACCGGCGGGACCGCCCGACAGCGAGCGCGACCAACTGCGGTACGCGCCGGGCTATGCCCGCGCCTGCGGGCTCACGGCGTTCCTGGTCGCGTTCGAGGACGACCTCTACACCTCGCGCAGCGGCCTGCACCCCGGCGACTACACCGCGGCGATCGCCCGCTGATCCGGCGCTCCTGCCGGGACGAGGGGCACGTGGGGCAGGTCGGCGAGGTTCTCGGGATGCCTGGTGTGCTGCTGATCTTCCCGACGGCGGGGTGGCGCGGCGGGGTGGGCTGACCCGGCAGGACTACGCGAACGCGGTGACCGGGGCCTCCGGCTGACGGACACGGTGAGTGGGACCCGCTGTCCTCCGCTCACCGAGCGTGATCTGGCAGCGTGGGTGCGTCGGACGGGACGGCCCGTGACCGGAGGCGGCTTCCCGCGAGCGGCGGGGCCGGACGAAGAGGGGAGTCCGACGTGTTCGCACGGCGGGTCATGGTGGTGGGCACGGGCTACGTCGGGTTGACGACGGGGGCGTGTCTGGCCTCGTTGGGCCACGAGGTGGTGTGCGCGGACATCGACACCGCGAAGGTGGAGCGGTTGCGCCGCGGGGTGGTCGACATCGTGGAGCCGGGCCTGGCGGAGCTGGTCTCGGAGCAGACCTCGGCGGGCCGGTTGACGTTCGTGGTGGGCAACTCGGTGGCGTTGGAGTCGTTCGAGGACGGCCGCTCACCGGAGGTCGTGTTCCTGTGTGTGCCGACCCCGATGGGTGCGGGTGGGGTGGCTGATCTGCGTGCGGTGGAGTCGGTGATGGAGGAGGTCGGCTCCTCGTTGGCGTCGGGCACGGTGGTGGTGAACAAGTCGACGGTGCCGGTGGGGACCGCGGAGCGCACCGCGGAGATGCTGGAGCGCACCGACATCGGGGTGGTGTCGAACCCGGAGTTCCTCCGCGAGGGGTCGGCGGTGAAGGACTTCCTGGGCCCGGACCGGATCGTGGTGGGCTCGGACAACCAGGACGCCGCGGAGCGGGTGGCGGCGCTGTACGCCCGGCTGGGTGCGCCGACGGTGCTGACCGATGCGGCGTCGGCGGAGTTGATGAAGTACGCGGCGAACTGTTTCCTGGCGATGAAGCTGTCGTATGTGAACGCGATGGCCGAGTTGTGTGAGCGGGTCGGCGCGGACATCGCGGATGTGACCGAGGGGATCGGGTACGACCGGCGGATCGGGCAGGCGTTCCTGTCGCCGGGGCCGGGGTGGGGAGGGTCGTGTCTGCCCAAGGACACCCACGCGTTGTTGCAGGTCGCCGATGCGGCGGACTTCGAGTTCCGGTTGTTGCGGGCGACGATCGACACGAACACCCGGCAGCGGCAGCGGATCGTGGACAAGGTGCGCCTGGCGGTGACCGGGAAGCGGACGGGGTCGCTGTCGCGGGTGCGGCTGTGTCTGCTGGGGCTGACGTTCAAGGCCGGTACCGATGATCTGCGGGATTCGCCTGCGTTGGCGATCGCGGCGTTGCTGCGTCAGGCCGGGGCGGATCTGGTGGGGTTCGATCCGGCGTTCGTGGAGGGTCCGGAGGCGTTGAAGTTCCGGGACGGGGTGCCCGCGCCGAGCGAGGTCGAGGGGGTGCCGTTGGCGTCGGACGCGGCGTCGGCGGCCCAGGGCGCGGAGGCGGTGCTGGTGCTGACCGAGTGGCCGCAGTTCCGGTCGTTGGACTGGTCGGTGATGGCGTCGGCGATGAAGCGCCCGATCGTGGTGGACACCCGCAACATCGTCGACCCCGCGACGTTGCGCCGCGCCGGCCTGACCGCCGTCGGACTCGGCCGCCGGACCGACCACGCCGACTAGGACCCGCCGTTCGCTCTCGGCCCGGCCGCCAGTTCGCCCTCACCCGGCCGGAACGAACGACTCGTTCGTGCACCTAGAAGCCACGAACGAGTCGTTCGTTCCGCCGGGGACCGGCCCGATCAGCGGGTCGGGCTGAGCGCCGCTCCGAGGACCTCGCGGACCGATGTCGCGGGCCGGCCCAGCAGGTCGGCCAGCATCGGGCCGGACGGCGCGAAGTCGCCCCGCCTGCTCGCGGCGAACATCCCGACGAGCATGTCCGCGGCCTCGGCGGGCACGCCGTGACCGGTCAGGGTCGTCCGGTACTCGTCGTCGTCGACGACGATCCGGCGGATCGGCCGGCCGGTGACCTCGCCGGCGATCTCCGCCACGGTGGCCATGTCCACGGCCGCCGGGCCGGTGAGCGGGCCGGTGGGTCCGTCCGGAGGACCGTCGACGAGCAGGCGCGCGATGGCACCCGCGAGATCCTCGCGGGTGGTCCAGGCGACCGGCCCGTCGGCGGGCAGCCGCAGGTCGCCGCTGCTCGCGGCGTCGCCGAGCAGCATCGGGACCGTCGAGGCGTAGAAGCCGTTGCGCAGCGAGGTCCACGGCACGCCGGTCGACGCGAGGACCTCCTCGGCGGCCGCGTGGTCCGGCGCCGCGGCGAAGGGCGAGTCCGGCCGGGCGCCCTGGTGGGACGTGTAGACGATGCGCCCCGCACCGGCCGCGGCGGCGCCCTCGATCGCGGTGCGGTGCTGGGCGCGGGCCGCCTCGCCGAGGGCGTTCGCGCTGACGACGAGCACCTGCTCGGCCCCGGCGAACGCCTCGACGAGGGTGGCGGGCTCGGTGAAGTCCCCGCGGCGCACGCGGACGCCGCGCTCGGCGAGGTCCGCGGCGGCGTCCGGGTCGCGCACGCTCACCCCGATCCGGTCGGCGGGGACGAGGCCGAGCAGGTGCTCCACCACGCCCCGGCCCAGCACACCGTTGGCCCCGGTCACGACGATCATCGGTACCTCCTATCGCTGCTACTGGCCCGACGCTAACACCGGAAACGCCATCGCGCTAACACTGAACTGTTATCGTCGCTACCGTGAAAGACGTCGACGGACCGCGGGGGCGCATCGTCGACGCCGCCGCGCACCTGCTCGAGGACGGCGGCGAGGACGCGGTCTCGACGCGGGCGGTGAGCGCCGCGGCCGGGGTGCAGGCGCCGACGATCTACCGGCTCTTCGGGGACAAGCAGGGGCTGCTCGACGCCGTCGTCGCCCACGGCTTCGAGACCTACCTCGCCGAGAAGACGGTCCGCGAGGCCGGGGACGACCCGGTCGCCGACCTGCGCACCGGGTGGGACCTCCACGTCGGACTCGCCCTCGAGCGGCCCGCGCTCTACACGCTGATGTACGCGCGGCCGCGCCGGGACGGGCACTCCCCGGCGGCCCGGGCAGCGTTCGCGGTGCTCGCGGCCCTGGTCCGGCGGATCGCCGCGGCCGGCCGGTTGCGCGTGGGCGAGACGCGGGCGGTCGGGCTGGTGCACGCCGCGGGCAGCGGCGTCGCGCTCTCGCTCATCGCGGTACCGGCCGCCGAGCGCGATCCGGGCCTCTCCGAGGCGGCGCGCGAGGCGGTGATCGCGGCCATCACGACCGACGCTCCGCCCGCGCCGGAGCCCGGCCCCGTGACGGCGGCGGTGTCGCTGCGGGCCGCGCTCGACGACGTCGGGGTGCTGACCGAGGCCGAGCGGGCGCTGCTGGGGGAGTGGCTGGAGCGGATAGGTGCCTCCGGCTCGTGAGCACTTTCAGGGGCTATGACCCCCGAAAGTGCTCACGAGGGCTTCGCCCACCTACACCGGCTCCACCGCGTACACCTCGAGGTCGTCCGGGGCACCCTTGAGGCGGAGCCTGCGCCTGCGCCGCGCAGTCACCGTCGTCGCGTCGAGCCGGCGCAACAGATCCCCGCTGACCAGGATCTCGTCGGCCTTCCCCGCGTCGCCGAGGCGGGCGGCGGTGTTGACGGCGACGCCGAGGTAGTCGCCCCCGACCCGCCGCGGCCGCCCGGAGTGCAGGCCCGCGCGCATCCGCGGCTCCCAGCCTTCGACCTGCAGTTCCCCCAGCCGGCGGCGGGCCTCGACGACGGCGGCCAGTGCCGCGGCCGGGTCGGCGAAGGCCACCATCAGCCCGTCTCCGAGTCGCTTGACGACGGTGCCCGCGCGCCGGGTCATCGGGGTCTCCCAGGCGTCGGCGACCTGGCGCAGGACCCGCAGCACCGCGTCGTCCCCCGCCTCGAGGGCCCAGCGGGAGAACTCGACGAGGTCGGTGAACACGAGGACCACCTCGTGCTCGCCGCCGCCGCGCCCGAACCGCTCGAGCATCGACTGCCACACCTGCACGCCGCCCAGACCGACCTCGCGTGCGACCCCGGGGCGGTCGCCGGTCAGCCCGACGATGGCCCGCCCGACCGCCTCGGTGTGGCGGGCGCCGCCGAGCGAGAGCGGGTCGCCGAAGTGGGCGTCGCCGGGCAGGCCGCTCCGTACCCGCTTGACCGCGCGCTGGAGCGCGGGCGAACGGTCCACCTCGCGGGCCCGCTCCCCGGCGCGGGCCGCGCCCGTCCGGAGGCGCGCCGCGCGGGTGGACTCCTGCGTCGTCGCGGGAGGGGAGGCGTCGTTCTCGGGCGTCTCGTCCACGCGGCAGTTCTACCGGTGCCGATCAGGGCGCGCCGGAGGCACCCAGGAGACCGTCGAACACCTGCCGCTCGACGGCGTCCACGAGGTCCGGCACCGTCACGCGCCCCGGCCGGTACCACTCGATGAGCGAGTTCACCGTCCCGGAGAGCAGGCGGGCGGCGACGACCGGATCCACCTCCGGATGGGTGGCCCCCGCCTCGGTCGCCTCCCGGACCAGGGACGCGACGGCCTGGTCGAAATCGCGGCGACGCGCCATGGCCCACCGCTCGGTCTCGGTGTTTCCCCGTAGCCGCAGCAGCAGCGTCACGTACGGCAGTTCGGTGGCGAGCACCTCGACCTGCCGGCGCACGATGTGGCGCAGCCGCTCCACGGGCGGCCCCTGGAGCGCGCCGGGCTCCGCGAGGACGCCGAACAGACCGTCGAGGGCCCGGTCCAGCGCGCCGCGCAGCAGCGCCTCCTTGCCGGAGACGTGGTGGTAGAAGGACGACTTCGTGATCCCCGCCGCCCGGGAGAGGTCCTCCATGCTGGTGGCGTCGTACCCGCGCTCCAGGAACGCCGTCGCGGCCACCTCGACCAGCGACTCGAGGGTGTAGGGCTCCGCGTTCGTCGCGCGACGGCCGGGCCGCCGGGCGGCCATGTCCTCGCGCGAGGCGCTCATCGCCGAACTCCCGTCATGATCGTGAGGACGATAGTGGGGTCCGCATCCGGTCCCGCGCACGGCCGATCGGAGGAGTGTCGCCGATCACGCCTCCTGCTATCGTACCCACCGAACGATCGTTCGGCACGCGAACCGATTCCAGGAGGACGTCGATGACGACGCTGGAGGCGAACCCGGCCGGTGGGAGCCTCGCGCCGGCGGGCGATCCGCGCAATGCCACGCGGACCCTCGCCGCGCCGCTGCGCCGCGCCCTCGCCGTCGCTCCCGAGGCCACGGCGGTCGTCTGTCCCGAGGCGACCCTGACCTACCGCGAGCTCGGCGCCCGCGTCGGGCGCCTGATCGACGCGTGCGCATCGCTGGGGCTCCGCCGCGGCGACCGGGTCGCGGTGCTCAGCACGAACTGCCACCGCTACCTCGAGCTGCACCTCGCGCTGCCGATCGCGGGCCTGGTCATCGTCCCGCTCAACACCCGGCACTCCGACCACGAGCGCTGCTACGCGATCTCCGACTCCGGCGCGGGCGTGTTCCTCACCGACCGGGACGTCGCGGGTGTCGGGGAGCTCGGCGTCCGGGTGGTCGGGCTCGGCGACGAGTACGAGGCCCTGCTGGACGCCGCCGACGACGCGGCCCCCTGGCCCGACGGCCCGGACGCGCCGGGTGAGAACGACCTCGCCGGCATCTTCTACACCGGCGGCACGACCGGCGCGGCGAAGGGCGTGATGCTCACCCACGGCAACCTCGTCGCCAACGCCTTCCACTTCATGGCGTGCTGGCCGTTCACCGAGGACACCCGCTTCATGGTGGTCGCGCCGATGTTCCACGCCGCGGGGACCATCGGTGCCCTGGCCACCACCTGGGCGGCGGGCACCCAGGTCCTCGTGCCCACGTTCACCGGGGCGGGCGTGCTCGACGTGGTGGAGCGCGAGCGGATCACCGCCACGCTCGTGGTGCCGACGATGATGGACGCCCTCGCCGTCGAGCAGCGCGACCGTCCGCGCGACGTCTCGAGCCTGCGCTGGCTCTCCCACGGCAGCAGCCCGGCCGCCCGGGAGCTGCTCAAGCGCACCCACGAGACGTTCCCGCAGGCCTCGATGCTGCACATCTACGGGCTGACCGAGACCGCGCCGATCGTCACGCTGCACCCCGACGAGCAGTTGCGGCTCGACCACCCCCGCGCGATGTCGTGCGGACGCCCGGCCGTCGGGGTGGAGGTGGCCATCGTCGAGGTCGGTGGGGAGCCCGGGGAGCGCATGCCGCGCGAGCCCGGGGAGGTCGGGGAGGTCGCGATCCGCGGGGCCAACGTGACCGCGGGCTACTGGCACAAGCCGGACGAGACGGCCAAGGTCCTGCGCGGGGGCTGGTTCACCTCGGGCGACCTGGGCTACCTCGACGACGCCGGGTACCTGTTCCTCGTCGACCGGGCCAAGGACATGATCGTCTCCGGCGGGGAGAACGTGTACTCCGCCGAGGTGGAGAACGCCCTCTACTCGCACCCCGCGGTCGTGGAGGCGGCCGTGTTCGGGATTCCCGACGAGCGCTACGGCGAGGCGGTGCACGCCGTCGTCCAGACCCGGGCCGAGGTCACCGTCGACGACCTCGTCGCCCACTGCCGGCTCACGATCGCGGGCTACAAGGTCCCGCGCGCGGTGGAGCTGCGCGGCGAGCCGCTGCCGAAGTCGGGCGCCGGCAAGATCCTCAAGCGGGAGCTGCGCGACGAGCACTGGCACGACCGCGAGACGCGCATCTGACCCGGGCCACAGAGATCGACACGATCGTGTGGCGGGCGGGCGGGCCGGGCGGCGCGGGCCGTGCTCCGGCTCGTTCACTGGGCCCGTGGACCCCGCCCCGCGCCTCCGGCTCCCGGCGATCGTCGCGGTCCTGTGCGCGCTCGCCCTGCTCGCCGGGTGCTCGCCGGGCGGGGACGACGCCGCCGACCCGGCCGACCCCGCGAACGCGGCGCGCGCGGTCCGGGACGCCGCAACGGCCGCGGCGGGCGGGGCGACCGTCACGACGGCGTCGACGGGACCCGCCCGCGGCCGCAGCGCCACCACGACCGGGAGCGGCACCGTCGACTTCCGCGACGGCACGGCCGCGCTGTCGCTGCGCATCTCCCGGATCGGTGCCGATCTGCCCGCCCTGCTCGCGGGGCTGCGTGACGACGTGGCGCTGGTCGGCCCCGAGCCGATCGACGGGACGCCCGCGACCCACTACCGCGGCACCGTCGACCTGGCGGCGGTCGCCGGGGCCGCCCCCGCACTCGCCCCCCTCGTCGCGCGCCTGCGCACCGAGCTCTCGACCAGCCTGCTCCCGGTCGAGGTGTGGGTCGACCGGACGGGCCGGCTGCGTCGTGTCGTCGAGGTGCTCCGACCGGCCGATCTGCCCGGGGGCGGCGCGACGGCCACGATGACGCTCGCCGACCCCGGGCCCCGGGCCGCCGCGACCGCACCGGCCGCCGTCGGGGACCGGGACCTGCTCGCCGACCTCGAGCAGCGGGCCGGCTGAACGCCCTCACCCCCGCGCGAGCCGGGGCAGGAGGGCCGAGGCGACCGAGATCATGACCACGGCCGCGACGACGAGCACCACCGCGTCCAGCCCGAGCCGCGCCGGCGTGCCGATCAGGAGCCCGCGCAGCGCGTCGACCTCGTAGGACAGCGGGTTGACGCGGTTGATCCACTGCAACCAGGCGGGCATGACCTGCACCGGGTAGAGCGCGTTCGAGGCGAAGAACAGCGGCATGGTGATCGCCTGGCCGATACCCATCAGCCGGTCCCGGGAGAGCACCACCCCCGCCAGCGTGATCGACAGGCAGCAGAAGAACGCCGACCCGAGCACCACGACGACGGCCGCCGCCAGCAACCGCAGGGGGTTCGCGGTGAAGCCCACCCCGAGCAGCAGCGCGATCACCACGACGACCAGCGCCTGCACCAGCGCCCGGATGCCCGCCGCGAACGCCTTCGAGGTCACCAGCGCGGCCCGCGGTGTGGGCGTCACCAGGAGCTTCGCCAGCACCCCGGCGTCGCGTTCCCAGATGACCTGGATGCCGTAGAAGATCGCGATGAACAGCGCGGACTGCGCGAGGATCCCGGGGGCGAGGAAGTCCAGGTAGGGCGTCGAGCCGGTCGGGATCGCGTGGATGCGGCTGAACGTCGTCCCGAACACCACCAGCCACAGCGCGGGCTGGATGGTGCGGGTGACCAGCTCGGTGCGGTCGTGGCGCAGCTTCTGGAGCTCGACCAGGCACATGGCGCCGACGCGGCGGACCAGCAGCGCCACCTCGCCGACGGGCGAGAGGCGTTCAGCCGACGCGGCGGGCGGTGCGGCGGGCAGTACGGACATCGCGCAGACTCCCTTCTCCACCGGACTGGGTGAGGGTGTTGCCGGTGTGGTGGCGGAAGACGTCGTCGAGGGTCGCGTCCGCCCCCAGGGCGTCCATGAGCTCGGTCGGCGTGCCCTCGGCGCGCTTGTGGCCGCGGTGCAGCAGGGCGACCCGGTCGCAGTGCAGCTCGGCCTCCTCCATGGCGTGGGTGGTGACGAGCACCGTCATGCCGGTCTCGCGGCGCACTTCGTGGATGCGGTCCCAGACCCCGGAGCGGGCGACCGGGTCGAGCCCGACCGTGGGCTCGTCCAGCACGAGTACCTGCGGGGCGCTGACCAGGGCCTGGGCCAGTTCGAGGCGGCGGACCATGCCGCCGGAGTAGGTCGACACGGTGCGGTCGGCCGACTCTCTCAGGCCCATCGCGTCGAGCACGCCGTCGATCGCCTCCGGGCGTCCCCGTCGCGGCAGGTCGAACAGCCGCGCGAAGAGGGCGACGTTCTCCCGGCCGGTGAGCGAGGCGTCGGCGGAGAGCTGCTGGGGCACGTACCCGAGCAGGCGCCGCACCTGGCGGCGGTGGCGGGCGACGTCGAGGCCGGCGACGGTCACCGTCCCCGGCGGGGCGGGGAGCAGCGTCGTGATGACGCGGATCGTGGTGGTCTTGCCCGCGCCGTTGGGACCCAGCAGGCCGAAGACCTCGCCCCGCTCCAGCGCGAGGTCGAGCCCGTCCACGGCGACGTGCTCACCGAAGGCGTAGTGCAGTCCCTGGGTGCGGACCGGGTCGGTCACGGTCGTCCTCCGTCCTGGTCGTCGGGACCGGTCGACTCGACGGCGTCGAGGAGCCGGGTGAGTGCGGGCACGGCCGCGACGAGCGCGTCGTGGTCGGCGGGGTCGAGCTGGGCGAGCGCCGCGTCGACGACGTCGGCCCGCACGCCGCGCCAGCGGCGCAACCGCTCGTGCGCCGTGTCGGTGAGCTCGAGGCGCGCGGCCCGGCGGTCGGCCGGGTCCGGGGTGCGCCGCAGGTGACCGTCGGCGACCGCGGTGCGCACCAGCGTGCTCACCGAGTTCTCCGCGAGCCGCAGCCGCCGGGCCGCCCCGGCCACCCCGATCCCCGGCTCGTCCTGGACCGCGCGCAGCAGCTCCACCTGCGCGGCGGGCAGCGCGGGAACGCCCATCCGCTCGCGGGTGCGGCGCCGCACCGCCCGGCGCAGGGCGATGACCGCGGGCATGAGGCCCTCGGCGAGTCCGACGGTGACGGTCACGAGAAGAAGATTAGCTCTGACACAGAGATGTTGTCGACCGGGACGGTTCCCGACCCCGCCCCGGCCCTACCGTCGGCGGGCCCACGGTCTCTACGCTCGACGTCGACGGTGACGTCACGCGGCGAGGAGGCCCCGGAGTGCACCAGCACCACGAGGTGCGGATCGCCGCCTGCCCGGACTACGTCTGGGCCGTGCTCACCGACGTCTCGCGCTGGCCGGAGTGGGCGACGGACCTGCGGGAGGTCATCCCCTACGACGGCGGGCCCCTGGTCGTCGGCGGACGGGTGCGGGTGCGTTCCCGCAACCTGCCGGTGCGGGAGTGGTGCGTCCGCGAGGTCCGGGCCCACCGGGGCTTCACCTGGGCGCAGGTGGGAGTCGGCTCGGCGGCCACCCTCGCCGTGCGGATCGCCCCCGCCCCGCCTGGCGGCACCACCCTCGAGCTCACGGCACGCCGCTCCGGCTGGGTCGCCTCGGTCGTCGACCGGATGACCGGCGCCACCGCGACGGCACAGCTCGAGGAACTGGCCGAGGGGCTCCGCCGCCGCTGCGAGGCCGGGCAGTGCGCTCCGGTGACGCCGGACTCGCCCGCCCGGGGTGTCGTCTAGAACGACGACGGGGCGGGGTACCCGGTCCACGTGCAGATCGTCCCCGGCCCCCGTCAGGTGGTACGCGAAGCCCTGATGCTCACCGGCCTCCCCCGTGGCCTCGTCGCGCTCGGCCGGATCTGGGCGCTGCCCGGGACCCGGGTGACCCACCACCGGGTCGAGGGGGACCCGGCGGGCGACGCGCCGCCGCCGCTGACGGACCTCCTCGGGCACGACCAGCCCGCGGACGCCGGACACGGCCCCCTGCTGCACCGGAGGTTCGCCGTCCGGGTCGCGGAACCCCGCCTCGGACCGCGCGCCCTCCTCGCGGTGCTCGCCGCCGACATGAACCAGGCCATGGTGCCCGGAGTCGCCCGCTTCGACCCGGTCACCAGCACCGGCCGGGCCCTCGCCGTCGGCGACGAGCTCGTGGTCCGGATGCCGGGGCCGTGGGACGGTCCGGTCCGCGTCGTCGACCGCACCGACGGCGCCGAGCGCTCGTCGTTCCGGCTGGCCACCCTCGCCGGGCACCTCGAGGCCGGCCAGATCGAGTTCGCCGCCACCACGTGCCCGGACGGGCTGGTCTTCACCGTCACGACGTGGGCGCGGGCGGGCGACCTGCTCGCCGACCTCATGTACAACCGGCTCGGCGTCGCCCGCGAGATCCAGTTCCAGCTCTGGGTCCACTGCTGCGTGGCCGCGGCGGGTCTCGCCGGGGGCTCGGTCCCCGACGGAGTCGAGGTCACCACCCGGTCGCTCACCTGGTCCGACGCGCTCGTCCGGCAGACCCTCGGGACGTCGTCCGCGGACGTGTAACGCCGACGGGCCGGGGGACGACACCCCCTGCGAGCCCCGATGGGCCGCGGGACCCCCGACCTCGCGGCCCACCGGGGCCGTCATCGTTTCCGGGCCCGTGCCGCTGATCGGGATCAGGGGTGCGGCGCGTCGCGACGAGCCATCCCCGCCGCAGCGCCTAACCTCGATCGGGTGTCACCCCGTCCACTGCGCGTCCCCGTACCGAGCGCCCTCGTGGGCATCGTCATCGCGCTGTGTGCGGTCCTGCTCCTCAAATGGCTGGCGGTCGTCGCCCTGATCGCGTGGGGGGTGACGGTGCTCGCCCGCTGGCTCTGGCGGCGCCACCGCCGGCCCCTGACGCTCGACGACGAGACCGCCGCGGCGCCCGACCACGGACTCGACGTGCTGCTCCCCGCGCCGCGCCCGGACGCGGCCGGGAACCCGGCGGCCGGGCCCGACGGCGAGGACTGCTCCTGGTGCGGGCTCGGGGGCGGGCACCGTGACCTCCGGGGGCGGCCCGTCCGCCCGCGCCTCGCGCACGCGGTCAGGGCGGGGAGCGCACCGGCCCGCTGACGGCTCACGCCCGGGGCCGCGGCCCCAGCGCCGGCGCGACGCGGGACAGCACCATGCACAACGGGCACAGCACCCGTTGCCGCTGTGCACCGTGCCCCGCGCGCCACGCGAGCGCGCAGATCAACGGGATCGACCAGCCGCTCTTCGGCCCGTCGTGGTCCCGGTGGGCGTGCAGCGACCCGTCCCGGCAGGCCGTCAGGACGCTGCCCGTCGTCCGCCGGACGATCCCGGCGGTCGCCACGTCCCCGTACAGCTCCGCCGCGTCCGCCGCGCCGGCGACATCGGACCTCACCGTCATGCTCACGCAACGACGCGCAGCGCACCTACGTGACGTCGTCGTAGCCCTGCGGCGCCGATCCGTTGGCCGACGAGCCCTCGAGCGCCGAGGGGGTCACCGGGTCCGAGGGCCGGACCGGTCCCGCGGCCTCGGTGGCGGAGGCCACCGGCGAGGGCCCCGCCTCGTCGTCGGCGAGACCCGCCCACGGAGCCTCCCGCGCCACCCTCCGGTCGTGGACCCGGCACACCTGCGCGGCGATCTCGAACAGCACCGTGAGCGACACCCCGAGTGCCAGCATCGAGAACGGATCCTGGCCCGGGGTCGCGACCGCGGCGAACACGAAGATCGCGAAGATCAGCCCGCGCCGCCAGGCCTTGATCTTCGCGTACGGGAAGATGCCGACCCGGTTGAGCATGATCATCAGCAGCGGCAGCTCGAAGCTGACGCCGAAGATCACCAGCAGTGTGATGAGCAGGCTGAAGTAGTCCTCGCCGCGCAGCGCGGTGATCTGGATGCCGCCGCCGACCGTCACCAGGAAGTACAGCGCCTGCGTCAGCACGAGGTACGCGAGGAACGCGCCCGCGAGGAAGAGCACCGTCCCGGTCCCGATGAACACGCGGGCGAACTTGCGCTCGTGGGTGTGCAGGCCGGGGGTGATGAACCCCCACAGCTGCGAGAGCCACACCGGGCTCGCGAGCACGACGCCCGCCGCCACACCCACCTTGATCAGGAGCGCGAGCTGTTCGAACGGGGCGAACGCGACGAGCTGGCACTGGTTCGGGTTGCCCAGCGTGAGCCGGGCCCCGGGAGGCAGCCGGCAGTACGGCTCGGTGAGCAGCTGACCCAGGGACGGCAGGCCGAAGATCCGGTACTGGTACCAGACGAGGCCGATGATCGTCCCGAGGACGATCGCGATGACCCCGATCATGAGGCGTCGGCGCAGCTCGTGGATGTGCTCGAGCAGCGTCATCGTCCCGTCGGGATTGCCCGGACGGGGGCGCAGCCAGCGGGGGACCCGCATCCACGTCGGACGTGCCACGGGCCGAGCCTACGGGCGGTGCGTGTATCGCCGGTGACCTGGCCGTGATGACGCCGCTCTAGAGCCGCACCCGCGTGAGCAGGGCGCGGTGGTCGCTGCCGGGCACGTCGAGGACCTGCGTCGAGCGGGCCCGCGGCCCGGAGCCGTCGGCGCCGGGCCGGGTGAGCACGTGGTCGATCTGGGTGCCGAGCCAGCGGGGCAGGCTCGAGCGCCACGTGGCCACGAGGGAATCACCGGTGGCGGTCGCGGCGTCGGTGCATCCCGCGGTGCCGGCGCGGAACGCGGAATGGTCCGGGGTGGCGTTGAGGTCCCCGACGATCATCGCGGGCGTCGGGTCGCCGCCCGGCGCACACCACTGCGCCAGCATCTCCAGCTCGCCCGGCCAGTAGGCGATCCAGCTCGGCACCACCGACACCAGGTGCACCGCCACGAGCCGCGTCGGGCCGAGGATGCCGCCGGTGAGCTCCGCCCACGGATAGCGGGTGTCGCCGTCGAGGCGCCGCGCCGTGACGTCGCCGGCCCGCGGCGAGGCGGCGACGACGATCCCGCGCACGTCGGCCGCGGACGGCGGCACGTTCGTCCAGGTCCGGTACTCCGGGAGCAGGGCGGCGAGCCGGGAGCGCATCCGCTCGCCGGACTCCGGCAGCACGACCAGGTCCGCGTGCTCACTGCGGGCGAGGTCCGCGATCGTGCGGGCGTCGGCGTGCCCCTCGAACGCGTTCAGCTCCAGCACGGTCAGCTCGGTCCCGCCCGGCGGCGGGGCCGGCTGGGCGATCGCCCGCGGCACCACCAGCGCGCCGGCCACGACCGCCACCACGAGCGCGGGCACGAGCACCGGCCACCACCGCCCGCGCAGTCCCAGCAGGATCAGGGCGACGACGGCGACCGCCACCGACAGCGACGGCCGCAGGGCCGCGGTCACGGCGAACGGCAGGTACCGGTCGAGGCCGAACACGTCGGGCAGCAGCACGACGACGGCGAGAACGGCCGCGACGGCGAGCGTGACCGCCCGGCGCGCGGGGTGGGCCGTGCCGGGCGGGCGGCCGCCGTCCCCGGCGGACCGGGCGCGCGACGGGCGCCCGGTCGTGGTCATCGATCCAGCGTAGGTCGGGGTCGTCAGGTCACCGTGGGAAACGGGGCCACGTGATCGGACTCTCCCGCCCGGGTCCGGGGTCGGGGACCGCGCGGGAGGGGCCCCGCTCCGACACGCCGGGGGTGGACCGCTCGGCGCCGACGCGTGGGCGCTCACGGAGCCGTTCGTGGCCAGCTGAGAGCCCTCGGTGACCATTCCGGCCGCGATCGCTCCTCCCGGCGCCCTGCGCTGGTCCGGACGGACGAGACCCGCGACCGGTGGGCGCGCCATGGTCGCCCGTGGTCGCGCGGGCACCGGGGGACTCTCAGGTTGGGGTCGCGCGGAACGCCGCGGCCCTAACTTCCTCGCCGATGAACACGACGGACGTCTCCACGGGCACGGCCCCGGTGAGCCGGGAGGGCCTCCTCCGGGTCGGCCTGCACCTGCTCCTCGCGGCGCTCCCCCTGCTCGCCATCTCGGCGCACGTCTTCGGCCTGATCACGATGAACTGGTCCGCGGCGTTGCTGGTCGTCCCCCTCGCCACCGCGATCGTGGCGCTGTCGATCTTCGCCCCGCACCCGGAGGAGCGCGTGATCCTCCACGGGTTCGTGTGGGGCATCGTGGCCTGCGTCCTCTACGACGTGTTCCGGCTCGACACCGTGTACATGCTCGGGTGGTGGGCGGACTTCATCCCCACGATGGGCACCTGGATCGTCGGGGACGGTGCGTCGAAGACCGCGGGCGCCTGGGTCGGCTACCTCTGGCGCTACCTCGGTGACGGCGGCGGCATCGGTGTCACCTTCTTCGTCGGCGCGGCCTTCCTGGGCCTGCACCGCCGTTCGCCGAAACAGGTCGTGGGCGCCGCGGTGGCGTTCGCGGTGTTCCCGGTCTGGGCCGGCCTGATCGCGACGGTGTGGCTGGCGCCCCGCGGCCAGTCGATGATGTTCCCGCTGACCCCGGTGACGATCACGCTCTCCCTGATCGGCCACCTGATCTTCGGCCTGATCATGGGGCTGGGCTTCGTCCGGACCCGCTCGGCGGAGCGGTTCTGGCCGTGGGCGCCGATCCTCGGCGGGACGGCCCGGGCGCGCATCGAGTTCTCCGTCGCGGACTCCCGGCCGGCGCTCCCCCCGGCCGAGCACGCCCAGCCGACGATCTGGTCGCCCACCGCGTCAGGTCCCGTGCCGGTGGCGGCGACCGCGCGCCGTCCCGCGCCCCCGACGACCGGCGAGCGGCCCGTGGTCGTCCCGCCGCCCCCGCTGCCGATCGGTCATCCCTCCGGGCCCCTGCCGGCGTCGTACCCCTCGGGCCCGATGCCCGCGTCGTACCCCTCGGGCCCGATGCCCGCGTCGAGCCCCTCGGGCCCGATGCCGCGTCAGGAGCGTCCGGCCCACCCGTCCGGACCGCTGCCCCACCAGGCGCAGCCCGCGGCGGGCCACCCCTCCGGTCCGCTGCCCGCGCCCCGGACGGGCCCGGTGCCCGCGCTGGCGCGGTCCGGCGCGGGATCGTCGGAGGCGTCCGAGCGCCCCGAGGGCCCGGACACCGGCCGGACCCGCACCGCCACACCGCCCGCCGGGCAGACGCTCGACCCGGAGACCTGGGCCCTCTGGCAGCGCCAGCTAGCGACGACGATCAAGGGCAGGCGGACGCACCGCTGGCGCTGACCGGCCCCGGCACACGTGGCTCACCGGTGGGACGCCACCATGGCCCGGTGACCCTCCGCCCCGGTGCCCCGGCCCGGACCCGCACCCCGCGGGCCGCCGCGGTCGCCGTCCTCGGCCTCGTCGCGGCGCTCGCCGGATGCGCGGGCACCGGACCCACCCTGGGCCGCGGGCCCGCGGAGATCGTGCGCGAGGCGGTCGTCTCCACCGCCGCGGCCGGGCCTTCGCACGCCACCGTGACGGGGCGGACCGCGGTCATGGGCCAGGAGATCCCGCTCGACGGCGGCGGCGTGGTCGATCCGCTGCACCAGGCGGCCGACCTGACGCTCCAGGTGCCCTCGCTCGGTGCCGTCCGCGTCGTGTTCACCGGCGGCACCCTCGACGCCCAGCTCCCGCCGGCGGCGTCGGGGCTGATCGGCATGTTCTCCGGCGGGAAGAGCTGGGTCTCGGTGGACGTGAACCGGCTCGCGCAGTCCGGGTACGGCGCACCGCTGGGCGCGCTCGGGGTGGGCACCACCGACAACCCGGCCCAGCAGCTCGGCTACCTGAAGGCGATCAGCGACACGACCCGCCTCGTCGGTCCCGAACAGATCGACGGCGTGGACACCACGCACTACGCGGGGGCCGTCGACCTGGACAAGGTCCCGGCCGCCGACGACCCGTCGACGAAGCCCGGGGTCGACCGGCTGAAGGCGCAGCTCGGCTCGTCGCTGCTCCCGGTCGACGTGTGGGTCGACGGCGGAGGGAAGCTGCGGCGCGTCGGCCAGACGGTGAGCGTGCCTGCCACCCCCGGGGCCCCGGCCGGAGCCCCGACGACGAGCACCACCACGACGATCACCTTCTCCGACGTCGGGAACGCACCGGAGGTCGTCCCGCCGCCCGCCGACCAGGTCAGCGACATCTCGTCCCTGCTGCCCGGCTGAGCACCACCCGTCAGCCGACGGTGTGCACCGTGGCCAGCACCCCGCGGTGGTCGGTGCCCGGCACCTCGATGACGTCGAATCCGTCCACGCCGACCCCGCCCCCGGCGAGCAGGTGGTCCAGCTGCGCGCCGAGCCACCGCGGTGTCGCGGTCGGCCAGGTCGCGAGCAGGCCCTTCCCGGCCGCGTCGCCGGCGTCGGTGCAGCCCGCGGTGCCCGAGCGGTAGGCCGCGATGTCCGCCGTGGCGTTGAAGTCACCGACGACGGCGGCCGGGCCGGCACCGGGCGCGCACCACCGGTGCAGCTCGCCGAGCTCGGCGGGCCAGGCGTCGATGAGCGTCGGGACCGGCGAGGCGAGATGCACCCCGACCAGCCGGGTCGGCCCGAGCGCCCCGCCCGAGATCTGCAGCCAGGGAAAGCTGACGCCACGGACGACGTCGGGCCGGACCGGGCCCAGCGACGGACCGGCGAGGATGGTCGTGCCCACGGCGTCCGGCTCCGCGGTGGGGGTCGACGACCACGACCGGTATCCCAGGTCGGCGACCTGCGGCGCCAGGCGCGTGCGGAACGGCTCGCCCGCCTCGGGCAGGACGACCACGTCGGGCCTGCGCTGGTGCAGCAGCCGGGAGAGGGCGCCCACGTCGGCGCTGCCGCGGTCCACGTTGAGGGTCATGACGACGAGGTCCGGCCCGGGATCGGGGCCGGGACGGTCGGGGAGCACCCGCGGCAGCAGCGTGGTGACCGAGAGCGCCGCCACCAGCAGGACCGGCACGACGGTCGGCCACCACCGGGCGCGCACGGCGAGGGCGAGCAGCGCCAGGACCACCACGAGGATCGTCGCCGGCGCGCGGACCAGCACGAACGCGACGAACGGCAGGACACCGTCGAGACCGAGCCGGTCGGGGACGAGCAGGAGTGCGGTGGCCGCGACGACGAGGATTCCGACCAGCACCCGCCACGGACGCGGTCCCCGGCGGCGGACGCGGACCGGACCGGTGGGGGGATCCGCCGCGTCGCGGGTCCACGTCACGACCGGGTCACCGTGAGCGTCGCGGCTCCGGAGTTGCCGCGGTAGCCGAGCCACGAGTCGTTCGCGAACGCGTAGAGGTAGCCGGACCGGCCGAGCACCAGCGTCGTCGCGCCCTCCGGACCCACGGCGGCGACGGTGCCGCCCTCGACGGTGCCGTCGGGGTGCCTGCGGTCGTTCCCGACGGCGACGACGAGGGCCATCCGGCGGGCGTCGCCGTCACGCGGTGCGGCGAGGGTGTCGGCGCTGCTGGTGGTGAGGGCGCGGACCACCCGACGGTAGGCGTCGAGGGCCGCCCCGAGGGCGTAGTCCGGCCAGGCGCGCCAGGGCCACCGGGCGAAGCCCACCGGGGTGGTGTCCGCGCCGTGGTCGTTCCAGCGGCCCGACACCGCGAGGACGTACCGGCCCTCGGGCAGGTAGAGCCCCGTCTCGACCCACGGGTCGTCCGCGGGCACGGCGGCCGGGGCGGGTCCGCCGGGCTCCGGGACGCGGCCGGGCCGGTAGGGCGGGACGAGTGGGGCGGCCCGGCGCGCGACGGCGGAGGGGTGGACGTCCGGGGCGCCCTCCACGACGCGGGGGACGGAGCGCGGCCTCGGCCCCAGGTAGCGCCAGACCCCGCCCGGCCCGGGATCGAACGGCCCGAGGGGATCCCCCTCGCCGCCGGGCGACCCGGCGCGCCAGGTGAGCCCGACCGCCGCGGTCGCCTCCTCGGTCATCCAGCGCAGCGTGATGTCCGAGAGCGCCCGCGGGCGGTCGTGCGAGCCGCCGACGTCGCCGTGGACCCCGGTGAACCACAGCTGCACGAAGGACGCGTGGGTCCCGGGGGCGGGGGTCGCCCAGACCGCGGGCTGGAACGGGCCGCGGCGCTCGTCGAGGGCGAGGGCCTGCCGGGCATGACGGACGTCGGGCGCGAGCGAGAGGTCGTGGAACCCCTGCAGGCGCCGGGAGACCAGGGTGGAGAGCAGACCGAAGGTCCGCGGGATGCCCAGGGCGCCGACGGTGTCCCAGACCCCGAGGAAGGCGATGGGCGCGGTGTCGTCGGGGCCGAACCCCGGTGCGAACGCGACGTCCCCGAGGGGGAGGCGGCGCTGGTAGCCGTCGAGGAACACCCGCCGCACGAGGCGGTTCCGCCGCAGGCGCGAGTCGCCGGGTGCGAACGCGACGAGCCCGCACGCCGCGAGCATCCCGGCCAGGCTGCGCACCGTGAAGGCGCCCCGGCTGAAGCCGAGCAGGACGATCTCGTCGCCGGGACGCCAGGTCTCGGCGAGCCACGTGTACGCCTCGCGGATGCGGGTGTTGAGCCCGAGCCCGAGCGCGCCCTCCAGCAGGCGGGTGACCGGGTCGGCGTCGGTCCCGACGCCGCTGAAGTAGCGGACGACCTGGTCGGGGCCCTCGGCGAGGGCGCCGGCCACGAGCGAGACGTTCGTCCGGTCGGTCGGGGTGTCCCACGTGCCGTCGCAGCAGACCACCAGACGTCGCACGGCGGAGCAGGCTAGCGGGCGGGCGGGACCGCCGGTCCGGGGCGGCCGTCGCGCGGGCCCGGGG
This sequence comes from Actinomycetospora sp., assembly GCF_036497245.1. Lineage (GTDB taxonomy): Bacteria > Actinomycetota > Actinomycetes > Mycobacteriales > Pseudonocardiaceae > Actinomycetospora. Next base: position 11,774 of record NZ_DASXJS010000183.1, on the reverse strand, counting down.
GCGCCGGGTCAGCCCTGCAGCGGGGAACGTCGCGGCAGGTCAGCGAGGCCCGGGCCGGTCCGCGACGCGGGGACGGCCGCCATCGCGGCCCGCACCTGCGCCTCGCGCACCCGGGCGCGCCGCAGGGCGTCGCGGTGCAGGGCGTCGCCGGACGGCGCGGCGGTGGGCGACCCGGCCGTGGGCGGGGATGGTCGTAGGGTCGCCGCATGGACGACGAGGTCGCGGACGAGCTGGCGAAGTGCGCGATGTCGGTCGACGCCCTCGGCCTGTCGCCGTGGCGCCCCGCCCTGGCGGGCGTGCGTGTGCTCGGGGTCGGCGCCGCCGCGCACGGCGCGCGCGAGCTGCTCGCGATGGGCCGCCATCTGGTCGAGTACGCGGTCGAGGACCTGGGTGCGCGGGTCGTCGTCCTGGGGGCGAGCGAGGCCGGGGCGACCGTCGTCGACGAGGCCGTCCGGGGGATCGGGGCGCCCGGCGAGGCCGTCGCCTCGCTCGGCGGCTGGGAGTACGACACCCGCGAGGTGGTCGACCTCGTCTCGTGGCTGCGCGACCACAACGAGATGCGTCCCCCGGCGGACCGGGTCCGTGTCGTCGGTGCCGATCCGGTGCGGGGTGCGGCGTCGGTGAAGGCCCTCGCGGCGTACCTGCGGGCCACGGCCCCGGAGCTGCTGCCCGACGCCCGCGAGAGCCTCGCCGAGCTCCTCGATCGCGACCCCGACGCCCGCGCGGTGCCCGCCCGGGTACGCGACGACGTCGTCGGCCTCCACGGGCGGATGGTCGCCGACGAGACCGGGCTCGTCGCGCAGAGCTCCCCGGACCGGTACGCCGAGGCGTGCCGCCACGCGCGGATCCTCGCGCGCATCGCGGAAGTGGCGTGCGCGCCGCGCGTGCCCGCCCCGGACGGCGAGGCGCAGGCGGAGGCGCTGCCGTCCGGGAGCGCGTCGGTCCTGCGGGCGCGCCTCGTCGCGGAGGCCGTCGAGCGGGCGGCCGACGGGGTCGAGGGCACGCCCGCGGTGGTGTTCTGGGGCCACGACGACCAGATCCGCGTCGGCGACCCGACGACGGCCGGACGGTACCTGCGCGCGGACCTCGGCGAGGCCTACTACGCGGTCGCCGGGCTGTTCGGGGAGGGCAGCGCCTCGGCGGTACGCCGCCGGTTGCTCGGAGCGGTACGCCCCCGGCCGACCACGAACCGGCTGCCGCGCCTGCCCGACTCCCTCGAGTCGGACCTCGGTACGGCGCTCGGCGACGACGGCGAGCGGCTGGTCGACCTGCGGGGCGCCCAGGACGACGGCGGCCCGGTGGCGCGCTGGGCCGGCGCCCCGACCACGACCCGTCGCCTGCGGTCGGTGGTCGACTCCCGGCAGCTGCGCGGGCGCACACCGGTGGTACCGGACCAGGAGTTCGACGCGCTCGCGCTCGTCCCCCGCGTCCACCCCGCCTGGATCCGGTGAGGCCCGGGGATCCACTCCTCGACACACGCCGGCCACACGCCGGGGCTACGGTCGCTCCAGCGTCCTACGGACCCCGTGCGAGGAGCTCCTGATGTCCGACCCGGCCCGGCACGACAATCCCGACATCGCCTACCCCGGACCCGGCTCGCGCCCGTACCGCCGGGATCTCGACCCCATCGCCCCGCACGTCATCGTGCTGTTCGGCTGCACGGGTGACCTGGCGAAGCGCAAACTGCTCCCCGGCCTCGCGTACCTCAGCGAGTCCGAGCTGGCCCCCGACATCCGCGTCGTCGGTTCCGCGATGGAGGACCTGTCGGCCGATGAGTTCCGCACCCTGGTGCACGACGCGGTGCAGAACTTCGGGATGCACCGGCTCGCCGAGTCCGACTGGGAGGACTTCGCCGCCAAGCTGAGCTACGTCGGTCAGGGCGAGGGCCCCGAGGCGCTCGCGTCGGCGGTGAAGGAGGCCGCGTCCCAGCTGGGCGAGGGCGCCCGCCTGCTGCACTACCTCTCGGTGCCGCCGAAGGCCGCGCAGGCGGTGGTCGAGATGCTGCGCGACGCCGACCTCGACACCGGCGCCCGGGTGATCATGGAGAAGCCGTTCGGCTACGACCTCGAGAGCGCGATCCAGCTCAACGACTTCGTGCACCGGGTCTTCGACGAGTCCCAGATCTTCCGCATCGACCACTTCCTGGGCAAGGAGGCGGCGCAGAACGTCCTCGCGTTCCGGTTCGCGAACGGGCTGTTCGAGCCGATCTGGAACCGCAACTTCATCGACCACATCCAGATCGACATCCCCGAGGAGCTCGGGCTCGACCAGCGGGCGAGCTTCTACGAGGCGACCGGGGCCTACAAGGACATGGTCGTCACCCATCTCATGCAGGTCATGGCGTTCGTCGCCATGGAACCGCCGACGGCCCTCGAGCCCCGGTCGATCAGCGAGGAGAAGAACAAGGTCTTCCGCTCGCTGCTGCCGATCCACCCGAGCGACGTCGTCCGCGGCCAGTACGGCGGCTACCGCGACGAGCCGGGCGTGGCCCGCGACTCGGACACCGAGACCTTCATCGCGCTGCGGGCCGGACTGGACAACTGGCGCTGGGCCGGGGTGCCGTTCTACCTCCGGACCGGGAAGCGGTTGGCGGAGGGCCAGCGGATCATCTCGATCGCCTTCAAGGAGGCGCCGCGCACGATGTTCCCGCAGGGCTCGGGCGTCGGCACCCAGGGCCCGGACCATCTGACGTTCGACCTCGCCGACTCCTCGCGGGTGTCGCTGTCGTTCTACGGCAAGCGCCCCGGGCCGGGGATGCGGCTGCAGAAGCTCTCGATGCAGTTCTCCACCCAGGAGATCGGCGAGGCGTCGGACGTCCTCGAGGCCTACGAGCGGCTGATCCTCGACGCCATGCGCGGGGACCACACACTGTTCACCACGGCCGAGGGCATCGAGTCGCTCTGGGACCGTTCGCAGCCGCTGCTCGCCGACCCGCCGCCGGTCAAGCCCTACCCGCAGGGCTCCTGGGGCCCGAACGCGATCCACCAGCTGGTGGCGCCGAACGCGTGGCGGCTGCCCTTCGAGCGGGCGTGGCGGGAGAAGAAGTAGGGGATCAGCCCGTCGCCTCCTCGGCGGCCTCGGCCGAACCCTGGTCCTCGGGCTCCAGGTCGATGTCGAAGGCGGGGGCCTCATCGCTCTCGTCGTCGGGACGGGGGTCTTCCGGATCGGTCACGAAACCCGGGTGCCCGGCCCGGCGCCCGAGGATGCGGACCGGGTCCCGGACCGCCACGGATCACACGGGCGGCCCAGGGCCCGCGGCCGGGCTCAGGACCGGGCTTCGGCTCTCGATCGTCCGCCGGCGCCGACCGGGACCTGCAGCGGGCGGTCGGAGGCGCGTCGCGCCCCGGGGAGGCGCGGAGCCGACGGGAACGGTCGGGTGAGCGGGTCGCGGCGGGCGGCGACGTTGTCGATCCGCGACGGCGCGGCAGGCTCGACCCGGGTCGGGGTGCTGCGCCGGGCCGGAACCGCGGTCGGGATCGGGCCGGAGACGGCCTCGTAGGCGCCGACCTGACTGGTGCGACGACGGGCCCGCTCGACGGCATCCTGACGCGCGCGGTCCTCGCGGTCCCGGACGGCGCGGTGGTGCCTGCCGCGCGGCGTCGCGCGGTCGTCGGCGTGGGTCGGCTGCGGGGTCGCGCGGTGCGCGGTGCTCCGGAACATCGCAGATCACGTCCTGGGCTGGGCGGGCGATTGCCTTCACCCCGTCCATCGCCCGTTGCGGGCCCGAACTGGTTCCGCCGATCGGTGACGGTCGGTCGAGTGCCGACCCCCACCCGGGGCGATCCGACCGGGTGGTCGGCCCCGGCCGGACGACCCGGCGGATCAGGCGTGCCGTGCGGGGGCGGCGTACCCGTCGTCGTCGTACCCGTCGAGGCGCGGGAGCGGGATGGGCCCCGTCTCGTCCTTCCACGCGGCGAGGGTGCGCTGGTCGGTCGTGCCGCGCATCGCGGCGCTGACCAGCGGGGCGGCGAGCCAGGCCGCCGCGGACGAGCCGGCGGCGAAGACGACGTTCCCGGTGAACGACATGCGGACTCCTCCAAGCGGGGTGGGCGGGAGGCGAAGAGATCCCCCCGGCCGATCGCGTCCACGCGGCTCGGCCGGCACCGGTGCTTCTCCCGGGCCGACATGGCCCGTCGCTCGCGGTGCGCACTCAAGATAGGGGAGGAACTCGCTCCGTAGCCACCTCGAACGGGTGACAGACGCGCGGGTTGCGGTCGATGACATCCCGATCCGTCACGACACCTGGCCGCGACACCCAGTGGGGTGATCAGCCTGCTCGACTAGTCCGTCCGGGTGTCGAAACCGAGGACTCGTAACGGTGAGGTCTCGATCGACGAGAGTCAGGTCACAGGGAGTGGCGGCCATCCGGGTCGTCTCCAGGCGCGGGCCGGGAGGCCGATGCCTGCGCTCCCGGAGGACGTTCAGGGGAGCCCGCCATGGGGATCGTCGTCACCACCGTCGTACTGGCCGCACTCGCGGTCGTCGCCCTCGGAGCCGTGCTGCGGACCGGGTCGGCGTCGCCGTCCACCGCGCCGCGTCTCTCCCCGGGGTTCGCGCCGATGATGCTCGCCCGGGCCGGGTTCCCGGCCACCGCGCACAACGTGGCGGTCCTGCACGACCACCTCGGGTCGGCGTTCCTCGACGCCGCCCGTGGGGCGGTCCCCGCCGGTGCGCTCGCCGACCTCGGAGCCCGGTGTGCCGCCGCGCGCGGCGGGGTGCCCGTGGCCGGCGGCTCGTCGCGGTCGTGGCCGCAGCGGATCCTCGACGAGCTCGCCGCCGTCGGGGCGCCCGACGTCGCCGCGCTCCCGCTCCGTGCCCGGGACGCGCTGCTCGCGACCGCGGGCACCGGCCGGGGCCTGCTGGGCGGGTCGGTCTTCGTGCCGCTGCCGGTGTCGGCGCTGTTGCCCGCCCCGCGGCGCGCGGCCGACGCGGTGCGGCAGGCGAACGTCTGATCCGGTCTCAGAGCGAGGCGCGGGGGCCGTCCGGCCGCGAGGGCTCCGCCTCGTCCTGGCGCTGCTCGGGGACGGCCTCGGGCACGAACCCGCCGGGGATCTCCCGGTCGGGGTCCCGCTCGTCGGGGGTCCCCGCGTCGCCGTCGTTCTCGTCCGCGTCCAGCTCCACGACGGCGCGCGACGCGGCCGTCGCCGTCGGGGTGTCCGCGTCGACCAGCTCGAGGACCCGCGTGTAGCCGGTCCGCGCCTCGTCGGTGCGTCCGCTGTTCCGGTCGAGGTGGGCGAGGTCGAGGGAGGCCTCGGCCTCCCGGGTGGAGTCGCCCGCCCGGCGGGCCGAGGAGACCGCCGCGCGCAGGCAGCCGCGCTGGGCGTCGAACCGTCCCGCGTCGCGCTCGAGGCCGGCGAGCAGCAGGGCGGCGTCGGAGGCGTCGCGCGGCGGGCCGTCGCGGACCACCAGTTCGAGGTGCTGCCTGCGCTGCGCCGGGTCGGCGTCGCGGTCCAGCCCGAGCCAGAAGGCCGCCCGGGCCCGGAACGCCCGCGCCGATCCGTCGTCGGGGGTGCCCTCGAGGACGGCCGCGAACCAGCGGCGTGCCTCGGCGGCCCGCCCCGCCTGCAACGACGCGATGCCCAGTCGGTAGAGCTCGGCCGACGCCGTCGACCGCGGCGCGGCGCGGTCCGGTGGTGGCCGCAGCAGCACGGCCGCGAGGTCGTCGAACCCGCGCGCGAGGGCGAGCCTCCCGACGCTGCGGCGCCGCCCGCGCGCCTCCGGGGCGTCGAGCACGTCGCCGACGATCTCCCCGAACCGCGCGGGCGGGGTCCAGCCGTCGACTCCCAGGTCGTCGGCGGCGGCCGTGAGCAGGCCGGCGGGGACGTGGTGCACGCCGTCGGCCAGTCGCAGGCGGCGCAGCACCGGGGCCCCCGAGCGCCGCGACCGCTCCGCCACCAGGGCCTCGACGGCGCGACCGAGGTCGTCGACGCCCGGCAGCGCGTCGGGGTCGTCCTCACTCCCGACGCCGTCCCGGGCGTAGGCGAGGGCGAGCCGGGCGAGCAGCGGCGTGGGCAGGGCGTGCGGCACCCCGAGGCGCTCCCAGTCGACCGCGGCGCGCAGGACGGCGGCGCGGGCGGACGCGCCGGTCCGGGCGTCGCCGAGTCGGGCGGGGCGCCACATCCGACCGGGTTCGTCGGCCCCCGGCACGAGCATCGCGCGGGCCGGTGCCCGGTCGACGAGCAGGTCGCCGACCCGCGCGCCGAGGGCGGCGGTCGCCACCGTGGGCCGGGCCCGGGTGACCTCGGTCGGGGAGAGCCCGTCGGGCAGGCGCACGAGGGTCACCCCGGGCCCCGCCTCGCCCGGCGTGATGTCGGGGTCCAGCAGCGCCGCGTCCGCGGTGGCGAGGACGCGAACGCCCTCCGGTGGGCGGGCGCGGTGCAACGCCGCCAGCAGCGCGGGCCCGACGGCGTCCAGCCAGACGACGACCCCGGCCCCGTCGGCCCCGTCGGCGGGGTCCGCGAGGGCGGCGACCAGGGCGGGGTCGGCCGGGCCGGTCAGCGGGGCGGACCCCGCGAGGGCGGCAGGATCGGGGCGGACCACACGGTGGTCGCCGAGCAGCAGCCGTGCGGCGCGCGCCAGGGCGTGGGTGCTGCCCCCGAGGCGCGGACCCACGACGATCACCACGGCGGCGTCACCGCCCACGGCGGCCTCGATCCGGTGGTCGGCGTCGCGCTCGAACGCGGGGGACGGGAGCGGGGGGTGGACACCCAGGTCGGCGAGGTCGACGTCGTGCAGCCGAGGCAGGCCCGCGGCGTCGGGCGCTGCGGGATCGTCCGTGTGGCCGCGCCGCCGTGACGTGGTGCTCCACCGGGCACCGTCGAGATGCGCGCGCCACCGCCCCGTCGCGGTCATCGCGTCCCTCCGCCCCTACTGCCTCCGTTGTTGCGCGGACCGGTCGCGGCGCAGGCCACAGGGGTCACTGCGATCACTCCGGTACCGACGACCAGCCGTTCTACCCGGCGGCGGGGCGCCGGGGAAGGCTCCGCGCCGCTGCAGGGCCGGATGCCGCCCGTCCGGTGCACATCGTGGTGGGCCACGTCACGATCGAGCCGGGGATCGGGCCGCGTCGGGGCTCAGCGGGGGCGGGGCAGCACGGTGGGGGCGCAGCGCTGGACCGGCACGAGGCCGGCGACGAGGTGCCGCGTCCGCGCGGCCGCCTCGAGGCGCTGCTCGCTCGCGGCGTCGCGGCCGCCCTGCGCGGGCAGGTGGTGTCGTGCGTGGTCACCCATGCCCGGGACGTCGTCCCCCGGGGCCGGAACGTTTCGCCTTCCCGGTGCGGTGCGCCTCGCCGGGGGAGACGGTTGGGCCGTTCGGGTCTCAGGCGGCGCGGGACGGCAGGTGCAGTCGGACGATGCGCACCAGGACGTCGTCGAGCCCCTCGGAGTCCAGCGAGCTCCGGAGCGACTCCGCCGCCACCGCCGCGTCGGGCCCCCCGTAGGGACCGTTGGCGTCCACCTCCGCGGTCTGCGGGTCGATCATGAGGACGACGTAGCCGTCGCAGTCGTCCAGGGCCGCGACCACGTCGATCCAGTCGTGCTCCACGACGTCGGGGCCGGGTGCGTGCGGCCCGACCCACGCCTCGTGCTCGGGTCCGACCACGGCGTGGCAGGCGAACCGATCACCCATGACGGCTCCTCTCCTCGCGGTATCACACCGAGTGATCCAGAGATCTACTCTCTGTGCTCGGGAGAGGTGGTCCCTCCCGCTACCGTCACCTGGAGTGACTCGGAGGCGCGGGACTCCTGACATGCCTCGTTGAATGTTCACTCGATCGCGCGAGTACTCCCACCGCACGGGTGGTCGGGCGAGGCGCCGCTACGCTGCCGCCCGTGGAGCTGACCAGGGGTCCCGGGCCCCGGGGTCACGACGCGGCGCGCGACCCGACGGACGGCGCCGCGGCCGCGGTGGTGATGCCCGACCGGCGCATCGGGCCGCTCGTGGCGCTGGCTCGGCGCGCGGCGATCGCCGTCGGGGCGCTCGTCGCGGCGGGCCTGCTCGTCTACGTGCAGCGCGATGCGTACGGGGACTCCAACGGGACCCCGATCGGCTTCATCGACGCCCTCTACTACGCGACCGTGTCCCTCTCGACCACCGGCTACGGCGATATCGTGCCGGTGACCGAGACCGCGCGACTGTGGACGATCCTCGCGATCACGCCACTACGCGTGCTGTTCCTCATCGTCCTGGTCGGCACCACCGTCGAGCTGCTCACCGAGCGCTCCCGCCAGGCGTTCCGCATCCGACGTTGGAGGTCCCGCGTGCGAGACCACATCGTGGTGGTCGGTTTCGGCACCAAGGGCAAGGCCGCCGTCGACACACTCCTGAGCGACGACGCGATGCCGGAGCGCATCGTCGTCGTCGACACCGACCGCGGCAGGCTGGACGCGGCCTCGGCCATGGGGCTCGTGACGGTGCGGGGGGACGGGACGCAGTCCTCGGTGCTGCGCACGGCCGGGCTCGTCCACGCGGCGTCGCTCGTCGTGGCCGTGAACCGGGACGACACCGCGGTGCTTGTCACTCTCACCGCCCGCGAGCTCGCCCCCGGCATCACGATCACCGCCGCCGTGCGCGAGACCGAGAACGTCCACCTGCTGCGCCAGTCCGGGGCCGACTCGGTGGTGGTGTCCGCGGAGACCGCCGGACGGCTGCTCGGGATGGCCACGACGACCCCGAACGTGGTCGCCGTCGTCGAGGACCTCCTCACGCCCGACGCGGGCATGAGCCTCTCCGAGCGCGACGTGACCGAGTCCGAGGTGGGCGGCTCGCCCCGGCACCTGCGCGAGATCGTGCTCGGCGTCGTCCGCGCCGGGCAGGTGCACCAGATCGACGCGCCCGCCGTGGACGCCCTCGAGCGCGGGGACCGGCTGCTGTTCGTCAAGCGGGTCGGCAGCCCGACCCCGGGCTGAGGGGCCTGGAGCGCCCGGGGTCAGGGGTGCCGAGCCTCGAAGAAGACCGACCGGGCGAAGGCAGCCTCCGCGGGACCCTCGAGCGGGCGGCCGTAGCTCCGGGCCGCGTCCGCGGAGGACTGCTCGTCCACGGTCCATCCCCGGGCGCGCAGCCGCTCCCGCGGGTCCGGGCGCTCGTCGGAGAAGAAGAGCTCGCGGACGTCCACGCCGAAGTTCCGCGACGAGGTGGCCATGAGCTCGTCGTCGTCGAGGTTCTTCACGGCGTCGCCGAAGTGCTCCACGGCGATCCGGCTCCCGGGTGCGGAGAGCTCGACGACGCGGTCGAACAGGTCGACCTCGGCCTGCGCGGGGAGGTAGGGCAACAGACCCTCGGCGAGCCACGCCGTCGGGCGGGCCGGGTCGAGGCCTGCTTCGTGCAGGGCCGCGGGCCAGTCGTCACGCAGATCCACGCGGAGCGCGACGCGCCGCACCCCGCCTGCCGGCTCCGGCGAACCCTCGGTCTCGGTCAGGATCCGGTCCTTGAAGTCCACGACGTCGGCCTGATCGATCTCGAAGACCGTGGTCCCGGACGGCCAGTCGAGTCGCTGGGGCCGGGTATCGAGCCCGGAGGCGAGGATGACGACCTGGTCGGTGCCGTCACGCGCGGCGTCGAGCAGGTGCTCGTCGAACCAGCGCGAGCGCACCCCGACGTAGGTCGACATCACGCCGGACGCGACGTCGGAGGGGTCCGCGCGGGGGTCGACCTCGGTGGGCAGGTCGACTTCGTCCCGCACCGCGTCGACGAACGAAGCCGCGTGCGGGTCCTCGACGAGCCCGTCGGGCCTGCGGGTCTCCATCGCCCGGGCGCTGGCCACGCCGAGCGCGGTCACCCCCACGCTCTCGGTGATCGTCCACTGGTCGTCGTCGCTGCGCATGCCTCCGACGTACCCGGATGGTTAGGCAGGCGAACGAGATGTGGCGGATCTCTACGTCCGGCACCCGGGGCAGTCCGCCTGCTCCGCGCGCAGGCCCGGCACGATCCCCTCGACGGCGGCACCGCAGCGCGCGCGCAGCCCCGTCGGATCGCCGAACTCGCCCCAGGCGACGTCGACGACGTGGCGCCGCTGATCGTCGCGGCCGGTCGCGACGACGACGGTGCGCCCCGGCGTCGGGACCTCCGGGTCCCGGGTGGGGACGCCGGGCGCGGTCGGGTCCGGGACGTCGTCGGGCAGCTCGAGGGGCGGCACGTCGTCGGGCGGGCTGCCCAGGGACGGTTGCCGCGGCCGGTGGCCGGGCATCGGGTCGAGCCCGGAGCTCGGGCGACGGCCCGGGTCGGACGGCGGGATCGTCACGGCGTCCTCCTCACGGGTGGGGTCGGGCGGGTGGGGCCCTGGAACCACTGTCCCCGTGGGGCGCGCCCGGTGCCAGCCCGCCGGTCGGTGCCGGCGGTCGTGCCCGGTCGTTCTGACGGTGGGCGCCTTCGGCCGGTCTACTCGACCGAAGGGGCCCCTCGCTCAGAACGAGTCGACCGAAGGGGCCCTTCGCTCGGAACGGCGGCGGGCAGCGGGACGCCCGGAGCGGCGTCCGCGGAGCCGGCCGGACCGGCCGTCGCGGGCGCGGCGGGCTGCTCCGGCAGATCGAGATCGCGCAGGCCGTCGAGGACGCGGGCGAGGGTCCCGCCGTCCGGGGCGTCGACCCGCCCGGGAACCAGGGGACCGGGGACCTCGTGCGCCGGGTGGGACGTCGTCACCCGGACGACTGTAGGAGCAGCCCGGATCGTGTGGACTTCGGGGTCCGCGCAGCGGTCGCCGCGGCACGATGAGCGGATCACCCGCTGCCGTCCGGCCGCCGTCGGACGTCCCCAATTCGACTGAACGGGTCACTTCCGGTAACGACGGACCTGTCGTGTACGACAGGCTGTCACGACTCGGCTGTTGCCGGGGAGCCGGGGGACGAGAACGGGCGGGAACGACCACGATGAGCGTCGAGAATCTGCTGCACACCGACGACCAGCCGCCGGAGCCGAGCTCCGCCCGGAGGCGCCGGGGGATGCGTGGGCTGCTCTACGTGCTCATCGGGGTGCTCATCCTCGTCCTGCTCGCCGCGGCCGGGGTGGTGCTGCTGACCAACCAGCTCGGCGACCAGGTCGGCCGGTACCCGGCGGTGTTCGCCGGCATCGACCCCTCCAGCCGACCGGCGGCCAAGGCCGGGCAGACCTTCCTGCTCGTCGGCACCGACTCCCGGTCGACCGACGCGACCACCGGGCGCGACGCGACGGCGCCGGACTTCGTGTTCGGTGCCCAGCGCAGCGACGTCATCATGGTCGCGACGATCGCCGACGACGGGAAGAGCGCGAGCGTCATCTCGATCCCGCGGGACTCCTGGGTGAACATCCCCGGGCACGGCATGAACAAGATCAACGCGGCGTTCTCGTTCGGCGGCCCGCCACTGGCCATCCAGACGATCGAGCAGCTGACGCACGTACGCATCGACCACTTCGCGGTCATCGACTTCGCGGGCTTCCAGCAGATGACCGACGCCGCGGGCGGCATCGACGTCAACGTCGGGACCCAGACCGAGCGCGACGGCGTCGTGGTCCCCGCGGGTCCGCAGCACCTCGACGGCGCCCAGGCGCTGGTCTACGTCCGCGAGCGCAAGAGCCTGCCGGGCGGGGACTTCGACCGGGTGCGCCGTGAGCAGAACGCGCTCCGCGCCCTGGTGAGCTCCGCGCTGTCCTCGGGCACCCTGTCCAGTCCCACCAAGGCCTACGACCTCGTGAACTCGGTGACCCAGCACGTCGGCGTCGACGACTCGCTGACCAACACCGGGCTGGCGGAGCTGGTCTACGGGCTGCGTGACCTGCGGGGCTCGAACATCGCGTACCTCACC
>NZ_DASXJS010000182.1:0-13974 GCF_036497245.1 Actinomycetospora sp. | reverse complement strand
GCGACCTACCGCCAGGTGGCTGCTCCGGGAACGACCGTCGAGTGGGTGGTGGTCCTCGCGGGATCGACGCAGCTCTCCGTGGGGTGCCGCCACGACGACCCCGGCCGGGATGCGGTGATCGCCGCCTGCGCCCGCGTGGTGGCGACGCTGCGCAGCCCGCCCTGAGGCGGATCCAGGACGCCGAGTGGACGCCCATGGCGGTTCGCGCAGCCCTGCGGGCCCACTCGGGTGGTCGACGCGCGCGACTTCTTCCGAACCGCCCCCACGGCGCCGGGCGGGGTGTCACTGTCGACCAGCCGCGGCGGACGGGCCCGGCGATCGAGGAGGGAGCGGCCGGTGGCCGGACAGTTCGGGACCCAGACCCAGGTCATGCAGTCCGCGGGCCAGCAGGTGTTCGAGGTCCGTGACCAGATCACGGCGCAGCTCGGGCAGCTGCGGGCCCAGCTGGGGCCGCTGGAGGGCACCTGGCGGGGGGACGCGTCGGTCGCGTTCCACCAGCTGATGGCCCGGTGGAACGACGACGCCCGGCGCATCAACGCCGCGCTGTCCTCGATCGGTGAGTCGGTCCAGGCCTCGGGCGTGACCTACCGCGCCGCCGAGGACGAGATCGCGTCCACCACGTCCCGGATCGGCCAGGCCCTGACCTGATCCCGCAGGCACCGACACCACCACTGGTAGAGAGGACCCCGACGTGGACGAGATCCGCGTGACGTTCGGCGAGCTGACCGCCGCCCAGCAGAGCGTGACCAGCACCGCGACCCAGATCCAGGGCCGCCTGGACGACCTGAAGCGCCAGCTCGCGCCGCTCGTGGCCGACTGGACCGGCGCGGCCGCCGAGCAGTACCAGGCGCGCCAGCACGAGATCGACACGGCGATGGCCGACCTGACACAGGTGCTCAGCCAGATCGGTGGGCGCCTCGGGCAGGCCGAGCAGCTCTACCGGGCCACGGAGGCGCAGAACGCGATGCGCTACGCCTGAGCGGACCCGCCCCCGGCCCGGGGGTGGGTGACGGACGCTCGCGACGCTCCGCGTACTCTGGACAACCGTTGCGCGGTGAATGCACGCCGCGAGGGGTTCGCCGCGCGTGCGTCCCCGTTGACGTACCGCAGACCAGTATGACCGTGACGAGGTAGCTCCGTGCGCACGTTCAGTCCGAAGCCCGGCGACATCGACCGCGCCTGGCACGTCATCGACGCCTCCGACGTCGTCCTCGGTCGACTCGCGAGCCAGACGGCGCGACTGCTGCGGGGCAAGCACAAGCCCTCGTACGCGCCGCACATGGACAGCGGTGACTTCGTGGTGATCGTGAACGCCGAGAAGATCGCCCTGTCCGGCAACAAGCGTGACGACCGGTTCGTCTACCACCACAGCGGTTTCCCGGGCGGCCTGCGTGCCCGCTCGGTGGGTGAGGAGCTGGAGCGCTTCCCGAGCCGTCTCATCGAGAAGGCCGTGAAGGGCATGCTCCCCCACAACCGACTGGGACGGGCCATGGCGTCGAAGCTCAAGGTCTACGCCGGCCCCGAGCACCCGCACGCCGCCCAGAAGCCCGTGCCGTACGAGATCCGACAGGTGAGCCAGTGACCAGCCCCGACGACCCGAGCGTCGACCCCGAGACCGACGTCTCCTCCGAGACCGAGATCGCCTCCGAGGACGTCCCCGGCGAGGCCCCGACTTCGGGGCAGTCCCTCGCCGAGGCGGCCGACCTCCCCGACGTCGCCGAGCTGGAGGAGTCCGTCGCGACGGACGACGACGAGCTGGGTGCCGAGGTCTTCGGCGAGGCGCCCGCCCCGGTCTTCGCCACCATCGATCGCCCCATCCAGACGGTCGGCCGCCGCAAGAAGGCCATCGTCCGGGTGCGTCTCATGCCGGGCAGCGGCAAGCTGACGATGAACGGCAAGGCCTTCGACGAGTACTTCCCGAACAAGGTCCACCAGCAGCTCATCCGCGAGCCGCTGGTGAACACCGAGCGGACCGAGCAGTTCGACATCTTCGCCAACCTCACCGGTGGCGGGACGTCGGGCCAGGCCGGCGCGCTGCGGCTGGCCATCGCGCGTGCCCTGACGCTGGTCGATCCGGAGGACCGCCCGGGCCTGAAGAAGGCCGGCTTCCTCACCCGTGACCCGCGTGCCACGGAGCGCAAGAAGTACGGCCTCAAGAAGGCCCGAAAGGCTCCGCAGTACTCGAAGCGCTGATGGCGCGCCTGTTCGGAACGGACGGCGTCCGCGGCCTCGCGAACGCCGACCTGTCGCCCGAGCTGGCGCTCACGGTCGCGTCCGCTGCCGCCCGCGTGCTCGTCGAGCGCGCGGGCGGTGGTGCGTCGGCGCGCCCGTTGGCCGTCGTCGGGCGGGATCCGCGCGCGAGCGGGGAGATGCTCGAGGCCGCGGTCTGCGCAGGCCTGTCGGCCGCGGGCGCGGACGTGCAGCGCCTCGGCGTGCTGCCGACCCCCGCGCTCGCGTTCCTCACCGGGACCCTCGGGGCGGACCTCGGCGTCATGATCTCGGCGTCCCACAACGCGATGCCCGACAACGGCATCAAGCTCTTCGCCGCGGGCGGGCACAAGCTCCCGGACGCCGTCGAGGACGAGATCGAGGCCCACGCCGCCCGTCCTCCGCAGCCGGGCGAACGGCCGACCGGCCACGACATCGGCCGGGTCACCGACGTGCCGGACGCGCTCGCGCTGTACCTCGAGCACCTGCTCACGGCCACGCCGCACCGGCTCGACGGCGTGCACGTGGTCGTCGACTGCGCGCACGGTGCGGCCTCGTACGCCGCGCCTCGCGCCTACGAGCGCGCCGGGGCGCGCGTCACCACGCTGGCCGCGGAGCCCGACGGCTGGAACATCAACGAGGGCGTCGGCTCGACCCACCTCGAGGGCCTGTGCAAGGCGGTCGTCGAGCAGGGCGCCGACCTCGGTATCGCCCACGACGGCGACGCCGACCGCTGCCTCGCGGTCGCCGCGGACGGCAGCGTCGTCGACGGCGACCAGATCCTCGCCGTCCTCGCGACGACGATGCGGGACGCGGGCGAGCTCGTCGCGGACACCCTCGTCACGACGGTGATGAGCAACCTCGGCCTGCACATCGCGATGCGGGAGGCCGGGATCGCGGTCCGGACGACCGCCGTCGGCGACCGCTACGTGCTCGAGGAGCTGCGCTCCGGGTCGTTCTCCCTCGGTGGCGAACAGTCCGGTCACGTCGTGCTCCCGGCCCACGCCACCACCGGGGACGGCCTGCTCACCGGGCTGCGGATCATGGCCCGGATGGCCGCGACCGGCCGACCGCTGGCCGAGCTGGCCGGGGTGGTGCAGCGGTTGCCCCAGGTCCTGATCAACGTGCCGGTGCACGACAAGGCCGCCGTCGGCACCTCCGCGGACGTGGCCGAGGCCGTCGCCGCGGAGGAGGCCGCGCTCGCGGGCCGGGGGCGGGTATTGCTGCGTCCCTCGGGCACCGAGCAGCTGGTGCGGGTCATGGTCGAGGCGCCGACGGAGGCCATCGCCCGCGACGTCGCCGACCGCCTCGCCGGGCTCGTCGCGACCGTTCGCTGACCGGGACGGGTTCCGCCGCGCCCCGGTGTGGATCCGGGCGCACGGAGAGAGGACGCTGAACCCCGTGACGCGGCGTCCGGGGCGGCCAAGGGGCGGCACGGCCGGGCTGCACGCCGTGCCCCCGGCACGGCGCCTCGCCGACCTCGGCGTGGCCGACTCCGACACCCTGCTCGCGTCCGCGGACGGCGCCGTCGACGACGTCGTCGCCGTGCTCCCGGCACGCATCGCCCTGGCCGGCCCGGCCGGGCTCCCGGCGCCGCCGGTGGACGCCACCGGCCTGCGGTCCCGCCACACCGCCCAGCGCGGGGTGCGCTTCGCGGCCCTCGCCGCCGGCGCCGACGACCTCCGGGCGGCGGCCGACCGGGTCCGCGCCCGCCACCGGGCCCTGGCCGAGGAGGCGGGCACGCTCTGGGAGCGCTGGTCCGGGCCCTCCGCCGAGGACGTCGCCGACCGCGTGGTCTCCCTCGGTCGCGCCGCCCACGAGATCGTCACGCTGCTCGAGGAGACCGCGGAGACCGTGGAGGGGGCCGGGCTCGCCGTCGCGGACGACGTCGTGGCCCGGGCCGAGGCCGCGGGCGAGCTGGCCGAGGGGCTGCCCGCCCCGCCCGCGGACACCGACACCGTGGCCGCGCGCGCCTGGGCGGCCGACCTCGACGCCCGGCTGCACCGCTACCTGGGCGCCGCGGACCGGACCGATCGCTCGATCGCGGCCACCTGGCGCGACCTGGCCGAGCGGATCGGGGTCCTGCGCGCCCTGTCCGGGGACGACGGTCCCGACGAGCCCGCCGACGGCAGCGTCGCGGGCGCCCTGCCGCCCGAGCTGCTCGCGCTCCCGGAGATCCTCGCCGCGCTCGGCCCGCTGACCGGGGACGGGCCCGATCCCGGGACCGACGATCCCGAGGACCCCGACGACGACCCACCGGGCCGTGCGCTCGGTGTCGCTCAGACCGTCGACGACTCGCGGTAGACGCGCACGTCGGTGCCCTTGACCGAGCCGTCGGTGACGTCGGCGTAGCGCTTCTCGCCGGTCAGGTGGTGGAGCAGGAAACCGGTCAGCAGCCCGCGGACGGTGGCGGCGGTGGCCGGCTCCGGCTTGCCGTCGAGGACGAGGTCGCTCCAGTGCTTGCCCTCGACGATGCCGAGGTGCGTGGCCTTCTTCAGCGTCCGCAGCACCGAGGGCCCCGCCCAGGCGGCGGCGACGGGCTGCGCGCCCGCGGCCGGCGGCGCGACGAGGTCCTTGCCGAACGCGAGGTGCATGCCGGGGACGTGCACGGCCCGCGCGGCGTCCTGGGCCGACGGACGGGACTCCGAGAGCGCGATCGTCGCGACCGCCTTTACGGTGAGGTCAGAGCCGGACTCCCAGTACGGCTCGCCCACCGCCTGCACCCGGGTGTCGTGGGCGGTCACGCTCGCCGCGAGCACGGCCGCCCCGGCGCCCATGCCGTGCCCGGCGAGCCCGAGGCGGCGGGGGTCGACGCTCACGGCGGCACCCCGCGCCGTGCCGCCGAGGCGGACCGACGAGCAGACGTCGAGGGCGGTGCGCAGATCGGTGGCCAGCCGCCGGTGCGAGGCGAACGGACCGCGCTCGGTGTCCGGGGCCGCGGCGACGATCCCCCACGACGCCAGGTGGCGGAGCAGACCGAGGTAGCGCGAGGCCGGATTGAGCCAGTCGTGGCCGAACGCGATCGCGGGCAGACCCTCCCCCGAGGTGGGCGTGAACACGGTGCCGGGCAGGCCGACGAGCGCCAGCTCGCCGCGCAGCACCGGGTACGGACCCGGGCGCCCGAGCTCGGAGACGGTCTGCTTCGCGCTGGCCATGGCGCCGGACCCTAGAGCATCCGTACCGGCCCTGGCCTGCTGGAACACCCCGTGTCCGGTGCATTGCCGGCCACGTCACCCCGGGGTGGGGGGAGGGCGATCCCGCCGCGCCTATCCTCGGAGCCCGTGTGCGGCATCGTGGGGTACGTGGGCTGGCGCCCGGCACGCGACGTCCTGCTGGGCGGTCTGCGGCGGCTGGAGTACCGGGGGTACGACTCCGCGGGCATCGCGACGGTCCGGGCGGGCGGGGAGGACGCCGACCCGGACGTCATCGACGTGCACCGCGCCGCCGGGCCCCTGGACAACCTGGTGCGGGTCACCGACGCCGAGCCGGAGCGGACGGGCACCACCGCCCGGACCGGGATGGGCCACACCCGCTGGGCCACCCACGGCCCGCCGACCGACCGCAACGCCCACCCGCACCGGGACGCGAGCGGGCGGGTCGCGGTCGTCCACAACGGGATCATCGAGAACTTCGCCGCGCTGCGCGCCGAGCTCGAGGACGACGGCGTCGAGCTCGCGAGCGACACCGACACCGAGGTCGCGGCGCACCTCCTGGCCCGGGCACTCGACGAGTCGGGGCCCAGCGACGACCCGGCCGGGTTCACCGCCGCGGTCCGCCACGTGGTGAACCGCCTCGAGGGCGCCTTCACGCTCGTGTTCACCCACGCCGACCGGCCCGACGAGATCGTCGCCGCCCGGCGGTCCTCGCCGCTCGTCGTGGGGATCGGTGACGGCGAGACCTTCGTCGCCTCCGACGTCTCGGCCTTCATCGACCACACCCGCGACGCCGTCGAGCTCGGCCAGGACCAGATCGTCACCCTGACGCGCGAGGGCGCCGTCGTCACCGACTTCCACGGGGACCTCGCGCCCACCCGGCCTTTCCATGTCGACTGGGACATCGCCGCCGCCGAGAAGGGCGGCCACGACTTCTTCATGCAGAAGGAGATCGAGGAGCAGCCGGCGGCGCTGGCGGACACGCTGCGCGGGCACCTGGTCGACGGCCGGATCGTGCTCGACGAGCAGCGCCTCTCCGACCAGGAGCTGCGCGACATCGACAAGGTGTTCGTCGTCGCGTGCGGCACCGCGTACCACGCGGGCCTGCTCGCCAAGTACGCGATCGAGCACTGGTGCCGCATCCCGGTCGAGGTCGAGGTCGCCAGCGAGTTCCGCTACCGCGACCCGGTGCTCGACCGCTCCACCCTCGTCGTCGCGATCTCGCAGTCCGGCGAGACCGCTGACACCCTCGAGGCCGTGCGCCACGCCCGCGACCAGCGCGCCCGGGTCCTGGCGATCTGCAACACCAACGGTGCCCAGATCCCGCGCGAGTCCGACGCGGTGCTCTACACCCACGCCGGCCCCGAGGTCGGGGTCGCCGCGACGAAGACGTTCACGTCGCAGGTCGTCGCCTGCTACCTCGTCGGGCTCGCCCTCGCCCAGAACCGCGGCACGAAGTACGCCGACGAGGTCGAGCGCGAGTACCACCAGCTCACCGCGTCGGCGGACGCGGTGAAGGAGGTCCTCGCGACCGCGGTGGAGCCGACGCGCGAGCTGGCGCGCGAGCTGGCGGAGTCGAAGGCGGTGCTCTTCCTCGGCAGGCACGTCGGCTACCCGGTGGCCCTCGAGGGCGCGCTCAAGCTCAAGGAGCTCGCCTACATGCACGCCGAGGGCTTCGCGGCGGGCGAGCTCAAGCACGGGCCGATCGCACTGATCGAGCAGGACCTGCCCGTCGTCGTCGTGATGCCCTCGCCGCGGGGCCGGGCGACGCTGCACGCGAAGCTGCTCTCCAACATCCGCGAGATCCAGGCGCGCGGTGCGCGGACGATCGTCATCGCCGAGGCGGGGGACGAGACGGTGCGCCCGTTCGCGAGCGTGCTGATCGAGATGCCGGCGGTTCCCACCCTGATCCAGCCGCTGGTCGCCTCGGTGCCGCTGCAGGTGTTCTCCGCCGAGGTCGCGCGGGCCCGGGGCTACGACGTCGACAAGCCGCGCAACCTGGCGAAGTCGGTCACTGTCGAGTAGGCGCCTGCTCACCAGGCGACGAAGGAGCCACCGTGTACGGCGTCTGGACGCCCGAGCAGGTCGCCACCGCGGAGGAGCCGGTGCTCGCCCGCACCCGCGAGGGCGCGCTCATGCGCCGCGCCGCCTACGGCGCCGCCGGAGTCGCGGTGCGGATGCTCACCGAGCGGGCGGGCGGCGTGACGGGGCGCCGCGTCGTCGTCCTCGTCGGGGCGGGCAACAACGGCGGCGACGGGCTCTGGGCCGGAGTCGAGCTGCGCCGCCGCGGCGCCGGGGTCACGGCCGTGCTGCTGAACCCCGAGCGCGCCCACCCGGCCGGGCTCGAGGCCCTGCGCTGGGCGGGTGCCCGGGTCGTCACCACGCCGGAGACCGCCGTGACCGCGATCGGGCGCGCCCACCTGGTCCTCGACGCGATCGTCGGTATCTCCGCCCGCGGTGGCCTGCGCGCTCCCGCCGCACTGCTCGTCGGCGCCGCCGACGCCGCGGGGGTCCCGATCCTCGCGATCGACACCCCGAGCGGCGTCGACCCGCTGACCGGCACCGTGCCGGACGACCACGACGACGGGAGCCCCGCCGCGGTCACCGCGTCCGAGACCGTGACCTTCGGCGCCCGGAAGCCGGTCCACGTGCTCGCCCGCGGCCGGTGCGGCCCGGTGTCCCTCGTCGACATCGGCCTCGGCCCCGAGCTGCCGGCGGCCCCGCTCAGCGTCCTCGAGGCCGCCGACGTGGGCGCCGCCTGGCCGGTCCCGGGACCGGGCGACGACAAGTACACCCAGGGCGTCGTGGGGGTCGCCGCGGGCAGCGCGACCTACCCGGGTGCCGCCGTCCTCGCCTGCGGCGCGGCGTGCCTCGCCACGAGCGGGATGGTCCGCTACGCGGGCAGTGCCGCCGACGAGGTCCGCGCCGCCTGGCCCGAGGTGGTCGCCACGGAGCACGTCGCCGACGCGGGGCGGGTGCAGGCGTGGGCGGTCGGCCCGGGCCTGGGCACCGGCGACGACGGCGCCGCCACGCTGCGCCACGTGCTCGGCGCGGGGGTGCCGGTCCTCGCCGACGCCGACGCGGTCACCCTGCTCGGGGCGCACGCCGACCTGCGGGCGAAGGCCGCCGAGGTCCCCACCCTGGTCACCCCGCACGCCGGCGAGTTCGCCCGCCTCGTCGCGGACCTCGACCATCCGCCCGACCCCGCGCTCGACCGCGTCGACGCCGCCCGCCGGGCCGCCGCCGCGCTCGGGGTCACCGTGCTGCTCAAGGGCAACGCCACCGTCGTCGCCGCCCCGGACGGCCGTGTCCTGGTCCATCCCGCGGGCAGCTCCTGGCTGGCCACCGCGGGCTCGGGCGACGTCCTGTCCGGGGTCGCGGGCGCCCTGCTCGCCGCGGGCCTCGAGCCCTTCCTGGCCGCGGGCGCGGCGGCGTTCGTCCACGCCAGGGCAGCCGACCTCGGGGCGGGCACCCCCGGCGCCCCGGTGCCCGCCTCGCACGTGCAGGCCGGTCTGACCGAGGCCATCCGGTCGGTCCGCGCGGCGGCCGGCCTCACCCAGCTGGAGGGCTGATGGGCAACGCCCGGATCGAGGCCGTCGTGGACCTCGACGCCGTCCGTCACAACGTCTCGCTGCTCGCCGGGCTCGCCGGCGGCTCCGGGGCCTCGACGATGGCGGTGGTCAAGGCCGACGGGTACGGCCACGGTGCCGTCGAGGTGGCCCGGGCGGCGCTCGACGCCGGCGCCACGTGGCTCGGGGTGTGCACCCTCGAGGAGGCCGCCGAGCTGCGTGCGGGCGCCATCGCCGCGCCCCTGCTGTCGTGGTTGCACGTGCCCGACGAGGACATGACCGGTGCCGTCGCCACCGCGGTCGACCTCGGGATCGCCTCGCCGCGGGACCTCGCGGCCGCCGCGGGCGCTGGGCGGGCCGCCGGCCGCGCCGCCCGCATCCACCTCAAGATCGACACCGGGCTCTCCCGCAACGGCTGCGCCCCCGAGGACTGGGGCGGGCTGCTCGACGCCGTCGCCGGTCTCGCCGACGAGGGCGTCGTGGAGCCGGTGGCGGTGTGGTCGCACCTCGCGCACGCGGACGCCCCGACCCACCCCACCCTGGATCGTCAGGCGGCCCGTCTCGACGACGCCCACCGCGCCGCGACCACGCGCCTGGGCCGGCCCCTGCTCGCCCACCTCGCGAACTCGGCGGCGACGCTGACCCGTCCCGACCTGCACCGCGACCTCGTCCGCCCCGGTATCGCGGTGTACGGGCTCGATCCGGTCGACGGCGGGTCCGGCCACGACCTGCGCCCGGCCATGACCCTGCGCAGCCGGGTCGCCCTGGTGAAGACGGTGGCCGCGGGGGAGGGCGTCTCCTACGGCCACACCTGGACGACACCCGACCGACGGGTCCTCGCCCTCGTCCCGGCCGGGTACGCCGACGGGGTGCCGCGGCTGCTCGGGGCCACGGGGCGCCTCGCGGTGGCGATCGGCGGGATCCGCCGCCCGGTCGTCGGGCGCGTCTGCATGGACCAGGTCGTGGTGGACCTGGGGCCCGCCGGCGGGGCGCACGGGGTGGCCGAGGGTGACGAGGTCGTCCTGTTCGGACCGGGCGACGGCCGCGGCCCGGCCGACGGGGGACTTCCCACCGCCGCGGAATGGGCCGATCTGGTGGGCACCATCCACTACGAGATCGTCACCGGGGTCGGCGGACGGTCCCGGCTGCGACGGGTCACACGGGGCGTCCCGGAGGGTCGCGCACGCAACACACGGGGTGAATCCGGGACAGACGTGGTAGAAGGCCACCTATGGTGACGGCGGAGTCGGGGCTCCTGAGCGGGTCCGGGGACGCGGGCAGGGCATGAGTGACGACGATCGACGGCACACCGGGGGCATCATCGGTGCCATTGCCGGGACGGTTCTCGGCGGCGCCGCCGCGGCGGGCGCCGTCGGGGCGGGGGTCGCCCGCTCCCGGGTCGTGCGCACCCGGGCCGAGCTGGAGGAGTCCGAGGCCGCCCACCCCTCCCAGCTGGGCCTGCTGCCGAAGGGCCGCGACTCGTCCGTGGCGGCCGACGACGGCACCCGGCTCGCCGTCGAGGAGATCGAACCGGTCACCCCGGGCGTCGAGCCCGAGCTCACCGTGGTCCTCGTGCACGGGTTCTGTCAGGACCGCCGCTGCTGGCACTTCCAGCGCCGCATGCTCGCCGAGCTCACCGACCCCGCCGTGCGGGTGGTGCTCTACGACCAGCGCAGGCACGGGAGGTCGGGCCAGTGCCCGGCGCGCTCGTGCACGATCGCGCAGCTCGGGGCGGACCTCGACGCCGTCATCCGCGCCGTGGCCCCGGAAGGACCGCTCGTGCTCGTCGGCCACTCCATGGGCGGCATGACGATCATGGCCCTCGCCGAGCGCCATCCGGCGCTGTTCCGGGACCGGGTGCTCGGAGTCGTGCTGGCGAGCACCTCGGCCGGGGACGTCGCCACCGTCGGGCTCCAGCGCGCCGTGCTCTCGCACCGCAACCCCGCGGTCAACGTCATCGGCCGGCTCGCGCACTGGCGCCCGCAGACCGTCGACCGGGTCCGCAGGCTCGGCGGCAACGCCATCTGGGCGGTGGTGGCCCGGATGTCGTTCGGCGACCACGACACCGACCCCGCGATCGCCGACCTCGTCGCCCGGGTGATCGCGGAGACCCCGCTCGACGCGATCACGTCGTTCGCGAACACGCTCTCCACCCACGACCGGAAGGCCGCGCTGCGGGGGCTCTCGCAGTGCGAGGTGCTGGTCGCGTCGGGGACGAAGGACGTGATGATCCCGTTCTCGCACTCCGAGGTGATCGCGGCGGAGCTGCCGCGCGCGGAACTGCTGCCCCTGGAGGGCGCGGGACACATGGCGATGCTGGAGCAGCCCTCCGAGTTCGACGCGGCGCTGCTCGAGCTGCTGCGCCGCTGCACCCACCGCAGCCAGGTGCTGCGCCGGCTGCGACCCCACGACGCCGGATCCACGTCGCGGCGCCCGCGGTTGCGGCGCCCGCGGCGTCGCGCCTGACCGGCGACGGAAGCATCGTGGAGACCGAGCCCGACGCGGCAGGCGACCGGATCGTCGTCGACGATCTCGCGCCCGACGACGCCTCGACGTGCGCCCGGCTCGAGGCGGAGCTCTTCGGGGGAGACGACCCCTGGACCGCCTCGGCCTTCCGCGCCGAGCTGCACGCCGGCTACCCGTACCTGGCGGCGCGCTGGGTCGGGCACCCGGAGGGGCTCGTCGGGTACGCCGGGATCGCCCTGCTCCCGGCCCCGGCGTTCTCCCGCGAGCCGGGCGAGGCCGAGGTGCACACGATCGGGGTCGATCCGTCGGTGCAGGGCCACGGGGTCGGGCGCCGGCTGCTGCGGGGCCTGCTAGCGCGGGCCGACGCGATCGGCGCGGTCACCTTCCTCGAGGTGCGCACCGACAACGTCCCCGCGCTCTCGCTCTACGCCTCGGAGGGCTTCGAGGTGGTGGGTACCCGGCGCCGGTACTACGCCAGCGGGGCGGACGCGCACACCATGCGCCGCGCGGCACGCCCCCGTCGTTGATGGATTGGCACTCGCAGGGCTAGAGTGCCAATCGAACGGCATCGGAGCCGGCCCGACACCCGCGACGGCGGGTCGGCCCCGGGGTCCGTCACCCAAACCAGAACCAGCTGGACCCCAGATCGTGGAGGTCATCCCGTGGCGAGCGTGAACATCAAGCCGCTCGAGGACAAGATCGTGGTGCAGGCCTCTGAGGCCGAGACCACGACCGCGTCCGGCATCGTCATCCCTGACACCGCCAAGGAGAAGCCGCAGGAGGGCAAGGTCCTCGCGGTGGGCCCCGGGCGGGTCGACGACAAGGGCAACCGTATTCCGGTCGACGTCGCCGTGGGCGACGTCGTCATCTTCTCGAAGTACGGCGGCACCGAGATCAAGTACAACGGCGAGGACTACCTGGTCCTCTCGTCGCGTGACGTCCTGGCGGTCGTCAACTAGAGACCGCCCGAGCACTCCACCGCCCCGGTGACCCCCGCATCGCCGGGGGGCGCCGGGGCGGTGGTGTGTCCGCAGGCCGTCACCCACGAAAGGACGGGCAGTGCCCAAGCAGATCACGTTCGACGAGACGGCCCGCCGCGCGCTCGAGCGCGGGGTCGACCAGCTGGCCGCGGTGGTGAAGGTGACCCTCGGTCCGCGAGGGCGCCACGTCGTGCTCAGCAAGAGCTTCGGTGGTCCGACGATCACCAACGACGGCGTCACCATCGCCCGCGAGATCGACCTCGACGACCCCTTCGAGAACCTCGGCGTGCAGCTGGCGAAGACCGCCGCCACCAAGACGAACGACGTCGCCGGTGACGGCACCACGACGGCGACCGTGCTCGCCCAGGCCCTCGTGTCCGAGGGCCTGCGCAACCTCGCCGCGGGCGCGAACCCGACCGCCCTCGGCGCGGGCATGGCCGCCGCGGCCGAGAAGATCACCGAGGTGCTGCGCGAGCACGCCACCCCGGTCGACGGCAAGAAGGGCATCGCCTCGGTCGGTGCGGTCGCCTCGCGTGACCAGACGATCGGCGACCTCATCGGCGATGCCATGGAGAGGGTCGGGGAGGACGGTGTCATCACCGTCGAGGAGTCCTCGACGCTGGCCACCGAGCTGGAGATCACCGAGGGTCTGCAGTTCGACAAGGGCTACCTCTCGCCGTACTTCGTGACCGACTCCGAGTCGATGGAGGCGGTGCTCGAGGACGCGCACGTCCTGCTGCACCGCGACAAGATCGGCTCGATCCAGGACCTCCTCCCGCTGCTGGAGAAGGTCGTGGAGTCCGGCAAGCCGCTGCTGGTGATCGCCGAGGACCTCGAGGGCGAGGCGCTCTCGACCGTCGTCGTCAACGCCATCCGGAAGACGCTGAAGATCTGCGCCGTCAAGGCGCCGTTCTTCGGTGACCGGCGCAAGGCCTTCCTGGACGACCTCGCCGCGGCCACCGGCGCCACGGTGATCAACCCCGAGGTCGGGCTCAAGCTGTCCGAGGCGGGCCTCGACGTGCTGGGCAGCGTCCGGCGCGCGGTGGTCACCAAGGACGCGACCACGCTGGTCGAGGGCGGCGGGGACAAGGCGGCCGTCGAGGCCCGTGTCTCCCAGGTCCGCCGTGAGATCGCCGACTCCGACTCCGACTGGGACCGCGAGAAGCTCTCGGAGCGTCTCGCGAAGCTCGCGGGCGGCGTCGCGGTGGTCCAGGTGGGCGCGGCCACCGAGACCGAGCTCAAGGAGCGCAAGCACCGCATCGAGGACGCGGTCTCGGCCACCCGTGCGGCGGTCGAGGAGGGCATCGTCCCCGGCGGCGGTTCCGCGCTGCTACACGCCTCGGCCGAACTGGCCGGTGGCCTCGGGTTGACCGGGGACTCCGCGACCGGGGTGGCCATCGTGCGCCGCGCGCTGCAGGCGCCAGTTCGGTGGATCGCCGCGAACGCCGGGCAGGAGGGGCCGGTGATCGTTTCCAAGGTCGCCGAGCAGCCTTGGGGGAGTGGCTACAACGCCGCCACGCTGTCCTTCGGTGACCTGGTCGCCGAGGGCATCGTGGACCCGGCCAAGGTCACCAAGTCGGCGGTGATCAACGCCGCGTC
>NZ_DASXJS010000181.1:0-16942 GCF_036497245.1 Actinomycetospora sp. | reverse complement strand
TCAAGCAGAAGTATGGCCGCAAGCTGTCGTGGGCGGACCTCTATGTGCTGGTCGGCAACGTCGCCCTGGAGTCGATGGGCTTCAAGACGTTTGGCTTTGCCGGTGGCCGGGCGGACACCTGGGAGCCGGAAGAGCTGTACTGGGGTCCGGAAGGGACCTGGCTGGGCGACGAGCGCTATAGCGGCGAGCGGCAACTGCACACGGCGCTGGGCGCGGTGCAGATGGGGCTGATCTACGTCAACCCGGAGGGCCCGAACGGCGAGCCCGATCCGCTGCGGTCCGCGCGCGACATCCGGGAGACCTTCCGCCGGATGGCGATGAACGACGAGGAGACCGTCGCCCTCATCGCCGGCGGCCACACCTTCGGCAAGACCCACGGCGCGGCCGACCCCGACCAGTACGTGGGTCCGGAGCCCGAGGGTGCCTCCATCGAGGAGATGGGCCTGGGCTGGCGCCAGGGCTTCGGCAAGGGCCGGGGCCGCGACGCCATCACCTCCGGGCTCGAGGTCACCTGGACCTCGACGCCCGCGCAGTGGAGCAACGCCTACTTCGACAATCTGTTCGGCTACGAGTGGGAGCTCCACAAGTCGCCTGCGGGGGCGTGGCAGTACCGCCCGGTGAACGACGGCGGCGCCAACACGGTGCCCGACCCCGAGTCCGGTGAGCTGACCCGTCAGCCCACGATGCTCGTCACCGACGTGTCGCTGAAGGTCGACCCGGTCTACAAGGAGATCTCGCAGCGGTTCCACCAGAACCCCGGCGAGTTCGCGGACGCCTTCGCCCGCGCCTGGTTCAAGTTGACCCACCGCGACATGGGCCCGATCCAGCGCTACGTCGGCGACTGGGTGCCGCGGGAGACCCTGATCTGGCAGGACCCGGTGCCCGCGCACCAGGGCCCGCTCGTCACGCACGACGAGGTCGAGAACCTCGAGAAGACGGTCCTCGCCACGGGGCTTCCGCTGTCGGCGCTGGTCAAGGCGGCGTGGGCATCCGCGTCCACCTTCCGCATCGGCGACAAGCGGGGCGGCGCCAACGGCGCACGGGTCCGCCTGGACCCGCAGATCGACTGGGAGGTCAACGACCCGCAGGAGCTGCGGCGGGTGATCTCGACGCTCGAGGGCGTGCAGCGCGACTTCAACGCCTCCGGTACCCAGATCTCGCTGGCCGACCTGATCGTCCTCGCCGGCGGCGCGGCGATCGAGAAGGCGGCGGCCGACGGTGGGCACCAGATCGAGGTGCCGTTCACCCCGGGCCGTACCGACGCGGCCCAGGAGTGGACCGACGCCGACTCGTTCACCCACCTCGAGCCGAGTGCGGACGGGTTCCGCAACTACCTCGGCAAGGGCAACCAGCTCCCGGCCGAGTACGCGCTCGTGGACCGCGCCAACCTGTTGAACCTCTCCGCGCCGGAGCTGACCGTCCTGGTCGGCGGCCTGCGCGTGCTCGGGGCCAACGCCGGCGGCTCGACCCACGGCGTGCTCACCGAGCGCCCCGGGCAGCTCACGAACGACTTCTTCGTGAACCTGCTCGACGGGAACACGAACTGGGCGAAGGTGGCCGAGGAGGACGGGATCTACGAGGCCCGCGGCGCCGACGGCGAGGTGCGCTGGACCGGCACCCGCAACGACCTCGCGTTCGGGTCGAACTCCGAGCTCCGCGCGGTCTCGGAGATCTACGCCGAGAACGGGTCGGCACCGAAGTTCGTCCGTGACTTCGTGGCCGCGTGGGAGAAGGTCATGATGCTGGACCGGTACGACATCTAGCTGCGCTTCGCGCTCGTGAGCACTCACTGCGGCTATAGCGACCGTGAGTGCTCACGAGCCGGAGGCACCCAGGGTGACGACGTCTCCCCGGCGGACGGTGCCCGGCCGGACGACCTCCGCGTAGGCCCCCGCGCAGGGCAGTACCCCGAACCCCGGGACCTCGACCCGGTTGCCGGTCAGCAGTGGCCGCAGCGCGTCGGGGTTCCGGGGCAGGTCGCCGTGCTCGAGCGTCGGCACCGAGCACCGTGGCGTGGGCAGGGTCAGGCGGAGCACCACCTCGCCCACGGTCAGCTCGCGGCCGAGCCAGTCGTTCTCGGCGAACGGCGCCACGTCCGCGGAGATCACCAGGTTCGGGCGGTAGCGCAGCGCCTCGACGCCCAGGTGGTCGAGCGTCGCCGTCGTGATCAGGTGGACCGGCGAGTGATCGACGAACGTGTCGCCCGCGGTGCCCTGGGAGATCTCCAGCGTCGGCGCCTCGACCTCGGCCTCGACCCCCTGCGCGAGGACCTCCTCGGGGTCCGGGCGCTCCACCGACGACGCCGCGGGACGCTGCGCCCGGATCTCGACCGCCCGGCCGAGGTCGGCGGTGAGGGTCTCGACGAGGCGCGGGTCGTCGGCGTCGAGCGTGTCGCCGCCCGGCGTGGTGACGACGACCTGGTCGTCGTGGGCGGCCGCGCTGTACTGCAGGAGCCGCCGCCACAGCCGCGGGTGCTTGGCCGTGCACACGTAGCCCGTCGACGGATCCATCAGGGCCCGCCACCGATCCCGCTCCAGCCCCGTGGGCCCGACGACCGCCTGCTCGACCTGCTGGCCGAGCATCGACTTCACGGGATACCGGGTCACCGTCGACACCTGCATGGGCACCAACCTAGGGGTGCGCAGCGCGGCCACCTACCGCCGCGACGAGAGCGTCGGCTTGAGGTCGACGACGGGGGTGCCGTCGACCGCCTCGAGCGCGTCGACGTGGATGCGGGTGCCGTCGACGGCGAGGACGCGGACGGTGTGCAGACCGAGCGGGTTCGGCCGGGCGGGCGACCGGGTGCTGAAGACGCCGGTGGGCGGGCGCGACGGATCGCTGCGCGGATGCACCACCAGCACGTCCCGGTCGGACTCGTGCAGCCAGGTGATCACGACGAGCTCGTCGCCCGGCGCGATGTCCGCGGCCGCTTCGCGCAGCGCCGGGTCGAGCACGAGCCACGCGTCCGGGGCCCCCTCGTCGGCCTGCTTCGGTGCGTCGTCGAGGTCGGCCAGGGCGGACTCCACGTGCCCGATCGGGCGTAGCTCGAAGGTCATCGTGCTAGCCGTCCAGGGCCCCGGGAGAACCGTCGTCACGCACGAGTGCCCCACCGTCCTCGGACCAGGCGCGCAGCCCGCCGGCCAGGCTCGCGGCCTCGACGCCCGCCTCGGCCAGCGCCGCGGCCGCCCGCCCGCCGCGCCCACCGCCCCGGCAGGTCGTGACGACGGACCGTCCGGCGAACTCGGCCGGGTCGAGCGAGGAGAGCGGGCGGTGCAGCGCTCCGGGCGCGTGTCCGTCCGCCCACTCCTCGGCCTCGCGCACGTCGACCAGCACGGCCTCGCCTGCGTCGAGCCGGCGCCGGGCCTCGCCGGCCGGGATCTCGGTGGGTGGCGTCTCGCTGGGTGGCGTCTCGCTGGGTGGCGTCTCGCTGGTCATGGGGCCAGTGTCCCGACGACGGCGGCGACCTGCTCCTGGAGGTCGAGGCCCGGGAGCCGTCCGGGCCGCGCGACCACCGTGAACAGGCTCGGGTGCGCCTCGATGCCCTCCCACGCCGGCGGTCCGGCGTCGAACTCGTCGGCGACGACGAGCACGTCGAGCGCGACGACGCTGCCGTCGGTCAGCTCGAGGCCCTCGGCCCGCACCCGTGCCACCTCGCCGAGGGCGACCAGGCCGACGTCGCCCCGCGAGAACAGCTCCAGCCAGCCGGAGTCCAGCACGACCCGGCCCGGGTCGCCGTCGGGGACCAGCTGCTCCGCGAGCCGCCGGTCGCCGCCCAGCCGCAGGCGCATCGCGTCCCGGTCGGGCACCGGCGCGGCGCCGGGCGGGGGCGCGTCGCGCAGCTCGGCGAACCGCGCCTTGTAGGCGTCGCGCTCCTGCCAGCCGTAGACCGGGTTGGAGCGCGGCGCGACGTCGCGGGGGTCGTCGGCCACGACGGTCAGGTGCGCCACCCGGTCGGCGATCGTCGGCGCGAGCTGGACCGTCGCGGTCGTCGTGCCGACGATCCCGACCCGCTGTCGGAACAGGTCGTGCCCGTCCTCCGGCCACGCCGCGGTGCGCACGACGAGGCCCGCGAACGCGCTGACGTCGAGGTCCGGCTCGACCGGCGTCCGCCCGGTGCACGCGACGAGGTGCCGGGCGCGGACCGTCTCGCCCCGGTCGGTCCGCAGGGTCCAGCCTGCCTCGCCGTGCTGCCCGGAATCGGTGTGCACCGCCTCGACGACCCGCGTCGAGAGCCGGATGTCGCGGCGCAGGTCGAGCCGGTCGGCGACGAAGCGCAGCCACCGCTGGACCTCGTAGCCGGCGGGGAAGCGCTCGCTCCAGCCCCAGTCGCGGTAGAGCTGCTCGGAGAAGAAGTACTGGTAGAGGTGGCATTCGGTGTCGAGGTGGGAGCCCGGGAAGGCATGCCACCACCACGTGCCCCCGACGTTGCCCGCATCGTCGTAGGCGCGCACCCGCAGGCCCCGCTCGCGCAGCAGGTGCAGCGCGGCCAGCCCGGCGAACCCGGCGCCGATCACCGCTACGTCGACGTCGGTCATCATCGGATTCTGATGGATGACATGCCGCGAGTGACACTGAACGACGGCCATGCGATCCCGCAGTTCGGGCTCGGCGTCTACCACGTGCCCCCGGAGGACACCGCCGACATCGTGCGCACGGCACTGGAGCTGGGCTACCGCCATGTGGACACCGCCCAGGGCTACGGCAACGAGGCGGGGGTCGGGCAGGGTCTGCGCGACGCCGGCGTCGCGCGCGAGGACGTCTGGATCACCACGAAGCTCGACGACGAGGCGCACGGCTACGACGCGGCACGGGCCGCCCTCGACGAGAGCCTGCGCCGGCTGGGCACCGACCACGTGGATCTCTTCCTCGTCCACCGGCCCGGCGAGCAGGACGTGGAGACCTGGCGCGCCTTCGAGGCGCTGCGCGAGGACGGGCGGGTGCGCTCGGTCGGGCTCTCGAACTTCGGCCGCCGCGGGATCGAGCGGCTGGTCGAACGGACCGGGCTCGTGCCCGCGGTCAACCAGATCCGGGTCAACCCGCGCACCCCGCACCGGGGCTTGCAGCGCTACCACCGTCGGCGGGGCATCACGACCGAGTCGTGGGGGCCGTTGCGCGAAGGGCGGCTGGTCGGCCACCCCACCGCGCGGCGGGTCGCCGCGCGGGTGGGCCGCACGCCGGCGCAGGTGATCCTGCGCTGGCACCTGCAGCGCGGGATCGTCGTCTTCCCGAAGTCGGCCGACCCCGCGCGCCTGGCGGAGAACATCGGGATCACCGACTTCGTGCTCTCCCGCCGCGACATGGCCGCGATCGACCTGGTGCGCCGCCGCCCCTAGCGGACCGTCACCTCCAGGCGCTCCAGCCCGCGCAGCCCGTTGTTCAGCAGCGGGCGGCTGTCGGTGACCTCGAAGCGCTCGACCCGGTCGGCGAGTCGCTCGAGCAGGGCGGACATCTCCAACCGAGCGAGGTGCATGCCGACGCACACGTGCTCGCCGCGACCGAAGGCGAGGTGGTCCGATGGCCGGCGGGTGACGTCGAAGCGATCCGGGTCCGGGTACTTGCGCCCGTCGCGGTTGGCCGAGCCGTAGAGCAGCGCGACCCGGCTCCCGGCGGGCAGCGGCACCCCGTCGATCTCGTGGTCCTCGGTGAGCACCCGCGTGAACTGCGGGACCGAGGTCTCCATCCGGAGCGACTCGTTGATCGCGTGCGGGATGAGCGAGCGGTCCGCGCGCACCAGATCCCACTGGTCGGGGTGCGCCGCGAAGAGCGCGATCATCGCGGTGATGCCGAGGATCGTGGTGTCGAGGCTCGGGGTGACGTAGTCGAGCATCATGACGGGGCACTTCTCGCGGGGCAGCTCGCCGCGGTCGGCCGCCTGGTAGAGGTGCGCGGCCCAGCCGTCGGGGTCGATGTTGCCGGGGACCGCCTCGTTCTGGGCGAAGCCGAGGAACTCCTCGACCTGCGGCATCGCGTCGTGGAAGCGCTGGTTGGCCGGGCCCTGGACGTCCCAGATCGCGGCCGCCCACTCGAGCATCTTGCCGCGGTGGCCCTCGCCGAGACCGACGAGCTTGGAGACCACCGTCGACGGCAGGTGCTCGGCCAGCTCCGTCGCGACGTCGAAGCGGCCCTGCGCCACGAGCTTTCCGACGATGCGGTCGGCCTCCTCCTCGATCGTCGGCGCGATGTCGCGCATCCGGTCGGGGCGCAGGGGCCGGCCGAGGACCGAGCGCATCATCGTGTGGTCCGGCGGGTCACTGCACAGCGTGATGCCCTCGAGCTGGGCGTTCAGCGTCTCGTCGACGAAGACGCTCTTCGCCGAGGAGAAGGTCTTCCAGTCCATGAGGGCCGCCCGCACGTCCGCGTACCGCGGCAGCGCGTAGTGGCCGTGGCGCGACATCTCGACGACGGGCCCGAGGTCGCGCAGCGTCTCGTAGATCGGGTACGGGTCGATGCGCGCCTCGTCGGCGAACAGGTCGACGTCGCTGACCGGGATGTCCGGCACGTGTCCTCCCGCGGTGGTGGTCGGGAACCCATCCTGCGCCGCCGGACGGGATTCATCACCATTGCCGGGCCTCCTCGTTGGTCCCGGCGTCGGCGCCCGACCGGCACGCAGGGTGCGATGGCGGGCGAGCACGGTTCTCGGAGGATCCCGCGATGGTGTCTGTTGCCCGTCTCGTCACCACGGCCGCCGTCGCGGGCGGTCTGCTCGTCGGAACGGTCGCCCTGGGCGAGGGGGTCGCGTCGGCGGCTCCCGCGCCGTCGCGGGTGGTGCCGGCCTCCTGCGGCCAGACGGTGACGGCGATGTCGGGCGACACCGTGCGGGTGAAGCCGCGGGTGGGCGTGCCCCAGGACTACACGATGAGCGGTTCGCCGGGGACGGCGACACGGATCCCGTCGTCGATGCAACGGCCGGGGTGCGAGGTGGACGTCCAGATGGCGGGGCCCGCCACAGCGGCTGCGCCGGTGGCGGCGCCCATGGTCGCGGCTCCGATGGCGGCCCCCGGGACCGCTCCGATCGCCGGGGCGCCCGCGGCCGCGCCGGGTGCCGCCGGGGCTCCGGTGGCGGCGGCCCCGCGCGCCGCCCTCCCCGCTCCGGCGGCGCGCGGCGCCGCCGCGGCCCCGGGCGGACGCTCGGCGGCCCGGACGGCGCCGGGTTCGCGTGCGGCCACCCCCTCGGCGGCGGGCGACCTCCTGGCGGCCCCCGCTCCTGCGGCCCTGGTGCCCGCGGCCCCGGGCCTCGGCGCTCCCGTCGCCGCGCCCCTGCCCGCCGCGCCGGACGCCCAGGTGGTCCCGACCGGCAACGCCTCGGCCCTGCCGCCCGCGGACGACTCGCACGGTCTGGGTGTGCCGGTGCTGATCGCGCTGATCGCCGGAGCCGGGGTCGCGGCGTTCGGGGTGCGGATGCTGATGCTGCGCCGCGGGAACGCGGCCGATCTCGCCGCACCGCGGCACGACGACGCGTCGGCGCCCGTTCCCGCCGAGGACCCGGCCGAGCGGACCGTCGTGGTCGATCCGGCCGAGGCGCGCACCGTCGTCGGCTCCTGGAGGTAGCGGCACGGGGCGCCAGCGTCCCGACCTGCTCTCGATCTCGGCTGCTCCCTTGAGGAGCCGAGGACGGGCGACCTACCGTGCCGGGAGGACCACTCGCGGTAGTGGTCACCACCACGAGGAGGTCGGCCGTGCTCATCGAGGAGATCCGGCAGACGCCACCCAAGGTCATCACCGAGGCGCAGCGGGAGTCGTACTGGGAGAACGGCTACCTGCTCCTCGAGAGGATCATCCCCGACGAGTGGCTGGACCGGCTCCGGGCCGCCACCGAGGAGATGGTCGACCGGAGCCGGTCGCTGGCCGCGTCGGACGCGGTGTTCGATCTCGAGCCGAACCACACTGCCGACGAGCCGCGGCTGCGCCGGGTCAGCAGCCCGGTCGACCAGCATCCGGACTACTGGGCCTATGCGCGTGACTCCCTGCTGGGGGACATCGCCGCCGACCTCGTCGGGCCCGACGTCAAGTTCCACCACTCCAAGCTCAACTTCAAGTGGGCCCGGGGCGGCGCCGAGGTCAAGTGGCACCAGGACATCCAGTACTGGCCGCACACGAACTACAGCCCGCTCACCTTCGGGACCTACCTGTACGACTGCGGGATGGAGCAGGGCCCGCTCGGTGTGCTGCCGGGCAGCCACGACGGACCGCTGTACGACCTCTACGGTGACGACGGCGCCTGGGCCGGTGCCCTGTCCGCGCGTGATGCGGCGTCCCTCGACGTCGGGCGGACCGAGTACCTGGCCGGCCCGGCCGGGTCGGTGACCATCCACAACTGCCGCACCGCGCACCATTCGGCGGCCAACGAGTCGCCGATCGGTCGCCCGCTCCTGCTCAACGTGTACTCGGCCGCCGACGCGCACACCTACACCTTCAACCCCCTCGGCTCGAGCCACGCGGAGGAGATGGTGCGGGGCGCCCCGGCGAAGTGGGCCCACCACGACCCCCGCCCGTGCCTGGTGCCGCCGGACTGGTCGGGCGGCTATACCGGCCTGTTCGCGCTCCAGCAGGGTGCGGCGCCGACCTCGATGTGACCGGGTCCTCGAAGTCCGGAGACCGGGGCAGCCGCGGCCAGGGGCGGGTCCTCACGACCGTCCCGCCGTGGTGTCCTCGCCCCGGGTCGCGGCGAGCAGCTTGGCGGTGTCCAGGAAGTGGCGGATCGCGAGGATCTTGCCCTCGCCGTCGAACGTCCACAGGTGCAGCTGCTCGTCGCGGTAGCGGCCGCCGCTGGGGAGCGTGTACGCGAGCGCGACCCGGGCGACGGCGCGGTCGCCGTCGGCGATGACGTCGCGGACGTCGAGCTGGCTGAACGTGCAGGCGCCCATGGCCTCGAAGAAGCCGCCGAGCTGGTCGCGGCCGTGGAACGGCTTGTAGTGCGCAGGCCCGCCCGCGCGCTGGGCGTAGTTGTCCTCCCAGTCGGACTCCCAGCGCACGTTCTCGGCCATGAGCCCCATGAGGGTGTCGACGTCGCCCGCCCCGAAGGCCTGGTAGACGGTGGCGACGGTGGTGGCGTTGTCGGTGACGGCGGTCATGGCCGGTCTCCTCGGAAGTCGTGGTCCCGCTGATCGGGACCGCTCGGCGACGACTGTCCCGCCGGCCGGTAGCGTGCCGGGTCACCGCAGAGTCACCGGTCGAAGTGACTACTGACCCGTCGGGGTGAGCGTGGGACGCTCGTCGTGTCGGTGAGTGGCCGGCTGCGACCGGGGGGCGGCGCATGGAGTTCCGGGTGCTCGGCCCGTTGGAGGCCGTGGACGAGGCGGGGCGTCCGGTGGAACTGGGGGGCGCGCGTGAACGCGCGCTGCTCGCCGTCCTGCTGCTGGCGCCGGACTCCGTCGTGCCCGCCGCGCGCCTCGCCGGGGAGCTCTGGGGCGAGCGGATGCCCGAGGGCTGGCAGCACGCCCTGCGGGTCCACGTGTCGCGGCTGCGCCGGGCCCTGCGCGGGTGCGGCGCC
Source organism: Actinomycetospora sp. (assembly GCF_036497245.1). GTDB lineage: Bacteria > Actinomycetota > Actinomycetes > Mycobacteriales > Pseudonocardiaceae > Actinomycetospora. The sequence goes on along the minus strand of NZ_DASXJS010000181.1, from coordinate 7,452 downwards.
GACGGGCTGCTCGTGACCCGGGCGCCGGGCTATCTCATGGCGGTCGACGCGGACGCGGTCGACGCACGGCGGTTCTGCGGACTCGTGGCCCGCGGCCGCGCGGAGTCCGCGTCCGACCCGGCGAAGGCGGCCCGGACGTTCCGCATCGCCCTGGACCTGTGGCGGGGGCCCCTGCTCGGCGACGCTCTGGACTCGCCGGTGATCCGCTCCGAGGCGGCGCGGCTCGAGGAGGACCGGCTCGGCGCCCTCGAGGAGCGCATCGAGGCCGATCTCGCGTGCGGGCGCCACGGCGAGCTGGTCGGCGAGCTCGACGGGCTGGTCCGGGCGCACCCGGTGCGCGAGCGGCTGCGGGCGCAGCAGATGACCGCGCTCTACCAGTCCGGCCGGCAGGCCGACGCGCTGCGCGCCTACGACGACCTGCGCCACCACCTCGGCGAGGAGCTCGGCATCGACCCGAGCGCCGCCCTGGCCCGCCTGCACGGCGCCGTGCTGCGCCAGGACCCCGCCCTCGACCCGAGCCCGGTCGCGGCACCCGTCGGCGGGCCCGTCGCCGGGCCCGTGGCGGGGCGACCCGTCGTCCTGCGCCGCGCCCCGGCCGTGGCCCTGCTCGCCGAGCGGGGCGGCGCGTTCGTCGGGCGTGGTGGCGAGCTGTCGCGGCTCGAGGCGGTCTGGGACGCGGCCGGAGCGTTCGGGGCCCGCCTGGTCCTGCTGGCGGGGGAGCCCGGGGTGGGCAAGACCCGGCTCGCCGCCGAGCTCGCCGACCGCGCCGCCCGAGAGGCGCCGGTGCTCGCCGGCCGGTGCGACGAGGACCTCGGCGTGCCGTACCAGCCGTTCGTGGAAGCGCTGCGCGACCACGTCGCACGGGGCACGCCGGAGTCGCTGCGCACCGCGCTCGGGCGCAGGCCCGGTGAGCTGGCCCGGCTGGTCCCCGAGATCGCCGAGCTGCTGGGAGACCTCGAGCCGCCGCTGCGGGCCGACCCGGAGACCGAACGGCACCGCCTGTTCGAGGCCGTCGCGTCCTGGCTGGCGGCGGCGGGGGAGGGCTCCCGGGTGCTGCTCCTGCTCGACGACCTGCACTGGGCCGCCCGCCCGACCCTGCAGCTGCTGCGTCACGTGACCCGGTCGCCGCTGACGACCGGCCTCGTCGTCGTCGCGACCTACCGCGACACCGAGACCGGCCGGGGCCATCCGTTGACCGCCCTGCTGGCCGACCTGCGCCGGCAGCCGGGCGTGGAGCGGATGCACCTGGACGGGCTGGGCGAGTCCGCCGTGGCCGAGCTGCTGCACGGCGCGGCCCCCGGCGACTCGCCCGTCGACGCGGCCCTGGCGCGGGCGATCCACGCCGAGACCGAGGGTGTGCCGTTCTTCGTCCTGGAGGTGCTGCGCCACCTGATCGAGACCGGGACGCTGCGCAGCCCCGACGCGCGGAGCCACCTCGAGGAGGTCGGGCTGCCCGAGGGGGTGCGCGAGGTGATGGGCCGGCGCCTATCCCGGCTCGACGGGGCCACCGTGGAGGTGCTGCGGATCGCCGCCGTCGTCGGTGCGGAGTTCGACCCGGCGGTCGTGCGCGCGGCGGGCGGGTTCGACGAGGACACCGTGCTCGACGCCCTCGAGGAGGCGGGCGAGGCGCGCCTGATCGTCGAGGTCGGGGGGTGGACGCCGCGCTACCGGTTCGCTCACGCGCTGGTGCGCGCCACCGTGCTCGACGCACTGACCGCGGCCCGGCTCGCCGCCTGGCACCGACGCGTCGCCGTGGCGATCGAGGAGCAGCACCCCACCGCGGGTGCCGACCACCTCGCCGCGCTCGCCGCCCACTGGTCCCGCGCGGGCGGCGGCGCCGTCGAGCGCGGCAAGGCGCGGGCGTACGCGGTGGCGGCGGGCGAGCGGGCGGCCGCCCAGCTCGCGCACGACGAGGCGGTCACGTGGCTGCGGCAGGCGGTCGACCTGCTCGAGCCGGGCGACGATCCGTCGCGGGTCGGGCTGCTCATCGCCCTCGGGGAGGCCGAACGCCGCGCCGGCGACGTCGCCCACCGCCAGACCCTGCTCGCCGCGGCCGGTCACGCCCGCGCGCTCGGCGACACCGAGGGCCTCGCGCGGGCCGCGATCGCGAACAGCCCCGGCAGCAAGCCGTCGGTCTTCGGCATCACCGACCGCGAACGGGTCGCCGTCCTCGAGGCGGCCGTGGACGCCGTCGGGCCCGCCGACTCGCCGACCCGCGCCCGCCTGCTCGCCGTCCTGGCGCTCGAGCTCTTCCACACCGGCGACCGCGCGCGGCGTCTCGCCCTGTCCGACGAGTCGCTGGCGATCGCGCGGCGGCTCGACCGGCCCGCCGTGCTCGCCGACGTCCTCGTGGCCCGGCCCTTCGCGATCGGCGGGCCCGACACCCTGGCGACCCGGCTCGCCGAGACCGGCGAGCTGGTGGAGCTCGCCCGCCGCCTCGGCGACCCGGTGGCGGTGCACCGCGCGTGGTGGACGCGGTTCCGGGTCGCCGTCGAGGTCGGCGACGCCGTCGAGGCCGACCGGTGCCTCGACGCCGAGGAGGATCTCCTCGCCGAGGTCGGCCAACCCACGCTGGAGTGGATGACCGGGCTGCAACGGGTGGCCCGGGCGCTGCGACGCGGCGATCCCGACGCCGAGGGTCTGCTGGAGCGCGTCGCCGCCGCCGGCCGCGCCACCGGTCAGCCCGACGCCCGGCTCTACCACGCGATCCAGCTCTTCCAGCTCCGTCGCGACCAGGGCCGGGTCGCCGAGGCGGAGGACGTGGTGCGCCAGGTCGTGGCCGGTTCGCCCGAGCTGCCCTCCATCCACGCCGCGCTCGCCGTGCTCTGCGCCGAGAGCGGGCGGCCCGACGAGGCGGCGGCGATCATCGAGGCGCTCGCCCCGCCCGACCTCGGCGACCTCACCGTCGAGGCCAGCACGATGGTGACGTGGGTGCTCTGTGCCGACGTCGCGGTCGACCTCGGTGACCGCCGCCGCGCCGAGCAGCTCGCCCGGGTGCTCGCCCCGTACCCGGAGCAGATCGCGGTGTGGGCGGTCGGGCTCGGCATCGGCTCGGTGGCCTCCCGGCTGGGCCGCCTCGCGGGCCTGATGGGCGACCCGGATTCCGCCCGCGCCCACCTGGACCGTGCGCGCGACATCGAGGAGCGGGCCCAGGCTCCGACCTGGCTCGCCCGCACCGGGGCCGCGGGGCCTTAGGCTCGGACGTCGGCCGGTGTCCGCGGAGGAGAGGTTCTGTGTGAACGAATCGCTCGGGATTCTCCTGGCGGTCCTCGTCGGGTCTCTCGCGGTGACCGTGCTGGCGCGCAAGGCGGGTGTCTCCCCGCCCCTCGCGCTCGTCGTCGTGTTCCTCGGAGTCTCGTTCGTCCCCGGGATGCCCGAGGTGCGGCTCGACCCCGACCTGGTGCTCCCGCTGGTCCTGGCGCCGCTGCTCTACTCCGCGAGCCTGCAGAGCTCCCCGCGCCGGTTGCGCGAGAACCTGCGGCCGATCGGGCTGCTGGCCGTCGGGCTGGTGCTGTTCACCGCGTTCGTCGTGGGCATCGTGGCCTGGTGGTTCCTGCCCGGGCTGCCGCTGGTCAGCGCCCTCATCCTCGGCGCGATCGTGGCCCCACCGGACGCGGTCGCTGCCGCGTCCATCGGTCGTCGGCTCGGCCTGCAGCGGCGCGTCATGGCGATCCTCGAGGGCGAGAGCCTGCTCAACGACGCCACCGCGCTGACCCTCCTGCGGATCATGCTCGCGGCCGCCGGGGTCGGGGCGGCGACGCCGAGCGTGCTGGGCGGGCTCGGCGAGTTCGTGCTGACCGCCGCGGGTGGGGTCGTCGTCGGCGCGGTGATCGGCTGGCTCGTGCACCGCATCCGGCTCAAGCTCAACGACGCGGTGATGGAGAGTGCCCTCGGGCTCGTCATCCCCTTCGCGACCTACGTGCTCGCCGAGGACTTCACGGGTCCCGTCCACGCGTCCGGGGTGCTCGCCGTCGTGGTCGCGGGCCTCTACCTCGGCCACAAGTCCAGTGAGAGCGGCTTCGCCTCGCGGTTGCAGGACCAGGCGGTGTGGGCCGGGCTCGACACCGTCCTCGAGGCGTTCGTCTTCGCGCTCATCGGGCTGCAGCTCGTGGTGGTGGTGAACGAGCTGCGCTCCGGGCTCGGCACCGTGTTCCTGGCGGGGCTCGCCGTGCTCCTCGCGACGGTGCTCGCCCGCATCGTCTGGGTGTTCCCCACGACCTACCTCACGCGGCTGGTTCCCCGGGTGCGCCAGCGGGAGCAGCGGCTCCCCTGGCGGGTGCCCGCGGTGATCTCGTGGTCGGGCATGCGGGGCGTCGTGACGCTCGCGGCAGCGTTCGCCGTGCCCGACGAGGTGGCCGGCCGGGACGTGATCATCTTCCTGGCCTTCGTGGTGACCGTCGGGACGCTGCTGCTCCACGGGCTGACCCTGCCCTGGCTCATCCGGCGGCTCCGGGTCTACGACACCGGGGCCCAGCACGACGCGCTCGAGGAGGCGGCCGCGAAGCAGGCCGCCGCGGAGGCCGCGATGCACCGGCTCGACGAGGTGGCCGAGGACGGCACCCCGGAGCACATCACCACCCAGCTGCGCTCGTGGGCCGAACAGCGGGCCAACGGCGCGTGGGAGCGCCTGGGACGGCCTCTCGAAGAGATCGGGGAGGCGCCGACCGTCGCGTTCTCCCGGCTGCGCCGCGAGATGCTCGCCGCAGAGCGGGAGACGTTCGTGCGCTTCCGCGACCAGGGCAGGCTCGAGGACGGCGTGTTCGTGGAGATGCTCCGCGAGATCGACCACGAAGAGGCGATGCTCGACCGGTAGCGGCGCTGCCGGGCGATCCCCGTCGCCTGCGCGGATTCGTGGACGGTGCGGTGACGGCGGCCGACGACGACGGGAGGCGACACATGCCCGACGAGGTGGTGGCACGGGACCGTGGCCGGGTGGTCCTCGTGACCGGTGGCAGCCGCGGGATGGGCCGGGAGATGGTCCGGGCGTTCGCGGCGGACGGGGACCACGTGGTGATCGCCAGCCGGAAGGGCGACGCGTGCACCGCGCTCGCCGCCGAGATCGAGGCCGAGCACGACGTCCGGGCGCTGCCGGTGGCCTGCAACGTCTCCCGCTGGGCGGACTGCGACGCGCTGGTCGAGGCGGCGTACGCGGAGTTCGGGCGGGTCGACGTCCTGGTCAACAACGCCGGCCTCTCGCCGCTCTACCCGTCTCTCGACGCGGTGTCGGAGGAGCTGTTCGACAAGGTCGTCGGGGTCAACCTGAAGGGCCCGTTCCGGCTGTCGGCCTCGATCGGGCGCCGGATGGCCGCGGACCGGGGCGGGGCGATCGTGAACATCAGCTCGGTCGCCGCAATTCGTCCGGGACCGGAGGAGTTGCCCTACGCCGCCGCCAAGGCCGGGCTCAACGCGCTCACCGAGGGACTGGCGCGCGCGTTCGGTCCGACGGTGCGGGTCAACGCGGTACAGGCCGGGCCGTTCCGCACCGACATCGCGGCCGCCTGGACCCGGAGACGGTCGAGCGGTTCGAGCGGACGCTGGCGTTAGGTCGCTGCGGTGAGCCCGAGGAGATCGTCGGGGCGGTGCGGTACCTCGCCTCTTCTGACGCGTCGTTCTGCACCGGAGCGATCCTGCGCCTCGACGGCGGGGCGCCCTGATCGTTCAGAGGTCGCCGGCCAGGTCGGTGAGCTTCGCCATCAGGGAGAGCGCGAGCGCCCGTTCCCGGCGCGTCAGGGAGTCGTAGGTTCGGCGCTGACGCTCGCGGAGACGCCGCTGCTCGTGGTCCAGCGCCGCACGCCCGGTGTCGGTGAGATCGATCTCCACCACGCGCTCGCTGTGCGCGGCGCGGCGCCGCGCCACCATGCCGCGGCGCTCGAGGCCCTGCAGCATGCGGGTCGCGGTCGGCACGGCGACGCCCGCCAGCGTCGCGAGCCTGCCGACCGGGACGGGGGCGTGGTCCGCGAGCGGCTCCATCAGCCGGGCCTGCGACGACGAGAGTCCCTCGGCGGCCGCGATCCGGCCGCGGGTGCTCCGCACCGTCGCGAAGAGGGTGTCGCTCGCCTGCGCGAACGCGTCGAAGTCGGTGTCCGGCATGGAGCCCCTCCGTGGTGTCCGCGATAGCTTAGCGTGCTAAATGTTGCGATGGATTCGACGAGTCGTTGCTCCGCCGGCGATTCAGTTAGCACGCTAACTGTCTACGCAGCACATGTCCCGAGGGTCGACCACCAAACGGTGCTGATCGACAGCCCAGGGCCCACGGCCCGGGCCGAGCGGACGGAGTTCCTCGAGTTCCTGCCGTCGGATGGCGGACACCATCCCGACCGGACGCTTCGAGGTCATCACCCACACCGGACACGTCAGGATCTCCTGAGCCTGACCGACCCAGTCGGCTGCGCCTCCTGCCGGTCCTCCTGAGCCAGGCGCACCAACTTTCGATCCGGAACCCATGGTCGGTGCGGATGCCCGAGCATGACCGCAACGTCACCTACTGGCCCGGACCCGCTGGCCGCCCTGCCGTTGCTCGCGGAGGCAGGCGTCAGCGTCTACTGGCAGCAGCTCGACGGCCGGACCGCCTGGGTCGCCGACGCGGACACGCGCGAGGTGTGGATCTCCCGTGCGATCCCGCGGAGCGCGGTACTGCGCTCGCTGATCGATGCGCTGGAGTTCCTCGACCAGGGAGCCCCGGCGGAGACGGGCGGCCCTCGGTTGGTGCACTCCACGGACAGGATCGAGGAGCCGTCGGTCGGGGGGCCGCCGGCTCTGGGCGTGGTCCGCGACGGGTGAGCCCGGCCCTCGTCGACTCAGCTCGCTGAGTCGGCGGCCGCGAGGTCGAGCACGAGCGCCGTCCGTATCGGCACGCCGTCGATCTCCCGTGGCAGGAAGAGTGTCTCCGGGTCGGTGGTGGCGACGACGAGGCCGTCGACGGCCGGGTGCTCGGCGTGGCGACGCAGCCGATACGCCACGGAGTCGGTCACCCCGTCCAGCGCCAGCACGACACCGATCGAGGCCTCGACGCGTGGGAACGGCTCGGCGACGAGCAACGACAACCGCTCCCGGGCGTCGAGCGGGAAGTTGGTGAGCGTCACCAGGCCCGCTCCGGCGAGCAGCACGGCGATCATGCCGAGGACCGACGCCGGGTCGAGGTGGGTGAAGGTGGCTCCCTCGATGAGGTCGACGACCCGTTGAGCCAGCGGTTCCACGTGCACGTCCGTCACCACCGTCCGCCGGCTCGGGCCGGCCTCCCCGCGGCCGCGCCCTGCCACGAGTATCGCGCGGCGTCGCCCGCAGGGCGAGCCCCTCGACGGCCGAACGTGCCGGTCGTGATCACCATGCGTCGGGCTGGAGTTCGCGTCACGGTCCGGCTCGGCTGGTGTAGGTGTGTCCGGTCGGGGTGGTGGTGCGGACGGTGTGGGGTTGGTCGCCGAGTCCGTCGTGGACGGTGTGGATCTGCCAGCC
>NZ_DASXJS010000180.1:0-14293 GCF_036497245.1 Actinomycetospora sp. | reverse complement strand
GGGCGGGTCGAGCCGGTGGTGGGCTCGGCGACGTCGCGCCCGGTGCCCAGCAGCGCGACGGCGGCGGCGGGCGAGGTCGAGCACGGGGCGACGAGCGCGACCCAGGCGTGCAGCTCGGCGGCGTCGGCGAGCATCCCGCGGTGGGCGTGGACCCCGGCGAGCACGTGGGCGGCGCGCACCAGGCGGCCGGACTCGGCGTCCGGCTCGACGAGAACGGCGTCGGCGCAGCGGGCGGCCTCCACCAGCTCGCCCGCGGCGGCGGCCCGCTCGGCCGCCGCGACGAGGTCGTCCGCCCCCGAGCCGTGGTCGGCGCCGGCGGACGCGAGAGCGCGGGCGTCGAGGAAGGCCGGCGACTCGTCGAGCACGGTCATGCCGACGGCCCGGCAGGAGGAGCGGGCGCCGGGGACGGGTCCGTCGTGGTGGGTGGCGTCGGGTCGGCGGGCGGATCGGAGACCACCGGCGGCGTGGCCGGCGGCGAGGTGTCGCCGCTCTTGGGCTGCTGGGTGTTGCCACCGGGGTTGGCGGACGGCGCGCTGCCGGTTCCGGGGTTCGTCACCGGAGCGGGGACGTTTGCGGGCTTCGCGGCCGGGGGCACGACGGCGGGGGCGGCGGCGGGGACCCCGGGCCGGGGCGCCACGACGGGAGCCCCGGGACGCACGGCCGGGGCGCCCGGCGCTGCGGCGGTCGCCGCCCGGTTCGCGACGTCCGCGGTGCTGCCGGGGGTCGAGGCACCGGTCGCCGGGTCGGTCGCGGCCGGCAGGGTGCCGGCCGGGAGGGTGCCGGCATCGGCGGCGGCGGGCTGAGCGGTGACGCCGGCCGGGGCCCCGGGGGTGGCCACCGTCGCGGAGGTCGTGGAGCTCGCCTTCCCGATCATCGGCACCGTCACCGCGACGGCGCCGCCGACGACGAGGACCGCCGCCGCGCTCGCACCGATCACCATGCGTCGCTTGCGGGGGTCGGGGCCGGTCGGGGGCTCGAACGGCCCGGCGGCGGCCGCCGCGAACGCGGTCGGGCGGGCCGGCGGCATCGCCGAGGTCGGGACGCCGAACGCCACCGTCGCGGGCTCGACGGTCGCGCCGCGGAGGTCGAGGCGCACCGGCGTCGTCATCGGGTCGTCGGGGTCGCCGTGGCGGGCGTGCGCGAGCAGCGCGGCCGAGCGCCCGACGACGTCGGTGCGGGGCTCGTCATCCACCGGCGCGGCCGGGTGCGGCACCGCGGGGAAGGGGATGGAGCCGTAGGCGGGCGAGGGCGCCGGGAAGGGGCCGGACCCGGGGGCGGGGAAGCCGCCGGAGGTCGGTGCGGCCGGGCGGATCGCGCCGCTCGCCGCGGCGGCGGCCCAGGTGGCGCCGCGGGCGACGACGGTCGTCGGGTCCGGGTCGACCGCGACGGGGCGGCCGAGCTCGGCGGAGAGCATCCGGGCGACCAGCGGGATGCGGGAGGAGCCGCCGACGAGCAGCACGCCGTCGAGGTCCTGGGCGCGGAGCCCCGACGAGTCGAGGACTTCGCCGAGGACGTCGACGGTCTGGCGCAGCGCCGGCTCGATCATCTCCTCGAACTCGCCGCGGGTGACGCGCACCCGGGTGCTGAGGTCGGGGAGCGCCACGTCGACCACGGCGTCGGTGTCGACCGAGAGCGTCTCCTTCGCGACCACGCACGCGCGGCGCAGACCGGCGACGGCACGGACCGTGGCCGGGTCGGCGGGGTCGAGCGCCGCGATGGCGCCGCCGAGCTGGGAGCAGACGTGCCAGAAGAGGGCCTCGTCGAAGTCGATGCCGCCGAGCGCCTCGAGGCCCTGGCCGCGGCCGCGCACGGTGAGGCCGAGGGGCGCGACCGGGGTGGCGGGCACGCCGCACACGACGGCCGCGTCGAAGGTGCCGCCGCCGAGGTCGTAGACGGCGACGGTGCGCCCGACCGGCAACCGGCCCGCGGCGGCGTGGGCGGCCGCGGCGGCCTCGGGCTCGGTGAGCAGGACGACGTCGTGGAGCCCGACCTCGGCGAGGGCCTCGGTGAAGACCCGGCGGCGGTAGGCGCCCCAGCCGGCGGGGTGGGCGACGGCGATGCGGCGCGGCTCGGTGCCGTGGGTCTCGGCGACCCGGTCGGCGGTCCAGCGCACCATCTCGGCCGCGACGCCGTCGGCGGAGAAGCCCTCACCGGCGACGACGATCGGGGTGGCGTCCCCGAGCCGGCGCTTGAACTCGCGCACCACGCGCTGCGGGGCCCAGGCGGCGCGGGCCTCGGCCTCGCCGCCGACCAGCAGCGACCCGTCGTCGTCGACGAGCAGGACCGAGGGCACCTGGACGCTGCCGCGCTCGAGCCCGACGACGCGCACGGTCGGCGGAGGCGTGCCGGGCCGGGACTCGGCGCGCACGGCGGCGGCGGTGAAGGTGGTGCCGAGGTCGATGCCCAGGTCGTACGGGGTGTCCGGACGTGGTGCGGGCGCCATGACGACGGGCTGCGGGGGCCCGCTGGGTCGCGGCGCCCATCCCTGGCTCGGCTCGTGCACTACCGGCTCCCCCGTCGTCGGCGCCCCGTGGGACGCGTGCGCGCCGCCCCGCCGTCCCCCTCGGACGGGTCGGCACACGTCGCTGATCCGTGGGCATCATCGGCCCTCGGGAGAGCACCGTTACATAGTCGTAGCTCGATCGAGTGACGACACGACGAGGGCTCGGGGGTACTGGGCACCGGCCGTGACGACCACCCCCGGGCCGGGCGCCGGGGGTGTGGCCCGGACCCCCTAAGGGCCCCGATGGCGAACCCGGCGCGAGCCCCGATGGCCGGCGACGCCCCGGACGGCACGGTTCTCACCACGCCGCCCCGGCACCACGCCGAGGGCGCTCCGAGGACCACACACGATCACGGGGGCACCACATGAGCGAGCACAAGACCTTGCTGCAGTTCCTGCTCGACCTGCTGCACGACAAGTCCGCGCTGGCCGACTTCCGCGAGGACCCGCAGGGTGCGCTGCACGCCGCAGGCCTGGCGAACTGCTCGGTCGACGACGTCAAGGACCTGCTGCCGGTCGTCCTCGAGAAGGTCGACCCCGAGAAGTGCGCCAAGTACGAGGACGACTGCGACAAGGGCGACTGCCACGACGACGCCCCGAAGCACCACGACCCGCACCACGGTGGTCACCACTGGAGCAGCGACCCGGGCTGCGACGACGACCACAAGCCGGCGCACCACCAGGACAGCGAGATCGACAAGGTCGTCACGCACCTGAACTACGTGACGAACAACTACTCGTTCGACTCGCACGACACGATCTACAACACGAACAACATCACCAAGATTTGGGCCGACCACGGCGCGAACGTCGAGGTCAACAACGACACCCACAACGTCGGTGCGGGCGGCTCGAGCATCGAGGGCGACAACAACGGCACGGTGGCCACCGGCGGCCACAACCAGATCGGCGACGGCAACATGCAGTCGGGCGACGGCTCGACGACGGCGTTCGGTTCCGGCTCGGCGCTCTCGCACGTCGGTACCGGCGACGGCGGCGCCATCAACACCGGCACCGGTGCGGCGGCGGGCAACCACGCCGACACCACCCTCACCAGCTTCGGTGGCGGCACCGTCCAGAACGGTGCGGGCAACGTCGCGACCGACTCGCACGACCACGTCTCGACGGACTCGCACAACATCACCGACTCGCAGAACCACACGTCGACCGACTCGCACGCCCAGGACAACTCGGACCACTCGGTCAACACCGACACGTCGAGCCACTACGACGACAGCTACAACACGCTGTCGCACGACGACAACTCGGTCGACAACTCGATCGACCACAGCACGGTCCACGACCCGGCCTTCGCGCTCATTCCCGGAGCCTGAGGTCGACCACCAAGGGGGGAGTCACAGCCGCGTAACGTCAGCGGCGTGACGACACAGCCGGGGCACGGTGCACACGCGCCGTGCCCCGGCTGTCGTGTGTCCGACGGGGGATTCGAGTAGGGGGACCGCGCATGACCGACCATCCGGCGGGCGGGGAGCCGTCCGAACTGGTCGAGCTGGCTCGTCGGGCGGCCGCCGCCTACGACCGGCCCGACCTGGAGAAACGGCTCCGTGTGGTGTCCCGGGCCGTCGCGGACGACCGGGCCCGGGTCCTCGTCGTCGGCGAGTTCAAGGCGGGCAAGACGGAGCTGGTCAACGCGGTGCTCGGGGGTCGTGCGCTGCCGGCCGACCCGCACCGCGCGACGACCGTGCCGACGGTGTGCTCGTACGCGGAGCAGGCGGGCGTCGTGCTCGTGCGCGGCGTGGACGGCCCGGAGGGATCGGGTCCGAGCACCGAGCAGCAGACCGTCAGCCCGGCCGCCCTCGCGGAGCACGTCACCGAGCGGGGCAACCCGGACAACCGCGCCGGCTGGTCGCACGCCGAGGCGACGCTGCCGCGTCCGGTGCTCGAGGGTCTGCGGCTCGTCGACACCCCGGGGGCGGGCGGGCTCGCGTCGCCGTCGTCGGTGTCGACGATGGCCGAGCTACCCGGGGCGGACGCGGTGCTCGTCGTCGCCGACGGCGGGCGTGAGCTGACCGCACCCGAGCTCGCGCTGGCCCGGACGGCCGCCGCGGTCAGTCCGACCGTCGCCGTCGTCCTCACCCGGATCGACCTGCACCCGCACTGGCGCCGCATCGCCGATCTCGACCGCGGACACCTCGATCAGTCCGGGGACGGGCTGCGGGCCGTGCGGGTGCTGCCGACGTCGGCCGCGCTCGCGCTGCACGCCGCCGAGGGCGACGACCTGCCCGCCGACACCGCCCGGGAGCTCGCCGCGGAGTCCGGGATCGAGGAGGTTCGCCGGCTGCTCGTCACGGAGGTCGCGCACGGCAGGCAGGCACGGCGGACCCGGATGGTCGCCGACGAGGTCCTCGTGGCGTGCGAGCAGTTCGCCACGACCTTCCGCGCCGAGCGCGACGCCCTCGCCGACCCGCAGCGTGCCCACCGGATCGCCGCGGAGGTGGACCGGTCGCGGGCGCAGGCGGCGTCGCTGCGCGACCGGGCCGCGCGCTGGCAGCAGACCCTCAACGACGGGATCGCCGACCTCGTCTCCGACATCGAGTACGACCTGCGGGACCGGCTGCGCACCGTCGTCACCGACGCCGAGGCCGCGCTGGACGAGACCGACCCGGCGAAGACCTGGGAGCAGTTCGCGCCGTGGCTCCACCAGCAGGTCTCGGCGGGGGTGTCGACGAACGTGGTGTGGGCCGAGGAGCGCACGCGGTGGCTCGCCGAGCTGGTCGCCACGCACTTCGCCGAGGACGGGGCGGGGGTGCTGCCCCCGGTGACCGTCGGGGCCTCGCCGGACGGGACGGGGCTCGCGGCCGACCCGGTGACGATGCTGGCCGCGCCGGACCACGAGAAGTTCGGGATCACGCAGTCGCTGATGATCGGGATGCGCGGGTCCTACGGCGGCGTGCTGATGATCGGCATGTTGACGACCATCGGGGGGATGGCGCTGCTCAACCCGTTCTCCGTCGGCGCCGGGCTGTTGCTCGGGTCGAAGACGCTGGTCGACGAGCGCAAGCGCGCGCTGCGCCGTCGGCAGGGCGAGGCCAAGCAGGCCGTCCGCCGCCACGTCGACGACGTCACCTTCCAGGCCGGCAAGAACTCCCGCGACATGCTCCGCGAGGTGCAGCGGACCCTGCGCGACCACTTCACGACGACGGCCGAGGAGCTGGAGCGCTCGCTGGCCGCCACCGCCGAGGCGGCCCGCGCGGTCGAGGCCGACGGTGCCAAGCGCGCGGCGCGGCTCGCCGACGTCGACGCCGAGCTGGAGCGCGTCGAGCACCTCGCCCAGGGCGCCCGCCGACTGCGCGGGCAGGCGGGGACCGGACCGCGGCCGTCGCGGCTGGTCGGGGCGTGAGCGCGCCCGACCCGAGCGGTGTCGTCGGGGCGGCCCGCCACGTCGTCGACGGCGCGCTGCGTCTCTACGGCACCGGCCCGGCCGACCCGGCGACGGCGTGGGCCCGCTCGGTCCTGCACGACGCCCGCGCCCGGCTCGACGAACCGCTGCGGGTGGCCCTCGCGGGCACGCTCAAGGCGGGCAAGTCGACGCTGCTCAACGCGCTGGTCGGCGAGCGCATCGCGGCGACCGACGCGGGGGAGTGCACCCGGCTGGTGACCTGGTACCGGGACGCGCCCTCGGCCGCCGTCGTGCGGGAGGACCTCGACGGGCGCCGGGCGACCGTGCCGTTCGCCCGGGACGGCGACGGCCTGCGGATCGACCTGGGCGGGATCGGGGACCCGGCGCGCGTCGGGCGCCTGCTCGTGGACTGGCCGTCGCGGGGGCTGGCGCAGGCCACCCTCGTCGACACCCCCGGCCTGGACTCGATCCGCGAGACCAACTCGCGGCGCACGCTGTCGTTCGTCACCCCCGACGACCGGCCCTCCGGCGCGGACGCCGTCGTCTACCTGATGCGCCACGCGCACCGGTCCGACGTCGGGTTCCTCGAGGCGTTCGCCGACCTCGCCCAGGGCGGCGCGGGTGGGCTGGGCGCGGTCGGGGCGTCCGGCACGGTGGTCGTGCTCTCCAGGGCCGACGAGATCGGCGGGGGCGGGCTGGACGCCGTGACGACGGCGGGTCAGGTCGCCCAGGCCTACCGCGAGGACCCGGCGCTGCGACCGCTGTGCCAGACCGTGGTGGCGGTCGACGGCCTGCTCGCCGAGACCGCGCGGACGCTGCGCCAGTCCGAGTTCACCGCGCTGCGGGCCCTGGCCCGGGCCCCGCGCGCGGAGGTCGACGCGCTGCTGCTCTCGGCGGACCGTTTCACCGTGGCGGAGCCGCCCGCCGTCGTCGCCGAGGCGCTCGCGTCCGATCCCGACGGCGTCCGGCTCGACGAGCCGGCGCGTCGCGCGCTGATGGAACGCTTCGGGGTGTTCGGGATCCGGTCGGCGACCACCGTGCTGCGGCGCGGCGCGCGGACCGGGCGCGGGGTCGTCGACTCACCGTCGCTGGCCGAGGAACTGGTGCGCCGCAGTGGGCTGGAGGAACTGCGGGAGGCGCTGACCTCCCGCGTGCTCGGGCGCCGGGACGTGCACCAGGCCCGGTCCGCGCTGCTCGCCGTCGACCTGGTCCTGGGCCGCGCGCCGCGTCCCGATGCCGGGCCGGTCGCGGCCGAGCTGGAACGGCTGCTCACCGGCGCGCACGCGTTCACCGAGCAGCGGCTGCTCGCGGCGCTTCGGCAGGGCCAGGTCGCGATGCCCGAGGGGACGGGCGCCGAGGCGGAGCAGCTGCTCGGGGGCGACGGGCCGGGGGCCGCGGAGCGGTTGGGGCTCGCCGACGGTGGCGACGTGCGGGCGGCGGCGCTGGAGGCGCTCGACCGCTGGCGGGTGCGGGCGGAGAGCCCGCTGACCTCGCGCGCGGCGGCCGAGGTGGCGCGCGCGGTGGTGCGGTCGTGCGAGGGGCTGCTGAGGTGGCCTCCGGCCTTGTGAGCACTTTCTGGTGTCATAGCACCGGAACGTGCTCACGAGGCCGGAGGCCACCTACGACCATTCGGGGGCAGCGAGGCGTGCGAATGGCCGATGACCAGGGGAAATAGTGCGAAGAGGGGATGCGCAAGAGCTGTGATCGGCGTCATCATCCCGAAATGGGGCGCATCGTGGGCTGGATCATCGGGATCCTGATCCTCTACGCCATCATCACCCAGCCGACGCAGGCCGCCGCCACGACGGGCAACCTCGGGTCGGCGCTGGCGAGCGCCGGGCAGCAGGTCGTGGTGTTCGTCGAGTCGATCGTCGGGTCGACCACGACCTACTCCCAGGTGCACGCCGTGCCGGCGGGGAGCGTCGAGACCGGGGACGGCAGCTACCCGTAGGTGGCCTTCGGCCTCGTGAGCACTCATCGGTGCTAAGGAGCCTGTCGGAGACTGTCGAGTGGGCCCTGGGGGCTGTGGCGAAAGCCGTGGGGGTCCACTCGCCGGCCGCGACCTCACGAACGCGCAGCGCACCTACACCGCCTCGGCCTCCGAGCGGGAATCCGCGGGGACGTCGGCGCCGTCGGAATGGGTCGGCTCGCGGGTGCCGAGCAGCATCGCGAGCGCGCCCACGACGGCGAGGATGCTCATCGTGATGAAGCCGCTGGTGAACGTCCCGGTGCCGGCGACGATGAAGCCCATCGCGAGCGGCGCGACGATGCCGGCGAGCGCGAACGCGGCGTCGGCGAACCCGGCGGCCGTCGCGGGCTGGGACGGCTCGGCGTCGATCGAGGCGACCCACCAGATGCCGCCCGTGACGAACCCGAACCCGACCCCGCAGGAGATCGAGACCAGCGCGACGGTCAGCGACGGGTCGAGGAACACCGGGATCAGCGAGGCGCCGGAGAGCAGCAGCGCGACGCCCATGATCGTGAAGCGGCTGCGGACGCTGCGGGTGCGCCGGTAGATGCGGTCGACGAGGAAGCCACCGATCAGCGCGCCGACGATCCCGGCCGCCCACGGCGCGATCGCGAACGCCCCGACCGCCTTGAGGCTCAGCTTGAACGCCGTCGAGAGGTACTGCGGCAGCCAGTACATGAAGCCCCAGAACATGAAGCCCCAGGAGAAGTAGCCGACGGCGACGATCCACAGGTTCCGGTTGGTGAACAGCGACCGCCAGTCGGTGCGTCGCGGGGCCGTGTGCTGCTCCGCGGCGTCCTGCCCGGCCGCAATGAGGGCGCGCTCGGCGTCGTTCACCCGGCGCGAGTCGGCGGGTGCGCTCGCCAGCAGGCCGGCCGCGACCACCGCCCACAACAGGCCGAGCACGCACATCGTCCAGAACATCCCGCGCCACCCGACGGCGCCGATGAGCTGGGTGAGCAGGGGGCCCGCGATGAGCAGGCTGCCCGACACCGCGACCCCGCCGATCAGCGCGAGCGCGAACCCGCGCTCGGCCCGCGGCAGCCACTGGCTGGCCGTCCGGCTCGCGGCGGGGAAGGCGGGCGCCTCGGCCGCGCCCAGGACCAGGCGGATGAGCAGCAGCCCGATGAACCCGCCCGCCAGCGGCGTGAGCGCGGTGCACAACGAGAACAGCAGGATCGCGGTGAGCAGCACCCGCCGCGTCCCGAAGCGGTCCACGAGCGGGCCCGACAGGAAAGCGAAGACCATGTAGCCGATCGCGAAGACGCTCGAGACCACGCCGTACTCCGCGGTCGAGATCCCGAATTCGTTCTGCAGCGGCGTGACCGCGTACGAGATGGCACTGCGATCGATGTAGTTGATGACGATCAGGGCGACGATCAGGGCGATCGTGGCCCACCGGAACCGGGTCGGCATGGTCTTCACCTGTCGATGAATGTTCGTTCCGCTGGAGGAAACGAACGACGAATGACGTCTTCTAAGCAGCATGGCGGGGTCGGGCAATGGTGGTCAAGGTCGCTGGTCGAGCACCCGGAGACCATTTCGCAATTGTTCCGCTGAAAGGAACGACTCAGGCATGCAGTGCTCCGGACAGCCGTGCGCCGAGGTCCGCGGGGCGCAGGTCGCCGCGCAGATCCCAGACCAGGCGGGCCAGCTCGGCGGCGGTGTCCGCCCCGACCGAGCGCGCGGCGTTGCCCGCGAACTTGGTCTCGTGCTCGGCGGCCGACAGCGGCCGTCCCGGCCCGCCGCGGTTCTCGCGCACCCGCTCGGTCACCGTCTCTCCGGAGCGCAGGTGCGCCGTGAGGACCGCCGGGAACTGGTGCGGGAACCCGGCCGTGGCCTCGTCGTCGGCGACGACCTCGACGCGGGCCGCCAGGGCGAGGCGCTCGGGGTCGGCCGCTGCCTCGTCGGCGAAGTCCGGGTGGAACACCCCGAGCCCCGACGGCTCGCGTCCCCCGGACAGCGCCGCCGCGACGGTGTAGGGCCCGCTGAACGCCGCGTGGTACCCCGAGCGCGGGTGGATCTTCTCGGCGCGGGGCTCCGCGATCGTGCGCAGCACCGGCGCGGGGACGCCGAGGACGAGCCGCTCGACGTCGTCGGGACGCACCCCCCGCGCCCGCAGCGCCCGCGCGGCGTCGATGCCTGCGTGGGTGAAGTGGTTGCACGGGTAGGGCTTGAAGAAGATCCCCGGTGTCTCCCAGTGCTCGCCGAGCCCGTCGGTGACCGCCTCGATCTGAACGCGGTCCCCCAGGAAAGCGCGCAGGAACCCGAACCCGCCCTCGAGCACCGTCGGCGGGCCGGTGAGGCCGTGGCGGGCGAGGTCGGCGGCCGCGACGCCCGCGTGCGCGGCCCAGCCGCAGTGCACCCGCTTGATCGTCCCGCCGGTGCGGTTGGCCTCGATGACCCCGCTGCCCATGCTCGCCGCGATCCCGATCGCCGAGGTCAGCTCGTCGGCGGAGCACCCGCGCAGCATCCCGGCGGCCAGTGCGGCGCCGACCGCGCCGCAGATCGCGGTCGCGTGCTGCCCCCACTCGAAGAACACCGAGGTGCCCGCGGCCTCGTCGTACCCGGCCATCCCGAGCCGGCAGGTGAGCTCCACCCCGACGGCGGCCGCGTCGAGGAACGCGGGCCCGCCCGCCCCGGTCGCCTCGGCGACGGCGAACGCCGCGGGCAGCACCGCCGACGACGGGTGCAGCACGGACGGCAGGTGGGTGTCGTCGAAGTCCAGGCTGTGGGCCAGCGTGCCGTTGACCAGGGCGGCCGACGGCGGGGGGAGCCGCTCCCCGGTGGCGAACGACGTCGCGCCGCCGTGCCCGCCCCACTCGTCGACGACCCGCGAGACGATCCGCCCCGGCTCCTCGGCGCGCGCGGCGAGGCAGTTGCCGAGCAGGTCGACGGTGCGCGCGGCGAGGTCGTCGCGCAGGTGGTCCGGCAGGCCCTCGACGGTGACGCGGGCGGCGAGGTCGGCGACCTGCTGGGCCGGGGTGCGGGAGGCTCCGCGAGGGGAGGATTCGGCCGCTCTATCCGCCCGAGGGTTCCCCTCGTGCGAAGGGGCGGCGGGAGCGGCACCGGATGGGGCCGCGGCGGGGCGGCTCATGCGAGCACCGCCACCGGGCGCACCGGGGAGCCCGTGCCGCCGACGATGCGCAGCGGCGTCATGACGAAGAGGAACTCGCCCAGCCCGGCCTGCGAGGCGTCCTCCAGCGCGAGGTGCTCGACGATGTGGATGCCGTGCTCGACGAGCAGGATGCGGTGCACCGGCAGCTCCCGGTGCCCGGCGCCCGGCGGGATGCGCTCGAACGCGGTGGTGTCCGACCCGGCCGCGACCACGCCCCGCTCGGCGAGCCAGCGTGCACCGTCCTCGTCCACCCCGGGGACGCCGTCGGCCTGGCCGAGGTAGGTGGCCGCGTCGCCGAAGTGGCGGGCCCAGCCGGTGCGCACCAGCGCGACGTCGCCGCGCCCCGGCTCGGCACCGGCGCGCTCGGCGGCCGCCGCGAGGTCGTCGGCGGTCACGCCCTGGCCGGGGTCGAGCACGTCGACGCCGCGGGTGGCGGCCACGTCGAGCAGCACGCCTCGCGTGATCATCGGCGGGATGCGCTCGGCGCCGTGCTCGGCGTGCACCCCGCCGACCTGACCCTCGGCCGCGTCGACCCCGCCGTGCAGGCAGCCCTCCTGGCTGACGTGCGCGAGCGCGTCGACGTGGGTGCCGACGTGCCCGCCGGTCACGAGGATCTCGTTCGAGGCGGACCCGCCGTCGGGACGGACCATGTCGCCGTGGCGGCGGATGAGCGTCATCCGGAACCCGGGATGGTTCGGCGAGCAGGGCATGCCGGTGAACAGCGGCTGACCGAGCTCGATCGTGCGCAGACCGCCGGCCACGGCGTCGAGCAGCGCACGGGTGCCGGGGGTCGTCATGGTGGTCGGTGTGCTCACGGGGTCTCCCTGGTCTCGGCGGGGACGGCACTGCGGTGAACGGCCCTGGCGAGGACGGTGCGGGCGCCGGCGACGACGGCGGGGTCGACGAAACGGCCCTCGGCGTCCCGGTAGGCGGTCTCGCCGCGCGCGCCCGCGTCCTCGAGCGAGTCGAGCAGCGCACGGGCGCGGGCGAGCTCGTCGGCGGTGGCCGCGAAGGCCCGGTGCACCACCGGGACCTGGCGCGGGTGGATCACCGAGCGGCCCCAGAACCCGCGGTCGCGGGCGGTCCGGCTGTCGAGCGCGAGGCCGTCGAGATCGGGCAGGTCGGTCCACACCGGCGCGAGCGGTGACGGCAGGCCCGCCGCGCGGCTGGCGACCACGACCCGCTGGCGCGCCCACTCCAGCGCGGCGCGGTCGGCGACGCGCAGGTCGGCGGCGAGGTCGGCCTCGCCGAGGGACACCGCGGCGACCAGCGGATGCGCCGTGGCCAGCGCGAACGCCCTCTCGACCCCCAGCGCCGACTCGAGCAGCAGGTGCAGCGGACGCCCGAGCCGGTCGGCGAGGCGGGCGACGGCGTCGGGGTCGGAGGCCTTGGGGACGCGGACCCCGTCGACGTCGGCCCGGGCGAGCACGGCGGCGTCGGCCGCGCCCCACGGGTCGTCGGCGTGCCCGGCGGCCTCGCCGGGGGCGTTCATCCGCACCCACAGCGGCCGGTCGCGCGGACCGGCGGCGAGGTCGGCGACCGTCGAGCGCGCGGCGTCCTTCGCCCCGGCCGCGACGGCGTCCTCGAGATCGACGACGACCGCCTCGGCCTCCCCGGCCAGCGCCTTCGCGACGAGGTCGGCGCGGTGCCCGGGCACGTAGAGCCAGCTGCGGGCGACGCCCAGACCGGTGGTGCCCGGGCCCGTGCTCATACCGCGCCGCTCGCGCGGAGCGCCGCGAGCCGGTCGCCGTCGACGCCGTGGCGGGCGAGCACCTCGGCGGTGTGCGCGCCCAGCGGCGGACCGGAGGTGCGCACGCGCCCGGGGGTCTCGGAGAGCCGGAACGGGACGTTCTGCATCTTGACCGGGCCGAGCTCGTCGTCGTCGACGGTCACGATGCTCTCCAGCGCCGCGTACTGCGGGTCGGCCAGGACGTCGGCCGCGGTGTAGATCGGCGCGACCGCCGCCTCGGCCTTCTCGAACGCGTCCACCACGTCGTCGCGGTCGCGCTCGGCGATCCAGGCCCCGACGGCGGCGTCGAGCTCGTCGGCGTGCTGCGCGCGGGTGGAGCCGGTCGCGAACCACGGCTCGTCGATCACCTCGGGGCGCCCGACCAGGCGCATCACCCGCTCCGCGATCGACTGCGCGCTCGTGGAGACCGCGACCCAGCGCCCGTCCGCGCACTCGTAGGTGTTGCGCGGGGCGTTGTTCGAGGAGCGGTTGCCGTGGCGGGGTTGCAGCTCGCCGAGCTGGTCGTAGGCGACGAGCTGCGGGCCGAGCACCGTGAGCAGCGGCTCGATGATCGCCATGTCGACGACCTGCCCGCGGCCCGAGGTCTCCCGGGCGCGCAGCGCGGTCATCACCGCGAACGCCGTGGTGAGCGCGGTGACGCCGTCGGCGAGGCCGAAGGGCGGCAGCGTCGGCGGGCCGTCGGGCTGGCCGGTGATGGCCGCGAACCCGCTCATCGCCTCGGCGAGGGTGCCGAACCCGGGCCGGTTCGCGTACGGCCCGGTCTGGCCGAAGCCGGTCACGCGGGCCACGACCAGGCGCGGGTTGCGCTCCTGCAGCACCTCCGGGCCGAGGCCCCAGCGCTCCAGCGTGCCGGGCCGGAAGTTCTCGATGACGACGTCGGCGTCCGCGGCGAGCTCGCGGAAGACCTCCTGGCCCTCCTTCGTCGACAGCACCAGGGTGATCGACTTCTTGTTGCGGCCGAGCATCGTCCACCAGAGCCCCACGCCGTCGCGCTGCGAGCCGTGGGTGCGCGACGGGTCGCCGCGGGGGTGCTCGATCTTGATCACCTCGGCGCCGTGGTCGCCGAGCAGGGTGGCCGCGAGCGGGCCGGCGAAGAGGGTGGCGACGTCGAGGACCTTGAGTCCGGCGAGGGCCCCTCGCGGGTGGGAGGTGGGGTCGGGCGCGCCGTGGGAGGTGGGGTCGGGCGCGCCGTGGGAGGTGGGGTCGGGCGTCATCGAGCCGTCCTCTCTGCTGCGGAACCGGCCAGGACCGGCGTGCGGCGCGGGGCGGCGCCGAGCCGGTGGGAGATGTGGTCGGCCACGGCGACCACGCGCGGTGCGATGGCGGCGACGAACTCGTCGGTGACGCGGTAGCGCGGCCCGCACACCGAGATGGCGCCGAGGACCTCGCCGGAGACCCCGAACACCGGAGCGGCGACGGACCCGGCGTCGGCCTGGCGCTCCCCGGCGGACGCGGCGTAGCGGCGCTCGACGATGCGCTCGAGCTCGTCGCGCAGCACGTCGGGGTCGACGATGGTGCCCGAGGTGAGGGCGACGAGCCCGGCGCCGAGGATCTCCTCGCGCTGGGAGTCGTCGAGGAACGCGAGCATGCAC
>NZ_DASXJS010000179.1:0-17251 GCF_036497245.1 Actinomycetospora sp. | reverse complement strand
CAGCACGGTGCCCGCGCCCTCGACGTTCGCGGGACGGGAGACCAGCCGGACCACGTGGGGGTGGTTCGGGCGCAGCTCCTCGGCGTCCTCCACCACCACCAGGCGTTCGTGGGGCGGGACCCGGGCCAGCAACGCCGAGAGCACCGTCGTCTTGCCCGAACCGGTGCCTCCCACCACGAGGAACGCGAGCCGGGCGGTGACCAGCGCCTCGAGCAGCGCACGCCCGGTGGCGTCGATCGTCCCGCCCGCCTCGAGGGCGTCGAGGTCGTGCCGGGCCGGGCGGAGCACCCGCAGCGAGACGCACGTCCCGTCGGCGGCCACCGGGGGCAGCACGGCGTGCAGGCGCACCCCGCTCCCGGGGAGGCGGGCATCGACGTAGGGGCTCGCGTCGTCCAGCCGGCGGCCGGCCGCAGCCGCCAGCCGTTGGGCCAGCCGCCGGACCGCGTCCTCGTCCGCGAACGTCACCGCGGCACGCTCGAGGCCCGCCCCGCGGTCGACCCACACCGCGTCCGGGGCGGTGACCAGCACGTCGGAGGTCGCCGGGTCACGCAGCAGCGGCTCCAGCGGCCCCGCGCCGACGAACTCCCGTTGCAGCGCGCGGACCGCGGCGAGCACGTCGGCGTCGCCGACCACGCCCCGTGCCTCCGCCCGCACCGCCGCCGCGAGCTCGGCGACCCCCGCCTCCCCGCCCGCGCTCGCCAGCCGCGTGCGGACCCGCTCCACGAGATCGCCGACCTCGCCGGTCCCCGCCTCGACCGCCATCCCCGCCACCGCCCTCCGTCTCGTGACGGCGACGACGCTCCCCGACCGGTGCCCCGATCTCCGAGGACGAGCCCGCGACCTGTGGACAACCCGGGCCCCCGGTGCCGGCTGGGGACGACCGTTGCGCCGAACGGCGCAGGCCTGGCCCACCGCCGTCTCCCGCGCACGACGGCGACCCGGCCCACCGCACGGGTGGGCCGGGTCGCGTTCCCGCCGCTCAGGCCGCCGCGGGGCGCCCACCGAGGAGCTGGTCGAGCGCGTCCAGGACCGCGCCCGCGGCCTCCGCGAGGGGCCCGCGGCGCACGCCGGGCACTGCGCCGCGGTCGAGCGACGCCGCCAGGCCGGGCTCGGCGTCGATCGAGACGAGGACGTCGAGACCGAGGGCTTCCGCCACGTCGTCGCCCACCAGGCCACCGGGAGAGGGCCCGCGCACCACCACCGCCACCGTCGCGCCCCGATCAGCCGCCTGCCGGGCCACCCGGGAGGCCGCCGCCGTCGCCCGGACCTCGGC
The DNA here is from genome assembly GCF_036497245.1 of Actinomycetospora sp. Lineage (GTDB taxonomy): Bacteria > Actinomycetota > Actinomycetes > Mycobacteriales > Pseudonocardiaceae > Actinomycetospora. Next base: position 15,978 of record NZ_DASXJS010000179.1, on the reverse strand, counting down.
GGGCACCACGACCACCGTCAGGTCGGAGGCGTCCAGCACCGCGGCGGCCGCGTCGGTCAGGTGGCGGGGCAGGTCGCACACCACCGTGTCGCCCGCGCGGCGACCCGCCTCGACCACGGCCCGCGCGGCCTCGGGTGCCGGACCCGGGCCGTGCCGGTCGCACGAGAGCACCGTGAGCGCCGGCGCCCCGTCCTCCGCCGCGGGGAGGGCCTCGTGCAGTGACGACGCGGCGACCCGTCCCCCGCCGAGCGCGAGGCCCGGCCAGCGCAGCCCCTCCACCTGCTCGGCACCGACCACGAGGTCGAGGCCGCCACCGAGCGGGTCGCAGTCCACGAGCAGCACCCGGGCGCCCTCGTCGTGGGCCCGCACCGCCACCGCTGCCGCGAGCACGGACGCACCGGCGCCGCCACGGCCGCCGATCACCGACACGACCCGCCCGTCACCCGTCGAGGACTCCTCGACGGTGTCCGAGAGCGCCGCGACCAGCCAGTCCTCCCCCTCCGGCAGCGACACGACGTGCTCGGCGCCGACGGCGACCGCCCGCTCCCAGACGCTGCCCGGCGGATCACCCCGGCACAGCACCACCACGCCGTCGCGGCGCCCGAGCCGCACCCCGGCGACCGCCCGCGCCGCGGCCTCGTCGAGCAGCACCATCGCCGCGCCCGGCCATCGTCGCCGCAGCGCGGCCGCGTCCGGCACCCGCTCCAGCTCGCATCCCGCCGCGGCCGAGACGCGGACCACCTCGTCCAGGAGGTCCTCGTCGTCGCAGCACACCGTCACCCGTCGTCCGTCCACACGCGGGAGGGTCGCGCCGTCGAGCGCTCACGGGGCAGTCGCGGGCGCGCCCCTGGGGACGGACGGGCCCGACGGTGCCGGTGGGGATCGCGCGCTCGTCCGAACGGCGTCAGCCCGCGGCGTCCGCGATCCCGGTGGCCTCCTTCGCGCCGGTGCGCCACGCGGTGACGCAGTGCGAGAACCACTGGGCGAGACCCTCGTGGGTGCCGGACGCGAACGCCTGCGCGGCCGTGGAGTACTCCGTCGAGGCGCGCAGGTGGCCGACCTCGGGGACCGCCAGACCCTTGGGGTCGAGGCCCGTCGAGATGGCCGTCAGCCGGGCGGCCGCCCGCGCGACGACGCCGTTCGCGACGAAGAACGGCGACAGCGCCAGCAGTTCCCCGTGCACGACGCCGACCAGGACCGGTCCCGGGACGGACGTACCGCCGACGACGAGGCCCGCGAGCGCGTCCAGGCGCGTCGACACCCAGGCGCCGGGTCGGGGCCGTCCGAGGTCGGACTCCGGCATCCGGTCGGTCGCCGCGAGGACGTGCAGCCGGGCGAGCGCCTGCAGCGGGGCGCGGCGCCACGTGGGGAGCAGCCCGCCGAGCGCCTCCGCCACGCGCAGCGCCCCGGCCAGTGTCGGGTCGGTGACGGGACCGTCCTCGGGCAGGTCCGCACTGCCGCCGTCGAGCGCGGCCGAGGCGCGGGCCGCGCGTGTGCCGGCCTCCGCGGCGGTCGTCGGCCAGCCGCGGCGGTTCGTGCGGTGCGCGTGGACGGCATCGACGTGCCTGCGCACGGACTCCGCGCCCTCGGCCACACCGGGCAGGTCGAGCAGCGGTGCGAGCGGATCGGTGGTCGCGGCGGTCATGCGCCCATGGTCCCAGGTGGCCTGCGAGCCCGTGAGAGCCGGAAAACTGACGTCCAGTGTCTGGAACGAGACTTTTCTGACGTGGCCGACCCGCTCGACACCGCAGGGACACTGGAGGGATGGACGACCACGACGACCCGGCCGGGGACCTGCGGGTCTCCGACGACGTCGTGCTGCCCGCGACCGCCCTGACCTGGCGGTTCTCCCGCTCGTCCGGGCCGGGCGGGCAAGGCGTGAACACCGCCGACTCCCGCGTCGAGCTCCTCGTCGACCTCGCCGACGCGCCCGGCATCCCCGACGAGGCCCGCGAGCGTCTCCTCGCCCGTGTCCCTCGTCTCCTCGGCGGCCGGGTGCTGCACGTCACGGCCTCCGAGCACCGGTCCCAACGCCGCAACCGGGAGGCCGCGCGACGGCGCCTCGCGGCCCTCCTGCGCGAGGCCCTCGCCCCGGATCCGCCCACCCGGAAGGCTCGTCGTCCCAGCCGGGGCGCGAAGCGGCGACGGCTCGAGGACAAGCGCAGGCACTCCGACCGCAAGGCCCTGCGCCGGTCTCCGAGCGAGTGACACGCCCCTGCGGGGAGGACTGACTCCGTCGTTGATCGGGAAGACACGGCACGACCGCACGTGTCACGACTCGGTCACGCCTCGGTCGTGGCACGATGTGCCCCCTCTCGACCCGACCCCGCCAGGAGGGCCCGTTGACCTCGCCGTCGTCCCCCGGAGGACCCCCTGTGGTGCCTTCGATCCCGCTCAACGCCGAACCGGTGCGCACCAGCGGCGACGCGTCCGTCGGGTCGCTGGTCAAGGAGGTGACCACGCACGTCTCCACGTTGGTGCGTGCGGAGGTCGAACTGGCCAAGCAGGAGGTCACCGCCGAGGTGAAGAAGGGGGTGCAGGGGAGCATCTTCTTCGTGCTGGCGGCCGTCATCGCGCTGTTCAGCCTCTTCTACTTCTTCTTCGCCGTCGCCGAGGCGTTCAACCTCATCTGGCCGAGCCAGCAGTGGGCCGGTTACGCGGTGACCTTCGCGATCATGCTGATCACCGCGGGCATCGCCGGGCTCCTCGGCTACCTCAAGGTCCGCAAGATCAAGGCGCCCGAGCGGACCATCGAGACGGCCCGCGAGTCGGTCGAGGCCCTGCGCCGCGGCCGCTCCGACGCCTCGCCGTCGGCCTGAGCCACCCGCACCTCGAGAACGACCCGGCGACGCTGGCCGGGCCGTGGCGGCACCGCGCGGTGTCCGCCAACGGCATCCGGCTGCACGTCGCCGAGTGCGGCCCGTCGGCTCCCGGTCGCGACCCGGTCCTGCTGCTCCACGGCTTCCCGGAGTTCTGGTGGTCCTGGCGCCACCAGCTGACGGCACTCGGGGCCGAGGGGCACCACGTCGTCGCGCCCGACCTCCGGGGCTACTGCGGCTCCGACCGGCCTCCCCGGGGCTACGACCTGTGGACGCTGGCCGGTGACGTCGCCGGGCTCGTCCGGGCCCTCGGGGCACGGCGGGCGACGATCGTCGGTGCCGGCTGGGGCGGGGCGATCGCCTGGACGGTGGCCGCCCTGCACCCGCGGGTGGTCTCCCGCCTCGCCGTCGTCGCGACCCCGCACCCCCTGGCGCTGCGCCGCGCGGTGCAGCACCGCCCCTGGCGTCATGCCGCTGCGCTGCGCGACGTCGCGTTCTTCCAGCTCCCCCGTCTCGCGGAGCGCTCACTGCGTCGCGACGGCGGCGCCCGGGCCGCTGAGCTGCTGGCGGCGGGCTCCGGGCCGGCGTGGCCCCAGGCGCCCGAGTTCGCGGGGGTCGCCGCCCATCACGCGGCCGCGATCCTGACCCCCCGCACCTCGCACTGCGCCCTCGAGTACTTCCGCTGGGCGGTGCGCTCCCAGGGTCGTCCCGACGGCGGGCGCTTCGCCCGCGCGATCGACCGGCGGATCGACGTGCCGGTCCTGACGCTGCACGGCGAGCACGACCCGTGGGTGCCCGCCCCGGTCGCGCGCGCCTCGGCCCGCTGGGCAGCGGACCACGAGTTCCTGACGGTGCCCGGGGTCGGTCACTTCCCGCACCAGGAGTCCCCGCGCCACGTCACGGAGGTGCTCCTCCGCCGCCTGGGTGCCTCCGGCCGGTGAGCACAAAAAGAAGCTATAGCCCCACATAGTGCTCACGAGCGCGGAGCGCACCTACGCCGCGCAGCTCCCCGTCGACACCCGGCTCGTCGCGCCCGGCGAGGCGTTCAGGGCCGCGCGGACCTGGTCGGCGGTGAGCACGAACCCGGTGTCGCCCTGGTCGACGGCCGCCCCGAACACGACGCCGATGACCTGGCCCTGCGGGTTCACCAGAGGGCCGCCGGAGTTCCCGGACCGCACCGTGCCGCGGATCGTGTAGACGTCGCGGGTGACCGTCGACGAGTCGTAGATGTCCGGGCCGCGCAGCTGGATCCGCTGACGGATCTTGGCCGGGCTCGACGAGAACGGCCCGTCGAGCGGATAGCCCAGCGCCACGGCGTTGTCCCCGGTCTGGGCGCCGGAGAAGTTGAACGGCAACGTGCGCGCCTCGAGCCCCGGCACCGCGAGGACCGCGACGTCGACCTGCTCGTCGTAGTAGACGACACGCGCCGACTCGGTGTCCGAGCCGCCGCCGGACTTGGGCACCTCGACCGACACCTCGCTCGTGCCGGCGACGACGTGGGCGTTCGTCATCACCCGCTCGTTCCCGATCACGAACCCGGTGCCCTCCAGCGCCCGGGAGCACGACGGCGCCTTACCGCGGATCTTGAGCACGCTCGACCGGGCTCGCGCCACGACGGGGTCGCGCACGAGAGCCGGCTCCGGCGCCGGGACCTCCGCCGTGCCGGGCGTGGAGGAGAACGGCGAGAGCACGTCGGGGAAGCCGGACGCGTCGAACATCGAGCGCAGCTCGTTGGGCAGCGCCCGGACCGGGGCGGGCATCACCGAGTCGACCGTCGAGAGCACGGTGGAGCTCCGCAATGCGGAGGACAGCGCGACGTTCGACGACGTCGCGAGCGGCAGCGCGATCAGCCACGCGACGACGAGCGCAGTGATGGCCTGCAGGATCGAGCCGAACGTCGAGTCGACGGTGCGGACGGCGTTGAGCCGCATCCGGTCACGCAGCGCGCGCCCCAGATAGACCCCGAGCGTCTCGCCCAGCGCCACCAGCGCGATGACGATCAGCACGCTGACGACGACGCGGCTGGTGTCGCCCTCGAACAGCCCGACCACCAGCGGCGCGATCTTCAGCCCCACCAGGGCGCCGCCGATGACGCCCAGGAAGGACAGCGCGGCGACCGCGAGCCCGTGCCGCCAGCCCGAGATGGCCGCGGCGAGCGCGAGCAGCACGACGACGATGTCGACCCAGCTCATCGGATCGCGTCTCCCTCACGGCGGCGGGCCGCCTCATTGTCTCCCCGACGGGCCCAGGCCTCGTCGAGGTCGCGGACGTCGGAGGTGTCCCAGGGAATCGTCCACCCCGCGAGGTCCAGGACCCAGGACAGCACTATGGCGGTGAACCCCCACACCAGGAGCCCGCGGACGGCGAACGCCGGCCCGAGGTAGCCGCCGGGGGAGGTGACGGTGAAGCGGCGGTCCGGGTCGGTGAGCTCGGCGAGCGGGACCCGGACGACGGCGGCCGCCTCGGCCGGGTCGACCACGCCGACCGCGACGGGACGGGCCCAGTGCGCGACGACGGGCGTGACGGCGAACCCGGTGACCGGGATCGTCAGCGCAGGCAGCGTCGCGAGCGGGACGATGCCCGCCGGGTCGGCCCCGGTCTCCTCCCAGGTCTCGCGCAGGGCGGCGGTGACCTTGGCGTCGAGCCCCTCGCCGTCGCCGGGCTCCAGCCCGCCGCCGGGGAACGCGACCTGGCCCGCGTGGTCGCGCATGTCGGGGGCGCGCTCGGTGAGCAGCACGTCCGGCCCCGCGTCCGTCTCACCGAAGAGCAGCAGGACGGCGGCCTCGCGGGCCGGGTCCGCGCCCGGGCGTCGCCGGAACGGGACGTCGTCCTCGGTGGCCCGCCCGCACCCGGCGACGAGGGGCGCGAGCCACGGCGGCGCCTCCCGCGGGCGCAGCAGGCCGGTCACCCCTGCGCCTTGGCCAGGGCACCGTCGACCGCGGCGCGCACCTGCGCGGGCGAGGCGAACACCTGGGCGGACAGCGGGACGACGGTGCCGTCGGGCCGCACGACGACGCTGGCCGGGAGCACCGGCGCCGCCCCGAGGCGGCGCCCGACGGTCTGGCCCGGGTCGGACACCGACGGGTAGCGGGCACCGAGCTGGCCGAGGAGCGCGAGCGCGTCGGCCGGGTCGTCGGCGACGTCGACCCCGAGCACCGCGGCCGCCCCGGGCTCGGCCGCGTAGGCGGTGATCGCCGGGATCTCCTCGCGGCAGGGTCCGCACCAGGAGGCCCACAGGTTGACCAGAGTCGTCCGCCCGGTCAGCGCGGACCCGAGGTCGGTCCGGCCGGGGGCACCGAGGCAGTCGAGGGTCAGGCCGGCGAGCGGTGCCCCGGCGGCCGGGGCGCCCGCCGTCGGGGTCGGGCAGGGCTCGAGCGCGGCGCGGGCGCGGGCGTCGGCGAGCTCGGTGGGGTCGCTGCGCACGGTGGGGGCCGCCGCGGGCACGGGCTGCGGCGCGGACCCGCCGTCCGAGTCCCGCGGCCACAGGGCGATGACCCCGACGATCACCAGGACCACCACGAGCAGGGTCGATCCGACCTCCGTGCGCGTCACCGCTCGAGACCGACGAGGGCCAGGAGGTGATCGGCCTCCGGACCCTTCACCAGCTTGGCGGCCTTCACCGGGTCGTTCTCGCCGATCCCGGCCGACGGGCAGTCCTTCGCGAGCGAGCAGGCGCCGCACGCCGGCTTCTTCGCGTGGCACACCCGGCGCCCGTGGAAGATCACGCGGTGGGACAGCATCGTCCAGTCCTTGCGCTCGATGAGCGCGCCGACCTGCTTCTCCACCTCCACCGGATCCTCCGAGTCGGTCCACGCCCACCGGCGGGTGAGGCGGCCGAAGTGGGTGTCGACGGTGATCCCGGGGACGCCGAACGCGTTACCCAGCACGACGTTGGCGGTCTTGCGCCCGACGCCGGGGAGCGTGACGAGATCCTTCAGGCGACCGGGCACCTCCCCGCCGAACTTCTCCACGAGCGCGGCACCCAGGGACATCACCGAGTTCGTCTTCGCCCGGTAGAAGCCGGTCGGGCGGAGGATCTCCTCCATCTCGGTGCGGTCCGCGCCCGCGTAGGCCGCCGCGTCCTGGTACCGCGCGAACAGGGCCGGGGTCACGCGGTTGACGGTGACATCGGTGGTCTGGGCGGAGAGGACCGTCGCGACCAGCAGCTCGAGCGGGCTGGTGAAGTCGAGCTCGCAGTGGGCGTCGGTGTGCGCCTCGGCGAGCGCCCGGTGCATGCGCCGGGCCCGGCGCACGAGCCCGAGGCGCGTCTCGCCCGGTTTCGCACCGGTCGCTCCGCCGCTGCGAGTCGTGGCCCCCGAGGTCATCCGTCCAGGGTAATGAACGGGGCGAGCGGAGCGACGGGGCATGGGGAACACCGGGCGAGCGGAGCGACGGGGCATGGGTGGAGGTCCCGACACGCCCGGACGACCCCGGTGGTCGCCGCTTCGCGCGCGTGCGGGAGCATCCCTCTCACCATGACCGCCTGGATCGCCGTCCTCATCCCCCTGCTCATCATGGTCTTCGCCCTGGGCATGGAACGCCTGGAGACGAGACTGCGCGCGGGCACCGTCCGTGAGGACGAGGTCGAGGATTTCCTCGAGCGCGCGCGCCCCGACGAGGTCAAGGCCCTGTTCCGACAGGGCATCGGCGGGGCCCTGCAGATGTTCCGGCTGCGCAACCTGGGCAAGCGCGGGGGTGGGTCGAAGCGCGGGCGCGGGACGGCACCGACCCCGCGCGACTCCACGAGTGTCTGACGCTCACCCAGCGGCGTCATATATGCCGGGTAAGATCGTCCAAACGGGGGATGCTGCTCGCGGATGGCGACCATGGGGGCTAGACCCGGGGGTCGCGTCAGGCGCGTGCAGCGTGATCATGGCGTCGCACACGACTAGACTTTGTGAAAGACGTGACTGGTGACACAGTGCGGCGCGAGGCCATCGAGCCTCGGACCGTACGGGGTCGGACGAGTCGGCGAGGAGCGGACGGTGGACGAGGTACTGGCCCGCGCGGGGATCTTCCAGGGCGTGGATCCGGCCGCGATCGAAGTGTTGACGGAATCTCTCGACCGCGTCGAGTTCCCCCGTGGCACCGTCATCTTCAACGAGGGCGAACCGGGTGACCGGCTGTTCATCGTGCAGAGCGGAAAGGTCAAGATCGGACGGCGGTCCCCGGACGGCCGGGAGAACCTCCTCTCGATCTTCGGCCCCTCCGACATGTTCGGTGAGCTGTCGATCTTCGACCCCGGTCCCCGGACGTCGACCGCCACGTGTGTGACGGACGTGCGCGCTTACTCGATGGACCGCACCGCACTCAAGGAGTGGATCTCCCAGCGCCCGGAGATCGCGGAGCAGCTGCTGCGCGTCGTCGCCCGTCGGCTGCGCCGCACCAACAACCTGCTCGCGGACCTCATCTTCACCGATGTGCCGGGTCGCGTGGCCAAGGCGCTGCTGCAGCTCGCGCAGCGCTTCGGCTCGCAGGAGGCCGGCCTGCTGCGGGTCACGCACGACCTCACGCAGGAGGAGATCGCCCAGCTCGTGGGCGCCTCGCGCGAGACGGTGAACAAGGCGCTCGCCGACTTCGCCGCCCGCGGCTGGCTGCGCCTCGAGGGCAAGAGCGTCCTCATCCTGGAGCCGGACCGCCTGGCGCGTCGCGCCCGCTAGTCGTCCCGATCGAAGGGGTCCCTCGCTCGGACAGCCGGGCGAGGGGCCCTTCGTCGGCCGTCAGCCGTGCTCGCGCAGGTACTCCAGCTGCGCGGCGACCGAGATGTCGGCGGCGGGCCACAGGGACTCGTCGACGTCCGCGTAGACGACCTCGACGACCTGGCGCGGCGTCGCGTCCTCCCCGAGCCTGCCCAGCGCCGCCCGCACCTGCGCCAGGCGCTGTTCGCGGTGGGCGAGGTAGTCGCGCGCGGTCTGCGGGGCGTCCGCGAGGTCGGGTCCGTGCCCGGGGAGCAGAGCGGTCCCCGCCGGGAGCGCGGCGAGCCGCTGCAGGGAGCTCAGGTAGTCCCCCAGGGCGCCGTGGTGGTCGCCGAGCACGGTCGTGCCACGCCCGAGCACGGTGTCGCCGGTCAGCACGCTGCCGTCGCCGTCGACGACGAAGCAGAGCGAGTCGGTCGTGTGCCCCGGCGTCGCCACGACGCGGATGTCGAGGCCCGCCGCGCCGACGGCCTCCCCCACGCCCAGGCCTTCCGCGCCCAGGCACAGCAGCGGGTCGAGCGCGCGGACCGGCGCCCCCGTCCGCTCCGAGAACGCGCGCGCGCTCTCGCTGTGATCGAGGTGGTGGTGGGTCAGCAGGATCAGCTCGACCGGCCCCTGGTCCACCAGCTGCGCGAGGTGCCGCGGATCGTCGGGACCCGGGTCGACGACGACGCACCCCCGCTGACCGGGCGCGCGCAGCACCCAGCTGTTGGTGCCGTCGAGGGTCATCCCGGACGGGTTGTCCGCGAGCACCACGCCCGCGGCCGCCGTCACGGGGCGCAGCGTCTCGTAGGCGGGGTGCTCGGGCCGTGCGGACTCGGACGGGTCGGTCACGCCCGGACCCTAACGGCGTCGCTCAGGCGCCCGTGTCGTCCGGGTTCCCCGGCAGTCCGTGGCCGTTGACCCGGCCACCCGGCGGGGGTCCGGGGGGCGGGCCCGGACGCGGGCGACGTGACCCGCCCGGACCCGGCGCCGGCGGCTGCGGCGGGGCGGGCCGATCCGACGGGGGCGGCGGGCCGGCGAACGGGTCGGCACCCTCGGCCCGCTCACGCTGCGCGAGCTCCTCGTGGAGCCGGGCCAGCAGCTCGCGCTCCCGGTCGGAGAGCTGGGCGACCGAGTCGTCGAGGTCCGGCGACCACGCGGCCGTGCTCTCCGCCTCAGGCGGACGGCCGGGTCCGCCGTCCGCGGCCGGGGACCATCCCGGCGCTTCGGAGGGCCAGCCCGCGCCGTCCGCGGCCGCCCACGGCGGCGCGACGTCCCCGGGGTCTCCGGGCCGCCTCGGCCCGGGACCGTTCCCGACGGGGCCGGGGACTGGGCCCCCCGGAATGCCCGCCGGTGGCCCGGCGGCGGGATGCCCGACGGCGGGCGGTCCGGCGGGCGGCGGTCCCGCGGGCGGTCCGGCGTGGGGCCGCCCGGCATGCGGCGGTCCCGCATGGGGCGGTGGGCCGGCAGCCCCGGCGTACGGCGGCGGACCCCCGGGACCGGCCGGTCCGGCCCAGGCCACCGGGCCGGTGGCCGGCTCCTCGTGGGGCCCGCCCGCGGTGGGCTCGTGCCGGTGGCCGTTCGTGCCGAGAGTGACCGGCTCGTCGTCGGGCACCGCGGGGACCGGACCGTGCCGGTGACCGTTGGTCCCGAACGTCACCGGCTCCTCGCCGATCTCCACGGGCGAGGCGAACAGCGTGTCCGGGCCGGGTCCGGGGTCGCCGGTCACCGGGCCGCCCGGCCAGGCGGGTCCGGCGCCGGCGCCGAAGCGGGCGTCGTGCCCATAGCGTGCGGGGTCGGGGTCCGCCTCGGGCGGCGCGTCCCCGTCGCGGGCGCGGCTGTGACGGGCGCGCTGCACCTGCGCGGTGTCGGGGTCCGACCCGTCGTCGGCGACGGGCGCGCCCGTCTGCGGCTCCGCACTGTCCAGGCTCGCGGTGTCGGCGATCCCGTCGACGGGCTCCTCCGGGTCGACCCGGTGCCCGTTGGTGCGCGACCCCGAGCTCGGCGACCGGGACGACGAGGTGCCCGGGTCGGGAGCCGCGGGGAGCCCGTGGCGCCCGCTGGGCGTCCCGTCGTCGTTCCCGGACTCCGCGTCGACCTCCGCGGCGATGCCGTGCGGGGCGACGTGCTCGCCGTCGGGCTCGAGGCGGGTGGGCTCGAGCGACTCGTCCGGCAGCGGGGCCGAGAAGTCCTCCGGCGCGGGCCGGGCCCACAGCGCGGCGATGCGGCGAGCGGTCGAGGAGAGGTCGTCGTCGATCGAGGTCTCCGGCGGTGTCTCCGGGACGGCAGGCTCAACCCGCTCCTCGCGCTCGACGGCCACCGCGGGCAGGCCCGCCGTACCGGCGTCGACCGGGTCCTCGGCACCGGCGGGATCGTCGAGATCCGCGAGATCGGGCTCCTCCTCGTCCGGGTACGGACGGTCTCCGGTCGGCGGCGTCATGGTCGTGCTCGTGGCCGGGCGGGCGGTGTCGGAGTCGGCCACGGTCCGCCAGGTCTCGTCGTCGTCGACGGCGCCGAACCGCGGCGGGGCCGGCCGCTCCGCAGGCGGGGCAGGCGCGGTCGTAACGCTCGGGCCCGCCACGGCGCCGTCGGCGACGAGCGGGCGGGCGGCCGCGAGCGCCTCGCGGTGGTAGGCGGGCAGGGCGGCGCCCGAGGGGAACACCTCGACCGACGTGTCGTCGAGGGAGCGGGCGGCGTGGGCGAGGTGGTGCACGACGTGGTCGCAGTCGTCCGGTCCGGCCGTCTCCACGAGGACCACCCGGTGCGGGACGGGCCCGGGAGCCGACCCCGCGGGCGTGACGCGCCAGCTCTCGCGCACCGCCACCACCCCCGGCAACCGCCGCGCGGCCCGGGCCAGCGGCAGGCCGGGCACACGGTCCGCCGCCGTCGGGGCGAACCGGTGCACCGAGCGGCTCAGCGCCCCGGAGTCGGCCGGGAGCAGTGCCAGCAGGTCGGGGTCGACCCGCGCGGCCGTGAACCAGGGCCGCAGCACCGAGCGCTCCCCGGGGGTCAGCCCGACCCCGCCGGCGAGCAGACAACCGCCGAGCAGTTCGGCGGCCTCGGCGTCGTCCTCGGCGGCGACCATCTCGCGGACCGAGGTGAGCGCGTCGTCGTCGAGGCGCCCGGCGAGGCCGAGCAGGACGTCGTGCAGGCGTCCGCCCGACGGCGGGCCGTCACCGTGGCCCGCGCGGGACGGCAACGGTGCTTCCGGCCCCGCGTGGCTCTCGGACCCGGCGTGCGTGTCGCCCGCGCGCGGGCCACCGGAATCGGCGGCCCCGTCGCGCACGACCGGAACCCCGGCGGCCGGCCGGGTCGGCTCGGCGGCCACCACGGGCTCGGGCTCGGGGGTCGGGGGCGTCGTGTCGGCGGCCGGCAGCGGCTCGGCGACAGGGGCGGGCGGCGGCGTCTCGGCAGCCAGCACGGGCTCGGCGACGGGAGCCGCCGGTCGGGTCGGCTCGGCGGCCACCACGGGCCCGGGGTCCGCGATCGCCGCGGGGCCCACCAGGTCGGCGACCACCGGAGCGTCGTTGTCGGAGCCGACGACCGGGAGGTCCCCGTCGACGGCGCGACGCCGCTGCTCCGCGACGCGCCGCCAGGCGGCGAGGGCCACCGGGTCACGCCCGCCGCCGCCGCGGGTCCGGGGGGCGGGGGGACGCGGTCCGTCGGGCTGCGGGGTACCGGGCTCAGCCATGACGCACCAGTTCCGGGGGTGAGGGGACGACCCCGGATCGCGGGCCGGGGAGACCGGGGCTCCGCTCCGGGGCGGAGGCGGACACCGAGGCCGGGGCCCCGGCGCGCCAGAGGACGTCGGACGCGGCCAGCGCCGCGCGGTGGTAGCTGGTGGTGACGGTTCCCGCGCCGATGACCTCGACGCCGGGGTCGGCGCCGCCGTGCGCGCGCAGCGCCCGCTGGACCGCACCGGTGAGGGCGGCCAGGTCGCCGGCGGCGCTCACGAGGACCACGCGCACCTCGCCGGCCGTCGGACCCGACCGCCAGGCACGTCGGACCTCGCCCACGTCACCGACGGTGGGGAGCAGGGCGCGCAGCACGAGGTCGGCGGCGTCCCAGGCGGAGCGGCCGGGCTCCGCGAACGTCACGGACGGTTCCGGGGCGGACTCCGCGTGCAGCACCGCGTCGACCAGACGCAGCGGGCCGCCCCAGGTCGTCACGGCCTCGCGCAGCAACACACGCTCGGTCTCGGTGACCCCGACCCGATGGCGCAGCAGCGTCCGCGGGAGGGCGGTGCGCAGCGCGACCGTCGCGTCGGCGGCGAGCCAGTCCCGCAGCCGCCACAGCGACCGGTCGGGCAGGCGGCCGGCGAGGGCGACGAGGAGGTCGTGGCCGGCACGGGTCGCGCCGCCGGGCCGCTCGTCACCGGCGCCGCGGGCCCCGTCGGACCGGTCGCCACCGAGCGGTGCCCCGTCGATGCCGGCACCCGTGATCGCCACGTCCGTACTCCCTCCGCCGTGAGCGTCGTCCGCTCACGCACCACCGAAGCTCACGCCAGGTCGACGACGACCTCAACCTCGACCGGGGCACCCAGCGGCAGCGCCGCCACCCCGATCGCCGAGCGGGCGTGTTCGCCCGCCGAGCCGAAGACGTCACCCATGAGCTCCGACGCGCCGTTCACCACCTGGGGCTGCCCGCCGAACCCGGGGGCCGAGGCCACGAACCCGACGATCTTGGCGACCGAGACGACCGCGTCCAGCCCGACCAGGGCGTCGATCGCCGCGAGCGCGTTGAGCGCGGCGATGCGGGCGTAGGCCTTGGCGTCGTCGACCGAGACGTCCGTCCCGACCAGCCCCGTCGCCGGCAGCTCTCCGCCGACGAGCGGGAGCTGACCGGACGTCCAGACCTGGGCGCCGACCTTCTTGGCGGGCACGTAGATGCCCTTCGGCGGCGCGACCGGCGGGAGCTCGACCCCGAGCTCGGCCAGGCGTGCCGTGGGGGACGTCACGACAGGGGTCGCTTGAGGTAGGCGACGTGCTGCTCACCGGTCGGGCCGGGGAGGACGGTGACGAGCTCCCAGCCGTCCACGCCCCACTGATCCAGGATCTGCTTCGTCGCGTGGGTCAGCAGGGGGACGGTCGCGTATTCCCACGTCTGCGCACTCATGGCCGCCGAGGGTAGATGTCGCCTCCGGCGGGCCCGGCTCCGGCCCGGACGCCCGCGTACCCCCTCACACCTGCGGCAACGTCGTGCGCACGCACCGTGACCTGCCTGGGGACCTCAGTGTGACCGAGCCCTCCGGCCGGGGGCCACGGTCGCGAGGCCGCGGTCCTACGCTGGTCGCCGTGAGCAACCAGCGCCGGTCGGCCAGTGTCGGCGTCCTCGACGACGGGGGCGTGGAACGCTGGCCCGAATCCCTCGCCGCCGCCCGACTCCACGTCGTGACGGGCAAGGGCGGTACGGGCAAGTCGACCCTCGCGGCGGCGCTCGCGCTGGCCCTCGCGGCCGACGGCGGGCGCACACTGCTCGTCGAGGTCGAGGGCCGCCAGGGCATCGCCCAGCTCTTCGACACCCCACCGCTGCCCTACTCCGAGCAGCGGATCGCGGTGGCCCCCGACGGCGGCGAGGTCCGCGGCCTCGCCGTCGACGCCGAGGAGGCCCTGCTCGAGTACCTCGAGATGTTCTACAACCTCGGGCTCGCCGGCCGGACCCTGCGCCGCATGGGCGCGGTGGAGTTCGCGACGACGCTCGCCCCGGGCCTGCGCGACGTGCTGCTCACCGGGAAGGTCAAGGAGTGCGTCGGGCGCACCGTCGGTGACGACCGCCGCTCCCGCGGGTCGCGCCAGCCGCTCTACGACGCCGTGATCCTCGACGCGCCGCCCACCGGCCGCGTCGTGAAGTTCCTCGACGTCACCAAGGCGATGGGCTCGCTCGCGCGGACCGGTCCGATCCGCACGCAGAGCGAGGGCGTCGTCGGGCTGCTGCACTCGCAGCAGACGGTCGTGCACGTCGTGACCCAGCTCGAGGACCTCCCGGTGCAGGAGACCCTCGACACCGTCGAGGAGCTGACGGACGCGAACCTCCCGCCCGGCGCGGTCATGATCAACCGGGTCCGCCCCGCACGCCTGCCCGTACCCGCCGAGGGCGGACAGCCCGTCGACGACCGCGGGCTGCGCGCCGGCCTCGAGGCCGCGGGGCTCTTCCTCAAGGACGAGGAGATGGACGGACTGCTCACCGAGGTCGACGAGCACACCGAGCGGCTCGCGGTCGAGGCGGGCGTGCGGTCGCGCCTCGACGCGGCCGGGATGCCGCAGGTCGAGCTCCCCGAGCTCGCCGACGGCGTCGACCTGGGCGGGCTCTACGAGCTCGCCGAGCTGCTGCGCGAGCAGGGAGTGCGCCATGGCCACTGAGCCGACCGGCACCGCCCCGACCGGGCGCTTCCGCCGCCCGGAGCACCTCGACCTGGACACGCTGATCGACGACCGCGCGACCCGCGTGCTCGTCTGCTGCGGGTCCGGTGGGGTCGGCAAGACGACGACCGCGGCAGCGCTCGGGCTGCGGGCCGCGGCGCGTGGGCGCCGGGTCGTCGTGCTCACGATCGACCCGGCGAGGCGACTCGCACAGTCGATGGGCCTCGAGGAGCTCGACAACGAGCCCCGGGCGGTGCCCGACGCCGTCACCGGCGAGTCGGGCGGCGAGCTGCAGGCGATGATGCTCGACATGCGCCGGACCTTCGACGAGATGGTCTCGGGCCACGCCACGCCCGACCGCGCCCAGGCGATCTTCGACAATCCCTTCTACCAGACCATCTCCACGTCGTTCTCCGGGACGCAGGAGTACATGGCCATGGAGAAGCTGGGCCAGCTCGCCGCGACCGGCCGGTGGGACCTGATCATCGTCGACACCCCGCCGTCACGCTCCGCGCTGGACTTCCTCGACGCGCCGCAGCGGCTGTCGTCATTCCTCGACGGACGCATGATCCGGCTGCTCTCGGCCCCCGCGCGGGCCGGCGGGAGCGCGCTGCGCAAGATCGTCGGCTCGACCTTCAACCTGTTCGCGAAGGCCGTCTCGACGATCCTCGGCGGGCAGATGCTCTCGGACGCCTCGGCGTTCGTGCAGGCCTTCGACACGCTGTTCGGCGGGTTCCAGGAGCGCGCCAACGCCACGTACCAGCTGCTGCGCGCCCCGGGGACGTCCTTCGTCGTGGTGGCGTCGCCGGAGCCGGACGCGCTGCGTGAGGCCTCCTACTTCGTCGAGCGGCTCGGCACCGAGAAGATGCCGCTGGCCGGTCTGGTGCTCAACCGCACCCACCCGGTGCACGCCACGCTTTCCGGTGCGCGGGCCCGCGAGGGCGCCGAGACCCTCGAGGCGGCGCGTGGGGACGCGACGGCGGCGGCCGTGCTGCGCCTGCACGCCGACCGGGTCGAGACCGCCGAGCGCGAGCGCCGGGTCCTCGCCCGCTTCACCCGGGCGCACCCGAGCGTGCCGATCGTCGACGTGCCCGCGATGGCCACCGACGTGCACGACCTCGA
>NZ_DASXJS010000178.1:0-12723 GCF_036497245.1 Actinomycetospora sp. | reverse complement strand
CGCAGTGTTCGGGATCGTGTTCGCCGCGGCGGCCTCGCCCTGGCTGATCGTCGCCGCGGGATTCCTCCTGACGACGGCGAGCAACATCTTCTCGAACTCGTTCCACATCTACCAGGCGGAGATCTTCCCGACGTCGATCCGTTCGACGGCGAGCGGCGTCGCCTACTCGCTCTCGCGGGGCACGTCGGTGGTGCTGCCGTTCATCGCCGTGCCGCTGCTGGCGACCGCGGGCCCGGTCGCGGTGTTCGGCGGGTCCGCTGCGCTCATCGTGGTGCTCTGCCTCGACGTCGGGCTGCTGGGGCCGTTGACCACCGGGCGTGCCCTGGAGGAGGTGGACTGACGGGGGTTGATCAACGCCGCGTTCCGGACGTCCAGTGTCCGGAACGCGACTTTTCTGACGACTCCGGTCAGTTCACGCACGGCACCGACGGCGCGGCCGTCCCCGCGTCCGAGGACGGGACGGCCGGCGCGCCGCTCGCCTTCGGTTGGGCGGGGGCCGCGGACGTCTTCGACGCGGAGTTCGACGAGCTGCCCGAGGCCTGCGACGAGCCCGAGGACCCGGACGCCTTCGACGACGAGCTCCCGGAGTCGGTCGATCCGGAATCGGTGTCGGAGATGTACTTCTGCACCGCCGACGGGTCCACCTGCACCGCCTCGCCGTCGTCGCCGGTGTCGTAGCTCGCGTTGACGATCGGGATGGTGTGGAACCCGAGCGAGCCCGAGCTGATGCCCTGCAGCTGGGTGGCGAGGCTGAGCACGTCGAGCGAGCGGTCGACCGTGATCGCCTTGTCGACGGCGGCGATGAGCGCGTTGCGCTTGGTCGAGTCGGTCAGCGTGTTCGACGAGAGCACGGTGCGGGCCATGCTCGAGAGGAAGACCTGCTGGCGGCGGGCGCGGTCGAGATCGCCACCGGGGAGGCCGTGGCGCTGCCGCACGAACGCGAGGGCCTGCGCGCCGGACACCGACTGCTGGCCCGCCGCGAACTTGGCCCCGGAGAAGGAGTCGTCCACCTTCGAGTTCAGGCACACCGGCACCCCGCCGATGGCCTGGCTGATGTCCGCGAACCCGGCGAGGTTGACCGCCCCGTAGTGCGTGATCGTCAGCCCGGTGAGCGACTCGACGGCGCCGATGGTGGTCTTCGCACCGGCGGCCCCGGCCTGCACCGCGAGGTCGTTGCCGGTCACGCCGTCCTTGGACAGCTCCGGCCGTGCGGCGTTCGACCCGTACGCGTACGCCGAATTGATCTTGTGTTTGCCGAAGCCGCCGGGCAGGTCGACGTAGGAGTCGCGGGGGATGGAGAAGCCCGTCGCGGCCCCGCCGCCCCCGGGGATGTGCACCACGATGATCGTGTCGGTCGAGTCCCCGCCCGCGTCGCTGCCGCCCGCGTGCAGGGCCGCGAGCTGGTCCTTCGGCAGCGGGTTGCCGAAGCTGTCGGTCCGGCTGTCCAGCCCCACGAGCAGGATGTTCTGGTCGGTGCCGAGGACCGACCCGAACGACGTCGAGATGACGTCGACCCGGCTGAGCCCGGAGTCGATCGCGCGCGCGGTCAGCACGGTCCCGCCGGCGACGAGCAGCAGCACCACCGAGGCGCCGGCGAGGACGAGCAGCAGCACCTTCTTCGTCGCGGCGTCCCGGACACGCTCGAGGAACGCGCGCGCGCCGTCCCCGGATCCGCTCGGGGGGCGCCCGCCACCGGCGGGCTCGTCGGGCTCGAGGGCGGGCGCGACGCGGGTCGGGTTGGGGGACGGACGACCGCTCTCGGGCCTGCCCGGGCCCGGCGGCGGAGCAGGCGGAGGACCGGGCGGCGGGTTCCGGGGCGGGCCGGGGCGTCCCGCACCCGGCGGCGGACCGGCCGGGGGACGGCCGGCGGGCGGCGGCCCGGGACGGTTGCCGGGCGGAGGGCCCGCGGGGCCGGGGGCCGGTCGGGGGGCGGCCGGGGGCGGGGACGGTCGGCCGCCGTTGCCGCCGTTGCCCCCGTCGGGCCGCGTGTCGCCGCGACGGGGCATCCGGAACCCACCGGGCTTGTCCGCGCCCTCGGGCGGGCCCGCCATCAGGCGGCCCCCGACCCGCGCAGCGCGGCGGCGGGGGACCAGCCCGGACGGACCTGACGGAAACGCAGCAATCCGACGACGAGGCAGGCGACGGTCGCCACCAGCATCCACCAGAACAATTCCGCGAGCGGCGCGAAGACGCCGAGCAGGAACAATGTGCTGCTGGCGGCGTCACCGGTCACGATCGCGGCGATGACCAGGCCGAGGAACGCCACGACCGGTGCCGCGAGCGCGGGCACCGCCACGGCTTCGGCCCGCACCATCGCGACCCCGAGCATGCACACCACGAGGTAGCCGACCGGGAACATCAGCCCCAGCAGTCCGCCACGGTGCAGCAGCAGCCACGCGAGCAGGCCGGTCACCACCACCGCACCGAGGACGACCAGCGGCCACGGGTAGCCCGGGCCGACCGCGAAGGTCCCGCTCTGCGGGGGTCGGGACCTGCCCGCGGGGGCGTCGCCTCCGCCGCGCCGGGACCCGGCCGCCCAGGAACCCGTCGACCACCGCGACGGACCGCGACCGGATCCGTCCGGCCCCGACGGCGGCCGCGGCGCCGGGGGCGGGGGCGCGGCGGACCGCGACGGACCTCGCCCGCGCGGGCGCGGGTCCCATCGATCGGACACGGCGTCACGATAGCCGAGGGCTCCGGGAGCACTCCGGTGGCGTCGCGGGAACTAATTTCCTGCCTTCCTGACGATTCCCTGAAAGCGTGGCGTGGGTCCCCGTCGGATTCATCGCGCTCTCAGTTCCCTTTCCTAGCGTCCTGCGACGTCGGGCGGATCGGCCGGGAATCGTTCCCGGGCACGCCCGGCGTCGCCAACGACAGGAACCGGAGCACAGCATGCGCATCTCGTGGGCCCGTCCCGCCCTCGTCGCGGCCGTCGTCGTCGCCCTCGCCTGCGGTGGCACGGCGGTGGCCGTCGCGGAGACCAGCGCGCCCCCGCCCCCGTCCACCTCGTCGGCCGCCCCGTCCTCGCCGGGCGCGAAGGCCCACGCGAAGAAGGCCCGCCACCCCCTCGCCCGCCGGGCCGAGCACGGCGAGGTGGTCCTGCACGGCAAGGCGGGCGACCGCACCGTCGACATCCAGCGCGGGATCGTGACCGCCGCGTCGCCGACGTCGGTCACCGTCCGCAGCAAGGACGGCTTCACCCAGAGCTACACGTTCACGCCGACCTCGAAGGTCCGCAAGCAGAAGGCCGCGAGCCAGCCGTCCGCGGTCGCGGTGAACGACCGCGTCGGCCTGGTGGCCGCCAAGGGCGCGCAGGGCCTGACCGTCACGCGCCTGCGCGACGCCGGGCCCGCCCCGGCGAAGTAGGTCGGTCTCGGTCTCGGGCTCGGTCTCGGGCTCGTCCCGGCCCGCCGTTGACCCATGATCGGGATCTGTGCGGCGAAGTGCTCGCTGAGCGAGCACTTCGCCGCACGAAGGTCGATCAAGGTCGCGAGATCCGGGCCTCCACGGCGAGTCGTGGCTGCCGAAGGCGCGTCGTCACCGAACTCGTGATCATGCCCGGCGCGGGGGCGCCCGCGAGAGCCACTCGGACCGTCATCCGTCCGGGTCACCGCCAGGGTGGAGGACGCGGGCAACTCGTAGTCTGCATGGGCTAATCAATTGCGCCATGCGAACCACGGAGCCTCCTGCGTGCGCCCCTCCTGTCCTCCGCGTCGCCGGACCCGCCTACTGGTCACGGGCGCGGTGGTCCTCGCGGCGGTCGTCGCCCTCGGTGGCCCGGCCCTCGCCGGCACGCCGACGCCCCCGCCGCTGCCGTCCGGGCCCGGATCGACGATGCGCTCCGCCGCCGTGGCGCCGCGCGAGGGCCAGGCGGCCAAGGACCGGCTCGACGCCCGCCGCGCGACCGCACCGGCGAACGTCACCGCCTGGTGGGTCGACCCCGGCACCCACCAGACCGTGGTCGCCGTCGTCGGGCCGGCCACCCGGGCCGCGGGCGCGTTCGCGGCCGACGACAACCCGGCCGCGGTCCGTGTGCAGCCCATGTCCGCGCCGATCCGCCCGCTCGACGCCGGTCCGCTCGCCGCCGCCCCTCCCGCCGCCGGCCCGCCCGCCCCGGGCCCCCTGGTCGGCGGAACCACGATCACCACCTCGGGAACGCGCTGCTCCGACGGGTTCTCCGCGCGCCGGGGCACCACGACCTACCTGCTGACCGCCGGACACTGCACCACCGAGGGCCGCACCTGGAACGGGCCCGACCGGCAACCGATCGGCCCGGTCGTGCGGTCCGAGTACCCCGGCCACGACTACGGGATCGTCCAGGTCACCAACACCGCGGCGTGGCGGGGGAGCGGGCAGGTCAAGGGCGGTCCGACGATCACCGGCGCCACCGCGGCGGCCACGGGGAGCCCCGTCTGCCGCTCCGGATCCACCTCCGGCTACCACTGCGGCGTCGTCCAGGCCACGGACGTCACCGTGAACTACGGCAAGGGCACCGTCATCACCGGCCTCACCCAGACCACCGTCTGCGCCGACCCGGGCGACTCGGGCGGCCCCTACCTCGCCCCCGACACCGCCCAGGCCCAGGGGACGCTCTCGGGCGGGACCGGTGACTGCGTGGCGGGCGGCACCACCTACTTCCAGCCGCTCGCGCCGGTGCTGGCCTCGATGGGGCTGACGCTGGTCACGGGACCCTGACGCCCGCGACCACCTCGACCAGCGCCCGCCGGGCCTCCCGCGCCGTGGTCCACCGGCGGTGATCCCACTGCTCGCCGGCGAGCGAGTCGCCCGCGAACAGCACCTGGGAGTACGCGACGCCCCGGAAGCGGGCCACCGCGATGAGGGCCGCGGCCTCCATCTCGACGGTGAGGCAGCCCTCGGCGCGGCGTCGGTCGGTGCGGGTGCGGGTCTCGCGATAGACCGCGTCGGTGGTCCAGGTACGCCCGACGGTGTGGGCGACGTCGGCCGCGTGCAGCGTCGCGACCAGGGCCTCGACGCCCGCCGGGTCCGCGTCGACGGTGCGCCCGGCCGCCATGTAGTGGAACGAGGTGCCCTCGTCGCGGACCGCCGATCCGACGACGACCGCGTGCCCGAGCACCAGGTCCGGGACGAGCACTCCCGCCCCGCCCACTGCGGTGAACCGGCGACCGCCGAGGGCGACGACCTCCTCGAGGGTCGCGGCGGCCATCGGCGCGCCGACGCCGGGGTGCACGACGCCGACCGTGGAGCCGTCCGGGCGGGTCAGCGCGAGGACCGGCGACCGGCCGTTCTCGGAGTGCAGGACGGCCGCCTCGGGGGCGTGCTCGGCGAGGGCGGCCATGACCTCGGGGAAGAAGCAGAGCACGACCTCGGGTGGGGCGGAGCCGCGGGTGCGCATCGCGCCGGGCGCGATGATCCCGGGCTCGTCGAGGTCGTCCTCGGCGAGGGGGAACGGTTCGGTCACCCCGACATCCCACCGCGGGGCCCCGGCCCGGGATCACACCCCCGCGCTGACGGC
Source organism: Actinomycetospora sp. (assembly GCF_036497245.1). Classification (GTDB taxonomy): domain Bacteria; phylum Actinomycetota; class Actinomycetes; order Mycobacteriales; family Pseudonocardiaceae; genus Actinomycetospora. The sequence continues at coordinate 7,229 of NZ_DASXJS010000178.1, read as the reverse complement.
TCCGTACGCCTCGCGCACCGCCCTGGCGGCCTCGCGGTCGGCGGGCGCCGCCTCGACCACGGCGTCGCGCCCGATCCGCCAGTCCGGCTCCTCGCCGTGCAGCGCCCACGCGGCCTGGCGGGCCGCGCCGAGGGCGACGTACTCGGCGGGCGCCAGCACCTCGACGTCGGTCCCGAACACCGCGGGCGCGATCTCGGCGACCGCCCGCGAGCGGCTGCCGCCCCCGATGAGCAGCACCCGCTCGCCGGGCACGCCGACCTCCGCGAGCGCGTCGGCCCCCGCGGCGAGGCCGCAGAGCATGCCCTCCACGGTGGCGCGCGCCAGGTTCTCCCGGGTGCCGTTCGCGCCGGTGAGGCCGGCGATGTGGCCCGTCGCGTCGGGACGGTCCGGGGTGCGCTCGCCCTCGAGGTAGGGCACCAGCACCAGCCCGCCCGCGCCCGGGTCGGCGGTCAGGGCGAGCTCGTCGAACCCGTCCGGGTCGACCCCCAGCAGGGTCGCGCCCACCCCGAGCACCCGGGCGGCGTTGAGCGTGCACACCAGCGGCAGGTAGCGGCCGCGGGCGTCCGCGAACCCCGCGACCAGGCCGGACGGGTCCGCGGTGGGCTTCTCGGCGGAGGCGAACACCGTGCCGGAGGTGCCGAGGGAGACGATGAGCTCCCCCGGGGCGGTGCCGATCGCGAGGGCCGCCGCCATGTTGTCGCCGGTGCCGGGGCCGACGACGAGGCCGGCGGCCGGTCCATGCTCGTGCCCGCGACCCACGTTCTCGCCCGCTCCCGCCACCCGTGGGACATCGAGCTCCCGGCCGGCCGCGAGCTCGAGCAGGTCGGGCCGGTAGCGCTCCTCGTGGGGCGACCAGTACCCGGTGCCGGACGCGTCCCCGCGATCGGTCACCGCCTCGACGCCGGCCCGTCCGCCGCCGCGCAGCCGCCAGGTGAGCCAGTCGTGCGGCAGCATGACCGACCGGGCCCGCCCGAGGACCTCGGGCTCGGCCCGGGCGGTCCACCGCAGCTTGGTGGCGGTGATGCTCGCGACCGGCACCGTGCCGACCGCGTCGGCCCACGCCTTCGCGCCCCCGAGCTCCTCGGTCAGGTCGCGCGCGGCGTCGGCGGAGCGGGTGTCGTTCCACAGCAGGGCGTCGCGCACCGGCTCGCCGCGGACGTCGCACAGCACCATCCCGTGCTGCTGGCCCGCCACTGCGATCGCCGCGACGCCGTGGGTGCCGACCTCGTCGAGGGCCTCGCACAGCGCCGACCACCAGACCCGGGGATCGACCTCGGTGCCGTCGGGATGGGCCCGGCGTGCCTCCCGGACGACGGACCCGTCCGCGGGATCCACGACGACGACCTTGGTGGCCTGGGTGGAGGAGTCGACTCCGGCGACGAAGGTGGGCATGCGCCCATGTGAGCACTTTCCGGTGCCATGACACCAATCAAGGGGAGCACGCCGATAGGACTCACGAGCGCGGAGCGCACCTACGGGTGCGGAGGGCACCCGCACGACTCCCGCACCACGAAGAACGGCGGCAGCCGCAGCACCTCCCGCGCTGCGCCCGGCTCGGCACGGCGGCGCAGCAGCAGCCGCACCGCCTCGGCGGCGATCCGCGCGAAGGGCTGCGCCATCACCGTCAGGCGCGGCGCGAACAGATCCGCCCAGGCGAAGTCGTCGAACGCGACCACGGCGACGTCGTCGGGCACCCGGGACCCGGCGTCGCGCAGCGCGGCGATCACACCGATCGTCATGCTGTTGTTCCCGACGACGACGGCGGTGGGCGGCTCGGGCAGCCCGAGGAGCCCGGCCATGGCGATCCGGGCGGGGTCGGTCGCCGAGTCCCCGGAGACCTCGAGGGTCGGGTCGCGCTCGATCCCGGCGGCCGCCAGCGCCTGCACGTAGCCGGCCCGGCGCTCGTCGGTCGTGGCGAGCCCGGCGAGGCCCGCGACCAGCGCGATCCGCCGGTGGCCGTGCTCGACCAGGTGGCGGGTGAGCGTCGCGGTGGCCTCCTGGTTCTCGCTGCCGACCTGGTCGAGGGTCGCGGCGAGCCCCACGGACAGGAGCCGGTCGAGCAGCACCGTCGGGACCTCGTGGCGGGCCAGGTACTCGAGGGCCGCATCGGGCCGCGCGGACGGGGCGAGGACCACCCCGTCGACGCGGTGATGGTGCAACCGGGCGACGACGGTGCGCTCGTAGTCGGGGTCCTCGTGCGGGTCGACGAGCAGGAGCGTGTACCCGGCGGCCGCGGCGGCGCTCTCGGCCGCGGAGAGCAGCTCGCCGAAGTACGGGTTGGAGATCGCGGAGAGGACGAGCCCGAGCGTCGTCGTGCGGGACGTCGCGAGGGAGCGCGCGACGGTGTTCGGGGTGTACGCGGTCTCCTCGACGGCGGCGAGCACGGCGGCCCGGGTGTCGTCACTGACCGCGCGCGTGTTGTTCAGGACGTGCGAGACGGTCGCGGTCGAGACGCCGGCCAGACGAGCGACGTCGGCCATCGTGACCACTGCGGCACCTCCCGTCTCCGCCCCGTGGGGCACCGACCCGAATCATGCCCCCGCGATCGACCGTCAGGGTCCCGATCTTCGTGGGACGGCCCGGCGCGTCGCGCGCCGGATTCCTCCCGCTGAGTTCGGTCAAGCGCTTGCGCGGACACGGTTCGCGGTCCTACCGTCGCCCGAAGTGACGACGACGTGAAGCACGTCACTCGTCGGCGGGTTCGGACTCCAGCGGCTCGGGAGGCGGCGTGCGACGCAGGGCACCGGACGAGGCAGTGGCGCCGAGGCGGTTCGGACGGGCGCGTCTCGTGCTCGCCGTGCTCGGGGTGGCCCTGCTCGGGATGGTCGCGGGGTGCTCGGGGGCCGGGGCGCTGGGCGCTGAGCCCGGTGTACAGACGGTGACCGTCGCGATCGTGTCCAACCCGCAGATGGAGGACGCGATCACGCTCGCGCCCCAGTTCGAGGCGGAGAACCCCGGCATCCGGCTGCGCTTCGTCTCGCTCTCGGAGAACGAGGCGCGCGCCAAGATCACCGCCAGCGTCGCGACCGGCGGCGGCGAGTTCGACGCCGTGATGATCTCGAACTACGAGACGCCGCAGTGGGCGCAGAACGGCTGGCTCACCGACCTGCAGCCCCGGATCGACGCGACGCCGGGCTACGACGGGAACGACTTCATCCCGACGGTGCGCGACTCGCTCTCCTATCAGGGCCACATGTACTCGGTGCCGTTCTACGGCGAGTCGTCGTTCCTCATGTACCGCACCGACCTCTTCGCGCAGGCCGGCCTCACGATGCCCGCCAATCCGACCTGGCAGCAGGTCGCGGACCTGGCCGCGAAGCTCACCGACCGCCCGCAGGGTCGGGCCGGTATCTGCCTGCGCGGCAAGCCGGGCTGGGGCGAGATGATGGCGCCGTTCAACACGGTGGTGAACACCTTCGGCGGCCGCTGGTACGACCCGCAGTGGCGGGCGCAGCTGACCAGCCCGCAGTTCGAGCAGGCGACACAGTTCTACGTCGACCTCGTCAAGGCCTACGGCGAGCCGGGCGCCGCGCAGGCCGGGTTCTCCGAGTGCGGCACGCAGTTCGGCCAGGGCAATGCGGCCATGTGGTACGACTCCACCTCCGCCGCGGGCACCGTCGAGAACCCCGACGAGTCGACGGTCGTCGGGAAGGTCGGCTTCGTGCCGGCGCCCGTCGTCGCCACTCCCACCTCCGGGTGGCTCTACACCTGGTCGCTGGCGATCCCGAAGACCACGCCGCGCCCCGACGCCGCCTGGAAGTTCATGAGCTGGATGACCTCCAAGCAGTACATGCAGCGGGTGGGCAACCAGCTCGGATGGACGTCCGTGCCGCCGGGGTCGCGACTGTCGACCTATCAGATTCCGCAGTACCAGCAGGCCGCCGCGGCGTTCGGCCCGACGGTGCTCAACGCGATCTCCCAGGCGAAGCCGCAGCAGCCGACCGTGGACCCGGTGCCCTACCAGGGCGTGCAGTTCCTGCGGATCCCCGAGTTCCAGGACCTCGGCACCCGGGTCAGCCAGCAGATCAGCGCCGCCATCGCCGGGCAGAAGACGGTGCAGCAGGCACTCGAACAGTCCCAGGAGTACGCGACGACGGTGGGGGAGAGCTACCAGTGACCACCACTCTGGAACGACCCGCCGCGACACCCCCACCAGCGAGCGGCGGCACCACGACGAAGCGCTCGGCGCGGTCCGAGGGGTGGGTGCGGCGGGCCCCGCTGCTGCCCGCGCTGGTGTTCACGATCGTCATCACGCAGATCCCGTTCCTGCTGACGATCTACTACTCGTTCCAGTCGTGGAACCTCGTGCGGCCGGGCTCGCGGGAGTTCGTGGGGTTCGAGAACTACGCGAACGTGTTCGCCGACTCGCAGTTCCGCGGGGTCGCGGTGAACACGGTCGTCATGACCCTGGGCTCGGTGGTCATCGCGGTGATCCTGGGCCTGCTGCTCGCCCTGCTGCTGAACCGGCACTTCATCGGCCGCGGCGTGGTCCGGACGCTGCTGGTCACGCCGTTCCTCATCACGCCGGTCGCGGCGGCGCTGCTGTGGAAGACGACGCTGCTCGACCCGACCTACGGCCTCATCAACTTCGTGCTCTCGCCGTTCGGGGCGTCCGGCACGGACTGGGTCTCCACCTACCCGCTCGCGTCGGTCATGGCCGCGCTGATCTGGCAGTGGACGCCGTTCATGATGCTGCTGCTGCTCGCCGGCCTGCAGTCGCAGCCCGGGGACCAGATCGAGGCGGCCCGCGTCGACGGCGCGGGCGCGTGGGCGATCTTCATCGAGCTGACGCTGCCGCACCTGCGGCGGTTCCTCGAGCTCGGGATCGTGCTCGGCGCGATCTACCTGGTGAACACCTTCGACGCCGTCTACATGATCACCCAGGGTGGCCCCGGCACGGCATCGGCGAACCTGCCCTTCTACATCTACCAGCGCGCGTTCCTCGGCTTCGACATCGGGCAGTCGGCCGCGATGGGCGTCGTCGTGGTGGTCCTGACGATCATCGTCGCGACCTTCGCGCTGCGGTTGGTGTTCCGTTCCTTCGGTGCAGCCGGGAGTGAGAGCTGATGGCCGCGACGATCGAGGACACGCCGGCGACGGAGTCCGCCCCGGCGCGCACCGAGGGCCCGCGACGCCCGTCGCGTGTCGGGCCCGCCCTGCTCACCACCCTCACGTGGATCGTCGCCATCGGGTTCTTCTTCCCGGTGCTGTGGATGGTGCTCACGGCGTTCAAGTCGGAGAACGCCGCGTACACCGACCCGCCCACGCTGTTCTTCACGCCGACGCTGGAGCAGTTCCGGGCGGTGTTCGAGGCCGGGATCGGGCCGTACCTGGCGAACTCGCTCGGCGCGACCGCGATCTCGACGGCGCTCGTGCTCGTGCTCGCCACCCCCGCGGCGTTCGCGGTCTCGCTGCGGCCGGTCGAGAAGACCCAGGACGTCCTGTTCTTCTTCATCTCCACGAAGATGCTGCCGGTGGTCGCGGCCATCGTGCCGATCTACGTGGTGGTCAACGAGCTCCGGGCGCTGGACAACATCTGGACGCTGATCGTCCTGTACACCGCGATGAACCTGCCGATCGCGGTGTGGATGATGCGGTCGTTCTTCCTCGAGGTGCCGAACGAGCTGCTCGAGGCCGCGTCGATCGACGGCGCGTCGCTCGGGCGCACGCTGCGCGAGGTGGTGCTGCCGATCATCTCGCCCGGCATCTTCGCCACGGCGCTGATCTGCGTGATCTTCGCGTGGAACGAGTTCTTCTTCGCGGTGAACCTGACCGCGGCGAACGCAGGCACGGTGCCGGTGTTCCTCGTCGGGTTCATCACCTCCGAGGGCCTGTACTGGGCCCGGCTCTCGGCGGCGGCGACGCTCGCGGCGCTGCCGGTGGTCCTCGCGGGGTGGTTCGCCCAGAACAAGCTGGTGCAGGGTCTGTCGTTCGGCGCGGTGAAGTGAACGGACACGCAGCGAAGCGGAGCTGGACCATGCAGGGAGGATCTGATGGCTGAAGTGGTGTTCGACCAGGCCTCGCGCATCTACACGCCGGGCGCGAAGCCGGCGGTCGACAAGCTCGACCTGACGGTCACCGACGGCGAGCTGGTCGTCCTCGTCGGCCCGTCCGGGTCGGGGAAGTCGACGGCGCTGCGGATGCTCGCCGGGCTGGAGTCGATCGACGCGGGCAGCGTGCGCATCGACGGTCGCGACGTCGTCGACGTGCCGCCGAAGGACCGGGACATCGCGATGGTGTTCCAGAACTACGCGCTCTACCCGGCCAAGACGGTCGCCGAGAACATGGCGTTCCCGCTCAAGATGCGCGGGATCGACAAGGCGGAGCGGGCGGCGAAGGTCCATGCCGCCGCCGAGCTGCTCGGGCTCACCGAGTACCTCGACCGCAAGCCGAAGGCGCTCTCCGGCGGTCAGCGCCAGCGTGTCGCGATGGGCCGCGCGATCGTCCGGGAGCCGCGGGTGTTCCTCATGGACGAGCCGCTGTCCAACCTCGACGCGAAGATGCGCGTGCAGACCCGCTCGCAGATCGCGTCACTGCAGAACCGGCTCGACGTCACCACGGTCTACGTGACGCACGACCAGGTCGAGGCGATGACGATGGGCGACCGCGTCGCGGTGCTGCGCGACGGGGCACTCCAGCAGTACGCGACGCCGAGCGAGCTCTACGACCGTCCGGTCAACGCCTTCGTCGCCGGGTTCATCGGCTCACCGGCGATGAACCTGCTCGACCTGCGTCGCTCCGGGGACGGCGTGACGCTCGGCGGGATCGGGATCCCGCTGTCCCGGGAGATCCGGGACGGGGCCGGCTCCGCGGACACCGTCACGGTGGGCGTGCGCCCGGAGGACCTGTCGGTGGACTCCGAGGGCTCGGGCGCCGGGGTGAAGGCCGTCGTCGACGTCGTCGAGGAGCTCGGCAGCGAGTCCTACCTCTACGCACACATGGCCGACGACGAGGCGACCACGCTGGTGGTGCGCGGACCGGGCCGGACCAGCGTGCGGTACGGGGACACGATCGCGCTGCGGGTGGACCCCGACGCGGTGCACGCCTTCGATGCCACGTCGGGGGAGCGCCTCACGCCCTGACCGGGTCGGCCCGGCCGCCTCCCGGTCCCTGGCACGACGACGGCCCCGCCCCACCGTGCGATGACGGTGGTGACGGGGCCGTGGCCTCGGGGGAGCGTCAGGCCTTGGGGGCGCGCTTGTCGGCGGCGCTGGTCGCGGCCGACTTGG